>JABMPJ010000083.1 GCA_013203785.1 Lentisphaerota bacterium | reverse complement strand
GCCAACTCTACAGGGGAACAGGACACGCTTTGAGCTCGTTAGGTGTTGGCGTAAATACAAGACGTTCAGGGGGTTCTGAAGTAGAAACGCACGACCGTGCATCTGCGTTTCGGAATCGGAATCGCGTCGCGGCACTCGACTATCAATAGCGAGGCCGAAAGGATCCATCTTCGCCCTGCGAATATGACTCAGATCTCTTTGGGTAGCACGAGCCACCTCCCTCAGGCAGCCGACGGTCTGCGAGGGTGCTTCGCTTGCCACAGCATGACGAGCTGCCGAATCCGGTTGGGGTGAATGAAGAGAATAAACAAAGCACCCAGAATATTACCCAGTGTCACGGGTAGCACATTCCTAAACATGACACCCTGCTCAAGCAAGGGAACCCCTTTGGCAAAGAGTCCGAGCGGAATAAGGTACATATTGGCCACGCAGTGCTCGAACCCGCAGGCGACAAAGGTCATGATCGGGAAGACACAGCAGAAAATCTTGGAAATGACATCCTTGGAGATCGTGGCCAGTATGATCGCCATGATGACAAGGATGTTGCAGAAGACTCCGCGGATCAGCGCTTCGGTGAATGGAATGGCCAGTTTTGCTTCGGCTACACGCTGGGCCACTGCACCCAGCTCGTTGAGCTGACCGGCCGAACCGAGCAGTCCAGAGTGCCATATTAACAGGGCCGTCATGACCGAGCCAAACAGGTTGCCTATGTAGACGATGGTCCAGTTGTGGAAGAGGCGACGACGACGAAAATGCTTGCTGATGGCACCCACCACCATAATCAGGTTGCCCGTGAACAGTTCTGCCCCGGCAATGACCACCAGGATGAGTCCAACGCTGAACACGGCGCCGCCCACAATTTTGCCCAAGCCCTGCTGTAGCGCGACCAGATAGACATGGGCACCGAGCGCGATGTAGAGACCGGCCAACGTGGAGAGGCAAAAGAGTTGCCACATGCGTGTATTGGCCTTCTTGACGCCCAGAGCCGAAATGCTGCTATGCACTTCTTTTGAGCTGAGCGTGGGATCGTATGAGGCTGTCTCCATGGCTGTGCGTCTCCTCTATGCCTGCTGACCGTTCCGAAAAGGCGGAACCATCGCGTGACACCCCGCGAAGATCAAGCGTGAAAGCTCGTGGATGCTTCTTTGGCATGGTCTTTCCCTTTGACTCGTTCATGCGCTTCCGGCGGGGCGAGGACGCCCAGACCTACCTGAAATGATCGCTTCCAACACCATCGTCATGCCGTATCTGGAAGGAATGGACGGGCGTCCCGCCTGTCCGTTGTGCATGAGGAGCCAAAGGAAAAGACCATGTGCAACACAGGCAACACCAGTAATGCGGCTTGCATCCAATTGCCTATGGTGAGAGTTTAAGCAGAATGCTGTGAGGGATGGTCCGGATTGGTTCCAAAGCGGCCACTCTTTCGATGGCTCACTTTGCATGGGGCGAGGCCCAGTTCGGCAAGATGATTGTGAAGGCGGTGCAAACATGAGCCGGTCCATATCCTATCCTGAATACCCGGCTTTCCTCGCCGAAGTGAAAGCGCGCATCCAGCACGCGCGCTTGAGTGCCGGCCGCGCCGTGAATCAGGAACTAATCTTGCTCTACTGGGACATCGGACAGGGCATCGTTGAGAAGCAGCGTAATACCGGATGGGGTGACGCCGTGGTCGAACGGCTTGCCTCTGACCTGCGGGCCGCGTTTCCCGATGTACGGGGGTTCTCCGCTGCGAACCTGTGGCGGATGAAGCAGCTCTATACCGTCCACACCGCACCGGAGTTTCTCGCACAGGCTGTGCGAGAGTTTTCCGGTTTGGAGGCGAATGCGGAGAAACTCGCACAAGCTGTGCGAGAATTCGTTGCTGTGGTTCCCTGGGGCCATCACGTGTACATGCTGGGTCGGGTGTCTGACCCCGCAGCCCGCCTCTACTACCTGCGCGCCACCGCCCAATTCGGATGGTCGCGCAACGTGCTGCTGAATCAGATCAAGGCCGAAGCCTACGAACGCGCCGTTGTGGAGAAGAAGACGCACAATTTCGAGAGGGCTCTGCCGGAGCATCTTGCCGAACAGGCCGATGAAATGCTGAAGAGCCGCTACAACTTGGAGTTCCTGGGCATCCACCGCGAGGTGAAGGAGCGGGATCTCGAAGACCGGATGATCGCGCACCTGCAACGCTTCATCCTGGAGCTGGGCTACGGATTCTGCTTTATCGGTCGTCAGTACCGCCTGGCCCTCGGCCGCAAGGAGTATTTCGTCGATCTGCTCTTCTACCACCGCTTCCTCAAGGCCCTGGTGGCGTTCGATCTGAAAGTGGGATCCTTCGAGCCCGAACACGCCGGCAAGATGGATTTCTATCTCAATCTTCTTAATGACAAGGAGCGGGGGCCGGAGGACCAGCCCTCCATCGGCATCATTCTCTGTGCCGAGAAGGACGACATCGAGGTGGAGTTTTCCCTGAAAACCAAGAGCAACCCCATCGGCGTCGCCGAATATCAACTGCAGACCAAACTGCCCGCCGAATTCAAGGGACGCCTCCCGACGCGCCGCCAGCTTGCCGAGGCCGTACGAGGCGCACTACCGAAGGAGAAGTGATCGCCTGGCCACAGGAACGCCTCTTGATCGGCCTGACCGTACACCCCAAGAATGTTGTCGAGGATGGGTAAGACCCACACACTCACGTACCCACTTCCTCACACACAGATTCATTGCCACAAGCGTGACTCCATCACCCAATCTGGAGAGCCACGCAGAAAGCTCCTTTCTTTTTGCTGTTGGCGCGTGAGGAGGGCTTTTGCCATACTCGCAGCAAATCGGAGGACGGGATGTTTGAGATTAAGCAGACGGCATTTGTGTTGGTGGACGTGCAGGGCAAACTGGCCTCGGTGATGCACAATCGGGAGTCACTTTTTCGCAACCTGGAAACGCTCCTGCGCGGCATGCAGGCCCTCCATGTACCTGTTATTTGGATGGAGCAAATACCGGAGAAAATGGGGCCCACGCTTCCCAATCTGGCCGAGCTCATGAAAGAGCAAACCCCCATCGCCAAGAGCAGCTTCAGTTGCTGCGGCAGCGACGCATTCCTGAAGGAACTCAGGAAGACCAACCCCCGACAGATTGTCCTGGCAGGCATCGAGGCGCACGTCTGTGTCTACCAGACGGCCTGCGATCTGCTCGATCTGGGCTTTGAGGTGGAGGTCGTCGCCGATGCGGTCTCCTCGCGAACCTCTTCCACCTGCACGACGGCACTACGCAGGATCAGCGATGCAGGGGCCGGGGTCACCAGCGTCGAAACCATCCTTTTTGAACTGATGCGCACCGCCGAGCACCCGGCCTTCCGGGACGTTTTGAGACTCGTCAAATAAGGAGCCACCATGGGCATCTGCCGCGAGACCCTGCGCTACAACTTCCAGTTCGTGATTCTTACGCTGGCCGTTCGTATCTGGATTCCGTCCGAACGCCGCCGCATCATCGACGCGCTTGGACTCAAGCCGGGCGACCGTGTGCTGGACCACTGCTCCGGACTGGGCGGCAATCTTCGACCCATCTGCGATGCGGTCAGCCCAGGGGGTCACGTCACGGCCATGGACCTTTCACCCGAAATGGTGCGCGCGGCCACCAGGCTGGTGCGGCGACGACGCCTCCCCGTGACGGTCGAGCAGGGCGATGCTCTACAGCTACCCTACCCCGACGCCTCGTTCGACGCGGTGGTCCATACCGGAGCCATCAACCAGTTCGGCGACCGACGCCAGCAGGCCATGGACGAGATCCTGCGCGTGACGCGCGACAACGGCGTCATCGCTATCATGGATGAGAGCATGGCACCGGAGCGAGTCGAGACCCGCTTCGGGAAGTTCCTGATCAAACAGAATCCCATGTTCCTGGACCCCATTCCGACCGAGCTGGTCCCCCCCGGCGTGGAGGCCAAGGTCGAGCGCGTCATGGCGGGCCTCTTTTTCAATATCGTTTTCCGCCGACCCGCTCGCACGGCCTGAGGGCGGCAGACACCAATCCAGGAGCCCCGCGATGCCCTCTCCGATTGCCCATCTCTCCGTGGGGCTCGCCATCCATGAGACCGTGCGCCGCTACTTTCGCGTCGGCGACGGCCGCATCGGTCGCCTCTTCTTTTTCGCCCTGGTAATGGGCCTATCCATACTCCCAGACTTTGATTCGATCTTTGGCCTCCTGCTGCACGATTTTGGGCGTTATCACAACAACCTTACCCACGGCCTTCTTAGCGGGGTCGTGATTGGGTTGCTGGCCGGCCTCGCCGCCCACCTCCTGCGGCGAACCGACGCCCTCCGCTGGGCCGCCCTGGGCGCAGGCTGCACTCTCGTGCACATCCTGATGGATTTCTGCACTGAGGGCCGCGGCGTCATGCTGTTGTGGCCCTCCACGACCCGCTACACCGCACCTCTTAAGCTCTTTTTCGGCCTACATTGGTCCCAGAGCGTGACTAGCCCCATGCACGCCGTCACCCTGTTGAACGAGCTCCCCCTCGCGGTCCTTGTTCTCCTCCTCGTCTGGCGTGCCCGTTCCAGCCAAGCACTCGAAACCAGGCCCTAGCTTCTACGGTCCGAGCGCACGGTCGTGCGTTTCTACTTCAGAACCCCCTGAACGTCTTGTATTTACGCCAACACCTAACGAGCTCAAAGCCCGCGCGCGAGTAGCCAGCGCAACACTTGAGGAATGAAGAAGGTCACGCGGTAAGTTATGTTCTTCGTGTGCTACGAACACATGGAGGAGACATTGGCTTACAGACGCGTGACCAAGACGGAACGTAATCTCATTCGG
>JABMPJ010000082.1 GCA_013203785.1 Lentisphaerota bacterium | reverse complement strand
CCGTTCCAGCCCTCCGCGCTATCGCGCTCCGGGCCTCCACATCCCCCGCCCGCCCGGCCTGTTCGCTTGGTCGGCACCGTGTCCGCTTCGCGTCCACGAGCACCGCCCTGCGCTCTCATGCCCCCGCCGGCAAAAAGGCAAAGACTTGCCCAGCACCGTGCTTCGCACCGGTGCCGGACAAAGGTATCTCCTCCCCCCCGGACCCCCCCACCTCTGCGAGAAAAGAGAACCCGGCCTGCCCGCTTGCTTGCGCAGCTTGCAGCGGGTTCCCTACTTCCCCCGAGGCGCTTGCGCGCTCGGGGAACCCACCGCCGGTCACCGTGCTTCGCTCTGGTGACCGGCTTCTCCCTCCCTTGTCCGCCACCGCCTACGGCGCTGCCGGCCAGCATACTGAGGCCTGTCCCGCCATAGCCCAACGGGCGACGGCGGATCCATGCATCGCTCCATCCCGCTGTCGCGGAATGCAGGAAAAGCACGCCACTACGTTGCGTACAAAGCGCATCATCGCTACACTTCGATGCTGAGGAAAGAACATGAAACTTGAAAACCATACCGATCCCATCGGCGACAAAGTCGACGAGAAATCAGACCTGTCGCGCCGTAGCTTCGATCCGGCAGTCTCCGAAGCGAAGGCGGACGAACTCATGATCGAGTTCGACAGGCACTATGCCGAACTCGTCGAGGCCCATCCCGAACATGAAGGCAAGCGCGATCTCGCCTTCCAGGGCTGGATCATCCAGAAGGTCGCCGGCCTTCAGCTCTGCGTTAGCGAACTCGAACGACGCATCGCCGAAACGAAATAGGACTGACTGCCGACCGGCCGTGTCGCGTGCGCCCCCCGCCGCCGCTGCGCAGCGGCGGCGGGGGGCGCGCACCGGCCCAAGTCGACGCGGCCACTCCGCAACCAGTCCGCAACCACTTCCCCCGGCGCTTTCCGCCTTCGTCCGCTTACGCTCCCTCAGCGGAAATGCCGCAACCCTCTCTGCGTTCGTCGCTTACAGCTCCTCCGCAGAATCGCCCCGCGGGGTGAGGCGTGCCTTGACATGCGGGGGGGCGGAGATTCAAGTTCTGTGTTGTGAAATCCGGTTGTGAAATCCACAGTTTCTTTTCATGACTCAATCAGCTACTATTTTGACTATGGGTACGTTATTGAAAACGAATGTGCATCTTCGAGACCGTAAGGCTGCATGTCAGTTGATTGGGTTCAATGCTCGTGAGTCGTCTGCATTCGAGGGGGTTCATGTTCGGTTAGCCTCGGCCAAGCGCCCCCGCTCAACCGCATCGGCAAAGAAGTCAGCCAAAGGCTGATAGTCCTTCACGTAGCCTCTCTTAACAGCATTCAGATATCGCGTTCGCTCTTTCACTGAACCCCGCCCCGTGAAATGATACACAGGCAACGGCAGTCCGGCCTGTAGGATCATGAGCTCGGCCAGCCAGCGTGCCAAGCGTCCGTTCCCCTCCCGAAACGGATGAATCAACAGTATCTCAGCGTGTACTTCCGCAACGTCGTTGAAGACACGATCAGGCCTTCCTTGCAGGCAGGGCGTCTTGTCCGCAAGAAGCCCTGCCTCGAAATCCTTCATGTTTTTATCGATCAGATAGGCGGGAGGCCATGAAAACCCAGCCTTGGCGAGTTCGACCGTACGGTACTTGCCCGCCCACGGATAGAGCGCTCCGAGCCAGTCTTTGTGCATCTTACGGATCAACTCCGCCGTGAAGCGAGTGTCCTGCTCCGTCCTCTCAAGATACGCGCTCTGCACTCGCACCAGCGCATCGTACTCAGCCCTGTCCATTTCGCTCTTCTGCTTAATACCTTTTAGGTTCTTCAGGACACGTCGATGTGATCCAGACTGAAAGTCGCTCTCCAGAGTTGCGGGTGTCTGATAGCGGCGGCCCACCTTCGTTTTCGGGGTGCGCGAGCTCATCCTTGGTTTACCTCCTGATATCCTGACCCGCGAGTTCTCGTACGATGTCGGCTATCCAAGCTGGAGCATAGCGGATGTCTTTCATCAGTTGTAGCCGGGCGGCATCATCTAAACGCCGGTCAAGTCTGGTAATTACCGCTTGATCAACATGCTGTCGGCCAAGATATCGCAAAGCCTGGATCACCAACCCGCTAACCTTTCCAGCCGTTGCCATGTTGCGAGGCGTGGTATTCTTCAGAATGATTTTCCGGTTGCCAACTTGAACCATCCGCGATGGGCCATCCGTCAAGTAGACAACTCGCATCGGCACCTGCGTGGAGAGCCCCAGCAGATTGGCCGCATATGCTCCGGAAGGCTGTAGGCGGATCGCTGCATGCCCGGATAGTGCCTTGGCCACCATATCCAACGGCGGCTCCAACACGCCTAGAGTTGGATGCGTCTTCGGATAATCGTACAAACCATGGCCCAGTCGACGGATCAGCCCCAACTGCTTGTGGCGCTTCAACGCAGATGCGATGGCATCACGGCTTCCCAAGCCTTTGAAATTACTTGGAGTAAAGACCCACCCCTTACCGTGTCCACGTATGCTTGCAACAACTGACTTGTCAACGCTTTGCAGTGGGTTTATCATCGTACTCCTGACACAAATAGTTGCTATTATTCGTGTCAGGACAATACGCGCAAGGTCCTGATAACGCAACCCCTTTCTTATCGGGTCGAGTGTGGGTGGGGTCGGACCGATCTAAATCATTGATTATCAGTCTGTTAGTTCCCAGGGACGCGTGTTGCCGAGGATTAGCGAGCCGGGTTCTGGATCTGAATTGGTGGTGTAAGGAACTCGGGATTCTCGAAGCATGTGACAGTCGGCATCCCCGTCGATGTGGGGATGGCTCCTACTGCGCTCTGCGGGCTACGAAGGACACGCGGGGCGGATAGCGGCATCGGACGTATGGACGACGCCTGCAAAGAAGCCGGTCTTCCGCCACCGAAGATCGAGAACCAAGGCGGCGGCTTCACCGTCATTTTCTCGAAAGCGCCGACCGACACTCCCCCAAGGGTAGAGTCAGGGATAGAGTCGGGGGTAGAGCCAGGGGGGCAGTCACTTCGCCAGAAGGTTTTGGTCATCTTGTCAGCAGACGAGCTGTCCAAGAAAGGAATTGCGAACGCTCTCGGAAGGAGCAAGACGTACCGTCATCTCGATGAAACGGTCCGGCACCTTCTTGCCGACGACCTGATCCGGTACACGATCCCCAACAAGCCTAACAGCCGTCTACAGAAGTACCGGCTCACCGAGAAGGGCGAACGTGCTCTTGGCGCTGGATAGCGTCCCCCCCCCCCGATACGGCCTGGCTGTGGCCAACAGAGTGGCCACATCCGGCCATATCGTTTGGTCACATGATTCCTTAAAGTACGAGTTTACAGGCGTTTGTAGACCCCTCGTCGAGAAGAACGCCCAAGAGCTGTGCCTTGGCAAGCGATCCTCAACGACCAACACTGTTGCTCTGATACTCCCCACCCACCTGACGGTCTCAAGATGTTCTGCCGTATTTCATCTGTAAATCTCTCACTCCTTACAGTTGCAGGCGCTTGGAGTATGAGATGACAGGAAAGAAACCTTTCGAACTGCACACCATTGAGAAAGATGTCTTTACTTTCTATGCTTACTAGTAAAAGATCCTTTCGTTTCCGGAGGGGTGAAGATGAAACGGACAACAGGTCAGTACGAACGTACATCGGTGGCAGGCGAAGAGGTGGCGGCGTTTATTCCGCATCCACTGCCACCGGTTCATCCGGTCCTATCGCTGACCGATGAGCAACTTGAACTGTTGCGGAGGGCCGAAGCCAGTCTCCGCCGACTTGATTTGGCCGGTGAGATGGTTCCGTCGCTCGATTGGTTTGTGTATGGATTTGTCCGCAAAGAGGCCGTTGTCTCCTCGCAGATCGAGGGCACACAGGCAACTCTGACGGACCTGTTGGCGCACGAGGCTGGAGGGTCACAATCCGCGGCGCGCCCTGATGTTCAGGAGGTATGCAACTACCTGGATGCGGTCAGATTTGCGCGTGAGGAAATGGGAAGGAAGGACGGTGGTCTTCCCTTGTCTGTACGGCTTCTCAATCAAGTCCATGCCAGGCTCATGCACGGCGTTCGCGGTGGGGAGAAGTTGCCCGGAGAAATAAGGCGAAGTCAGAACTGGATCGGGGGGACACGACCAGGGAACGCGGCCTTTGTCCCGCCACCACCTCAGCGGGTACCTGAAGCGTTGTCAGCGCTTGAGAAGTATATGCACGCGGAGGATGACCTGCCACCTTTGCTGCGCATCGGGCTGCTGCACGTGCAGTTTGAGAGCATTCATCCCTATCTGGATGGCAACGGACGCGTGGGCAGACTGATGATCGCTCTTCTGCTAGAGCACTCGGCGCTACTCTCTGCGCCGCTGCTTTATCTTAGCCTCTTCTTCAAGCGCCACCGCGACGAGTACTATCGTCGTTTGTCGGCGGTCCGAACCGATGGTGATTGGGAAGGCTGGCTGGGGTTCTTTCTAGATGGTGTCGGCACCGTTGCAGAGGAGGCGATTGATAGTGCCCGTGAACTGTTTGCGCTTGTTACCCGTGATCGGGGACGAATGTTGGCGGTTCCAGATGGTTCCATGATGGCGGCGCGTCTGTTCGAACGGCTTCCTGAGCATCCCATGCTGACAGTCGCGAACATCATGGAACTGCTGGACACAACACGACCCACTGCGACCAAAGCGGTGCATGCGCTGGTCAATGTCGGAGTGCTAACAGAGACCTCCGGCAGGAAGCGTGACCGTACCTTTGTCTACACTGAGTACCTCAACGTATTGAAGACGGGAACGGAGCTGTAGCATCGTTCTGTCGACGACAGTGTGATTGGGCTCGGACCGATCCGAATCGTTGACTATCAGTCTGTTAGCTCCCTGGGGAGCGTTGCCGATCCGGTCGGTTTTAGGGCCGGAATTGGTGGTGTAAGGAACTCGGGATTCGCGAAGCATGTGACGGTCGGCATCCCCGTCGATGTGGCGATGACTCCTACTGCGCTCTTCGGGCTACGAAGGACAAGCGGGGCGGATGTCCAGCCGTGTCTGGATATCACTCACGAAGGGCTCACTCCCGACCGCTCACATGGCGGTCTTCGCTCGCGCCGCCTGCTGCTCCCTCAGAAAGAGACACCGAACCCCATGTCAATCAGTGGGAGTAGTCCATCGATATTGGCACCGTTGTCGATGTCCATTATTCCAGTGCCGAGACTGAAGCTATATCGGCTCGACCACCATCGGTACCCGCCGCCCCCGCCATAAGCATCCGCCGCCACGAATCCGCCGAGATACCAACTGCTCCCATCCGGCCTGAAGTAGTACTTGAGCCCGAGAGGGCGGGCATCAGGATTGGGGAAATAGCCCGCCGTAATCGCGACATGTGACCACTGGACTTCTACGCCTGCGAGTCCCGTGTACATGGACACCCCAATCTTCGGAGTGATGTGAAGCGTAGTCGATGCAGCCTCCTCGCACAGCCCCGTGCCTCCCACAAACATCATAACCGCTAGCAGAGCCACGGCAGTAAAGCGGCGTTCAGCGCCCATTCTAGTCATATTTCTTTTCATCTCCGTATCCCAGATATCAGGGGTGATTCCCGTTGATTATTCCCTCGGCTTCGTGCAGTGTCGCAATTATGGCCTCGAAATCCGGTGGCGGCGACAGAAACATGGGCTGCATGGCGGCGTAGTCGCGGCGCAACGCGGGGAGACGAGCGTCGGGGGGTGCGAGGCGCAGCGTGCCGGGAACCGCCGTATCGTAGTGCGCCCAGCTTGAGGCGAAGAATCGGCTCTTGTGAAGGCGGACTCGCTCAAGCAAGTCAAGTCGGCTGGCGGCGGCGCGACCACAGGGGTGCTTCCAGAGGGATGCGGAGTCGGCGTAGTGCCGGGCGAACCGGTCGCGGAGCGGCTGAGCGGCCGGGCGGTGGTATTCGGCGTGCAGGATGGTGGCCTTTTCCCAGAACGTGCGTTCGATCTCTAGGGCGACCACCTCGGCACGGAAATCGTCGAAGGCATCGGGCGCAAGGTCGGCGACAAGGGGCGTGATCATGTGTGTGCCGGTGGGACGTTGGTCCGTGAGCGATCCGAACTCCATTTTGACGAGGGGAGGAATGTAGGAGCCTGGCTGGACCGCTCGCGGGTAGGGAAACAGGATCACCGGGGATTGGGATACCGCATCGAGCTCAAAACTCAACCATGGGCCTGTTTCGGGATGGTCCCCCAAGACAGAAGTAACGACGGCTTCCAACTCAGGCATAAAACGCACGTTCACTGCGGCAGCACAATCGGCCTGGAGCTGCTTGTTGCGCTTCTGGCGCTGGGAATTTGAGGGCGCGTCGTCCAAGTCGGCTTCCTCCCATCCGAGCGAGGCGGGTGTAAGCCCCAGATCGATGTCCTCCGAGAAGCGATCGATAGCGCCGAACACCTTGGATAGAGACGTACCGCCCTTGAACACGCACTCCGCCCCAAGCTGGCGCGTAGCGAAAATATGGCAGAGCAACCAGCAGACCCAGAAGTCCTTCTCGACAATGAACTCTGGCACACCGGTACGGTTGGCATAGTTCCGCCAGTAGAGGGCGCGCTCTTCAGCCGGGAGCAGGGCAAAGGACTTCACGAGGTCTCCTCCTCCCGGGCGATAACTCTGAAGAAGGAGTGCATCCATGCCGGCGCAAGGGTGATATCCTCAAGCAACCGGCGGCGATCCGCTGGCGAGAGCAGTTTGCGGAGATGGGCGACCCTCTCCTGTGTGATGTTGGCCTTGCCGACGTAGCGGAGTCCCGCGATGACCAGGCCCGTCATCCGCCCCGCAGCGGCCATCATCCTTGGCGAGGATTGCCGCAGTTCGATGGTCTGGTTCCCATAGTGAATCTTGCGAGATTTACCGTCGGTCAGAAAAACCACACGGGCCGGGACCTGTTCAGAGAGACGCAAAAGGTTGGCGGCATAGCCGCCGAACGGTTGGAGCTTCACATGATCGCGGTCGGCCAGGGCTTTGGCTACGGCCTCCACGGGCGGCAGCATATCTCCCAGTACGGGGTGTGTCTTAGGCCGGTAGTAGAGGCCCCGAGCCAACCGCTGAAGGAATCCGGAGGCGACCAGTCGGGACAGTGCCTTGTCTACTGCGGTACGTGTTTCGATGTCAAGGAACCGGCCCGCGTGGAATACCGTGTCGGGACCGGCCTTTCCGACACGCCTGCGGATGCGGTCCGCTGTACTGTTATGTGTTTTAGGCCTGGCCATTACGTCAGATAAACTACCTTCTTTTTCTGACAGAAACAATCAGAAAATACTCTCATTGTCATGAGCGATGGAGGCCGTGGTTGTTCTTTGACCCGCGCGCGAGTAGCCAGCGCAACACTTGAGGAATGAAGAAGGTCACGCGGTAAGTTATGTTCTTCGTGTGCTACGAACACATGGAGGAGACATTGGCTTACAGACGCGTGACCAAGACGGAACGTAATCTCATTCGG
>JABMPJ010000081.1 GCA_013203785.1 Lentisphaerota bacterium | reverse complement strand
GGAGGGGCTCGAACCCCCAACCTCCTGATCCGTAGTCAGGTGCTCTATCCAATTGAGCTACGGGTACCCGTCTCTTTTGTGAAGCGTGGGATAGTATATGGGCCGGGCCGGTAATGCAATAGGGATTTGTTAGACCGTCTCTTGCGGCAGGGCTGCGCTGATCGCCTGGGCCAGCTCGGATAGCGTATAGGGTTTGGGCAGGCAGGGGCCAGCGCCAAGGGCGACGGCCTCTCTGATGCGGTCAGATTCGGCATAACCGCTGACAATAAGACAGGCGAGACCGGGCCGTAGCTCGCGCAGGGCACGAAAGGTATCGAGCCCGTCGAAGTCATCCTCCATGACCATGTCGAGGAGGATGAGATCGAAGGGCGTCTCCATCACACGTTCCACAGCCGCGTGTCCGTCTGGAACGGCCTCGGTCGTGTAGCCGAGGTGGCGTAGGAGGAGGCAGGCCAGCTGGCGCTGTTCTTCCACGTCGTCTACCACCAGGATACTGCCTAATCCAGTCGGAATGGCGGTCTGCTCTGGGTCGGGTGCGGGACCGTTATCGGTGGCCGGCAGGTAGGTCGCGAAACAGGCTCCCCGACCGGGTTGGCTGGTCACATCGATGTAGCCGCCGTTGTCGTGGACAATCCCATAGGCTACGGCGAGCCCGAGGCCACTAACCCGCCCCTTGCGATTACGCGTGGAGTAGAAGGGGTCGAAAATCTGTTCCACTTTGGCCGGATCGATTCCTTCGCCGTTATCTTTCACTGCCAGGACGACGTAATGGCCTGGCGGGACCATGTCGAATCCGGGGTGGGATTGTTCGAGAATCTGCTGTGTCAGCGAGACATCAAGGCGGCCTCCCTGCGGCATGGCCTCCAGAGCATTTAAGACCAGATTCATGAGAAGCCGCATCAGAGAGGCGTGTTGGCCCTGGATCAGAGGGAGACCGGATTCAAGGTGTGTGACGACCTCCACCTCGGGCCGGTTGGCACGGTGACGGGCCAGCTCGGGGGAGGCAATCAGTTCGCTGACGAGTCTGTCGAGCGCGAGGGGAGCGAGATTGGCATCGCCTTGGCGGGCGAGGGTGAGCAACTCCATAATGACATCGGAGGCCCGACGCGCGGCGTTGCGCATGTCCACCAGAGGTTGTCGCAGGGGGGAGTCATCCGCGAGGTCATCCAGGAGTAGGTCGGGGTAGCCGACCAAGGGGCCGAGGATATTGTTGAGGTCGTGAGCCACCCCGCCTGCGAGCAGGGCAACGGACTCGAGTCGACGCGCGCGTGCGAGCTGTTGTCGCATTTTGGCCTCCCGCTCCTGGGTCCGCTTGCGGTCGGTGACGTCAATCACGCTGGCCCGCATCATGGTTTTGTCGCCCCAATTGAGGGCGAGGAGACGGACCTCGCACGGTACTTCGTCCCCGGCGGCGTTGAGATGGGTCCACTCGATTGAGATGAGCTCGCCTTGGGCGGCCCGGCGCAGGTATTCACGGGCCTTCTCCTCGCTGGAGCTGCCATCGGGCTGCCGCGGGGGGCTCAACTCGGCCGGGCCCATTCTGAGAAGCTGCTCCCGACTGAGTCCATAGAGTTTCTCTGCGTTGGCGTTGACTTCGGCGAAGCAGCCGGTTTCCATGTCAACCAAGACGATCGCTTCGGGGGCATGTTCGACAAGCTGTCGAAAACGCGTCTCACTCTCCTGAAGAGCCCGTTCCGCCTCGTAGCGTGCCCGCTCCTCGCGCACGAGCAGGAGCAACGCCGGCTCTCCTCGAAACTCCATGCGCTGGCCCCGAATGCAGACCCGCACACTCTTCCCGCCCGCCTGCCGGCTAAAACCGTGGAATTCGGTGAGTTCCCCTGAAATCCATTTCGGAAAGCGGGCTCTTACAGCATCTTTGACGTCGGGTGGGACCAGTTCGGTGACATGTTTCCCGATCAACTCCTCCTGGCTGAGCCCGTGCAAAGCACAGGCAGCCGCGTTGGCATAGAGGACATACCCGTCGACGGACTCGATGAAGACTCCATCGGGAACAGAGTCAAAAAGATCCAGATTGTCGTCTGTATGATTGATGTCCATAGGGCCGCTCGGTACCTACTGTGTCGTGTAACATTAGCAGTTTCAGGCTGCTGCGTCAGTTCCAATCTGTGGTGCATTGCGAAGGCTAAGCACGCCGCGACCTGGGCCCAGGACGCGGTGGCAGGCGTGAACGCAGAATCGCCACAGGAACAGCCCGAGGGGGAGGAAGAGGGCGATAAAGAGAATTACCCAGGCCTTGGAAGACGCCGGATGAGAGGCCCATCCGAAGAGCATGCTGGCAAGCAGGACGATCAGAACATACTGAAGCGTTCGCCGTACCCACATGGTGCCGATGCTCCTCTTCCTGCCTGGCGTTGGCGCCTACTCGCCTTCCGCCTTCTCACGCTGCCACGGTACATCATCGAGCCCGCTAAGTTGATTGCAGGCCCGTGCAACGGCGTAAAGATAGTCGGAGAGGCGGTTGATGTAGACCAGGATTTGGCGTAGGTCGGCTTCGTCGACCTCCGCCAGGAGCGAGATCAAGCGGCGCTCGGCACGCCGACAGACCGTGCGCGCCACGTGGGCCGAGGCGGCTGCGCGGCTGCCGCCGGGAAGTATGAAGCCTGTCTGGGGAGGCAGTCGGTCAAGTAGGCGGTCCATCGAGACCTCAAGCGCCGCGGTCTGGGCCTCCCCCGGCGGGTTTAGGCCATAGGCTTGGGCCGCCAGCTCGGTGCTCGCCAACCGCGCGCCCACTTCGAGGAGCTGGCCCTGTATCCCGTTGAGCTCCCGGGCCAGCTCGTGGCCACCAAGTTCAGCGGCCACCACCCCCAACCAGGATCCGAGCTCATCGATCGTGCCGTAGGTCTCGGTACGTAGGCTATCCTTACGCACTCGCTCCCCGCCCAGCAGGCTGGTGTCACCGGCGTCACCGCCCTTGGTATAGATACGGCCCTGTGGCATGGGAGTCCTTTCTGTGCGCTGGGTTGCGGAATGGGACAGTAGCGTTGCCCCTTAGCATGATCAAGGGGAAAGGGAGTGCCTCCCTCCAGAGTCATGGTCTTTCCTTGTGGCCCATCCTTGGCCCGGCCACGAGAGACCGTGGCCCTCGAGTGCACCCGTATACGGCAGTGCTCAGATGTTCCCGCCCTGGAGGGACGCGCTTTGTCGCGTCCGGAGACCGAAGCAGGCCAAAGGGAAAGACCATGCCTCCAGAGTTGCCAATAGCGTGCCACATTCGTAGGGTAGGGTCGTGGTGAGTCGGGGGGACTATCTTGGAGAACGTACAGCATACCATTTGCATCCTGGTGGACAACGGCTCCATCCGCGCTGAGGCGGCGCTATTCACTCGAAAGCTGGCGCGAGAGCTCGGAGCGGCGGCGGGCCTGACCGTGCAGGCGACCTCCCTGGCGCACAGCGACCGGATTGACCTGGCAGAGCTGGAGCAGTGCTCGGTTCCACTGCTCACCCCCCTACTAGAGGAGTGTGGCCGTTCGGCGAACCTTCAACGTATCCTCGTCTTGCCACTCATGCTCGCGACAGGCGGGGCGGTCTACCGCAAGACGCAGGCTGCGGTGGAAGCGGCGGCGTTGGCTTTTGCGGACACGACGTTCCTGCTGGGGGATGGGTTGCTCTCAGAGGATGAAACGGTCCCAGGCGGAATGGTCAGGATATTGGCCGACGGCGTACGAGCCACAGTGCATCGCGAACAGCTGACCCGTCCCATCGTGGTGGTGGTCGACCATGGCAGCCCTGAACGCGCTGCGGCCGAAGCCCGCAATGAGGTAGGGAGTCGCATGGCTCACGAACTGAACGACACGGTCTCCGGTGTCGTGGTCGCCTCCATGGAGCGCCGTGACGGCGAGGCCTATGACTTCAATGAACCGCTCCTGCGGGCGGCTTTGAGCGAGCTGGCTGTTGCCGGTCGCACGGATGTTGTGCTGGTGCGGCTCTTTCTACAGCCGGGACGGCACAGTGGGGTGGACGGCGACATCGACCGGATCTGCGAGGCGGTCATCCGCGACCACCCGGACCTGCGTCTCCACCACCCGGCGCGTGCCCTCCCGACGGAGCGACTGATCCCTCTTCTCATGGCTCGACTGGACCGGCTACAGCGCATGAACGCTGCACCGGCTCACTGAGCACTGAGTTAGCGGTTGGCGAGGGGGGTATAGGTGGCTGGCGGCTTCAGGTTCTTATTGGCCGGTCGGATAATCTTGCCGCCGCTGACCCGCTCCTCGAGCAGATGGGCGCACCATCCCGCCATGCGCGACATCGCGAAGATGGGTGTATAGAGCGAGGGCGGGATGCCGAGCATGTCGTATACGAGACCGGAGTAGAGGTCGACGTTGGCGCAGATCGGTGCCGTGCGGCCCTTCTTTGCGCCCAGCACGGATGGTGCGAGGGCTTCGATCATATCGTAGAGGTTGAAATTATCCATGCGATCGGTGGCTTCCGCCAGTTCGCGTGCCTTGTTCTTGAGCAGGACGGCGCGGGGATCGGAGAGGGTGTAGATCGCATGTCCCATTCCGTAAATGAGTCCGCTCTTGTCATACGCCCGTTTCTCGACCACCGCGGTCAGGTAGGTCTGTACGGCATCCTTGTTGCGCCAGTCGATCGTGGCCTTCATCTCTTCGACCATTTCGCGCACACGGATATTGGCGCCACCATGCTTGGGCCCCTTCAACGAGCCGATCGCGGCGGCCATCACAGAGTAGATATCTGTGTCGGTGGACGCCACCACATGAACCGTAAAGCTTGAGTTATTGCCACCACCGTGCTCCGCGTGCAGGATCAGGGCCATATCCAGCAACTCCGCCTCGAGACGGGTGTACTCGCCATCGCTGCGTATCATCCGGAGAAAGTTCTCCGCTGTACTCAGGGCGGGGTCTGGAGCGTGCAGATAGAGGCTCTGCCCTTCGAAGTAGTGGGCCAGGGCCTGATAGCCGTAGGCAGCCATAGCGGGCACGCGTGCCAGGAGGCGAATGCCTTGGCGTAGAATATTTGGGATGGAAATGTCGTCGGGATAATCATCAAACGAGTAGGACACGAGGACGCTGCGCGCGAGCTTGTTCATGATATCACTACTCGGACGCTTCATAATCACGTCTTCAGTGAAGTTCTTCGGGAGCGTGCGGTTGTCGCCCAGGACCCGGGTGAACTCGGCGAGCTGTTTTTTTGTGGGGAGATCGCCCAGGAGAAGGAGGTAGCAGACCTCCTCAAAACCGAAGCGTTTTTCTTGGGCGTAGCCGGTGATCAAATCGCCCACGCTGTAGCCGCGGTAGGAGAGGCGCCCTTCGGAAGGTGTCTTCTCGTGTTCGTCCACCACGTAGCCGTGGGCGTTGCCGATATTGGTCAGGCCGACCAGCACGCCGGTACCATCGGCGTGGCGCAGGCCACGTTTGACATCATACTGGGTGTATAGGGCTGGATTAATGGTGTTGCCGTTTGTTGCCTTCTCTGCGTAATGATCGGCAAATTCATAGATCAACTGGCTCGGTTTTGTCTCGCTCTGCTTCATCTTCTTTACACTCTTTCTAGTTCAGTCCGATCTCTCAAAACCATCCACCATAGCAGAAGTTTAGACGGATGGATAGTCACCGATCGTGCTACTTGGCCGTTCGCCAGGGATATTTCATCTGAGATGGCCGGAGTGGTGCGCAATCGCCATATAGGCAACGCATCATCGGTCAGGCGTAGCGGCGTGCCGGATCGTCAGGCACGTCGGCGCCGGGGAAGCCCTCCGGCCCCTACTTCCGATCAT
>JABMPJ010000080.1 GCA_013203785.1 Lentisphaerota bacterium | reverse complement strand
GCACTCACCACTCGATATTTCGTCAATTTAGGATTACCCTTGCTCCATATAAACGTGTAACGGAAACGCCTTGGTACGTGATCCGTATGCCAGGTGTTGTGGGAGGAGAGAGCCCGTGAGGGCTCTCCCTATCCCGATTCGGTCCGCCGGAGCTCAATGGGTTCGACGAGAGCATCTACACATACTATGGCGCGGTGTTGGGACAGGAGGGGGTGGCAGGACTGAGAGCGGTCGTTGCCGGTTGGGCGAATGACGAATATCTCAGGCAGGGACCGCTGCCGTTTCGCGTTGCGTTCATCGGTGTCGGCGCGGCGTGCTGTCATGTTCTGGGAGAATACACGCCATTTGGGTTTGCCCTGGTCTCTTTTGCAGGAGGACTACTCCTGTTGCTGGCCAGCCTGCTGTTGGCACGGCGCTGGATGCGCGGCACGGCTGGAATGGTTGTTGCGGGTCTACTCTGCGGCGTGTCTCCGCTGGCGATGGGGCTTTCACGACGTGCGCTCCAGGATTCCGGATTTGCGGCTCTGGTGATATTGGCCCTCTGGAGCCTGGACTGCTTTCTTGAGAAACGTCGGGGGCGCGATGCACTCATGCTGAGCGTCATCCTTTTTCTGGGGTTTATGACGAAAGAATCGATGCTGTTCATCTACCCGCTTTTGCTGCTGTTGTTCTTCATCAAAGGGGGACATCGCGGGAGCCATGGACTTGGTGGTTTGGCTGCCGCCGTCATCTTGCCACCGCTGGCAGCATTGGGCGTCATGGTGCATGTGGCGGGGTCGTTCCGTGTGCTGTATGCCACGTATGCTACGTACTCCCATATGCAGCACATCATTCCATATGCGCTGGCCTATCAACGTGGCCCGTGGTTCCGTTATCTTGTAGATTTTCTGTTGATCTCGCCGGTTGTCATGCTGATGGCGATTCCTGGTGTGAAGGCGAAAAATGGGTTCATAGAGCACGATCGATACGCACTGTGCGCCCTGTTGGTGACAGGCGTGGCGGTGTTTAGCTGTTTGCCCCTGATGAACCTTCGTCTGGTTCTGTTCCTAGACACGCCGCTGCGCATCCTGGCTGCCGGTGGTATCGTGGCACTGGGGTGCCGATGGGGGAAGACGCCGAGACAGGGGGTGTGGATTGCCGGTGGGCTTGCGGCCATCGTAGCGTTGCTTGATCTTTCGCAGTTCTACATCATCTTCATCAGGGCCGGAAGCTATGACCCTGTGACTGCGCAACTGATTAAGGCCCTTGGATTTATGCCATGAGCGAGATGTTGTGTCCGATGCCTAGTACACGCCGATGACGTTGGAGCAACGCAAGGCTGGCGACGTATACCTGTTGCTTCCTTCGCGGGCCGCGCCGGTTGCTTGAGGCGTGTGCAACGGGGTGGATCGCCCCGCAGAATAGGCGCCTTGAAGCGGGCTCGATATAGGGACCGAAGGTCACGGGAACTAGCGCACCAATGGAAGATGCCCTGATCGCCTTCCCCTCGCGCATGGGGTGAAGGCGTTCGTCCAAGGAGGCAAATATGCGAGATCAGAATCGAGAGGATGATGTTCCATCATTCAGCCTGCAGTCTTTGCTTCAGCTCATTCGAGCGGCGGGCGCCCTCCTGGGCGTGATCGCGATTATCATTGGCCTGGTGTACGCCACGCGCATATTTGGTCTGGTCTTTGATGCGCTGCTTGAGCCCGAGGTCTGTCAGGCTCACCTCGACAAGTGGGCTGTGGCCGTTGGAGGAGACGAGCTGAACATCGTGATCGGGGGTACGACGTATCACCTTGCGCGGACCATGGCTCTGCTGGTCCTTGGTGGGGGTGTCACCATTCTGGCATGGATCTCGATGGGACTCGTTCAGGGAGGAGCGAAGACCGTGTCGTGGATACTGAGCGACCGTGAAGCGGTCAAGAAGATCCTCATTCACGCATTTGGTTCAGCAAAGAAACCGGAGAGGGACAGGTCGGTTGGCGGCGGCGACAAATAGCCGCGCCTCACCCGTAAGAATATGCCCCGGCGAGAAGGAGACATGAACAAGCTTTGTATCTTTATCGGAATGACGCTCTTCAGTTGGGTCGGATGGTGGGTCGGCAGCAAGGTCGGAATGATGACCGCCTTTGTGCTCAGCGGTATCGGAAGTTTGCTGGGCGTCTATGTCGGCTGGCGGATCAACCGTGACTACTTGGGCTGATGGTCCAATCGCTGCCGGACTTGGACAGCTTGCGACCTACCGCGAACTCAGTGACTACAACGCCAAAGCCACTTTCGACAGTGAGCGAGCCACGACAGAGATCGCACAGGCCAAGCATTTCATCGAGGCCTGTCGCCCGCTGGTGGCCTGAGCCGAGGTCCGTGTTCTCACCTGTCAGGGGCTCACCTCGCTGCCAGCCACATATTAGCTCTGCGGGGATTCTGGCCGCGGTTCCGGTCTCAAATACTGATGGGTAGACGTCGAGATGTGGGGTGTCGGCCCATGGCGAGGCGATTGATAGAGCGCACGATGGTCGCCAGCGGCGGGCTGCTCAAATGGTCACAACGGTACCTATGGGACGCCGAAGTGCGTCCGCAGGGATCGATGGACTGGCAATTTCCGTTGAACTGACCATGATCGTTCCGATATGCTTGCGCCTGCAAGTGTTGCAGGAGGATATTGATGAGCGATGAGGTCGAGATGGCGGCGAAGGTAAAGCCGTGGAAGAATGACGAGTCTTGCCTGCGGACCGTCATGGACAACATCAGTGAGCACATCAACATCATTGCGCCCGATGGCACGGTTCTGTGGCATCACGCCGGTGTCAGTGGATTCGTCCCTGTTGCCGTGGGCACGAAATGCTGGAAGCTGTTCGAGAACAGGGACTCACGCTGCCCGCACTGCGTTCATCCTGATGTACTGCGTGATGGCAAGACACGGGAATACGAGGCCTCTATTCGCGATAAGAATGGGAACGAGACGGGATGCTGGTGGGTGCGAGCCACACCCTTACGGGACGCAGAGGGCAGTATCTACGCCATTCTTGAGACGGCGACGGACATCCGTGAACGCAAGGAGGCGGCCGCAGAAAGGCTCCAATTGGAAGAAAAAGTGCACCAGGCTGAGAAGTTGGAGAGCCTGGGCGTGCTTGCTGGGGGCATCGCGCATGATTTCAATAACCTGTTGACGGCGATCATGGGGCATACGGAATTGGCCATGGATGACGTCGCCCCAGACTCGGAGGCGGCTGAACGTATGCGTGATGTACATCGCGGTGCGAAACGGGCCGCCAGCCTGTGCGGGGAAATGCTCGCCTATTCCGGTCAGGGCCAATTCGTGATGCGGCCAGTGAATCTCTCGCAGTCTATTCGTGACATGTGTCAGATCGTGGAAGCGACGGCCGACAAGAACGTGGCCTTTGTGTATGATTTGGCTGAGGCCGTTCCCGCTGTGGCGGCGGATGAGACGCAAATACGCCAGGTCGTGATCAACCTGCTGACCAACGGCGTTGACGCGATCGGAGGTAAGGAAGGGCGAGTCACGGTGTCGACCCGCTGCGAGTCGTCGTCTGGTATGACGCTGGACTACGACTACCGTGACGCGGGAGTCAAGCCTCTCGATTGCTGTGTCTTGGAGATCTCTGACACGGGGCGTGGCATGGATGCCGCAACGTGTGCGCAAGTCTTTGAGCCGTACTTCACGACCAAGGGCAGCGGTCGCGGTCTGGGGATGTGCGCGGTGTTGGGCATCATCCGCGGGCATAAGGGCGGCCTGCGTGTGACGAGCAAACCTGGGAGGGGTACAACGTTCCGAATGGTTCTGCCTGTCACGTCCGAGCCGGCTCAGCAGGGCGAGGGGGCGCCTGCCCCCGCCGCCGCAGGAGAACGATCCAGCGGAGTTATACTCGTGGTCGATGATGAGCATGACATCCGTTTCATAGCGGCGTCGATGCTGCGACAGAAGGGCTTTGAGGTCCTGACGGCATTGGACGGTGCTGATGCGATCAGAGTATTCAATGAGCGTGAGGCGGATATCGACTGCATCCTTCTCGATCTGACAATGCCCACATTGGGTGGCCGGGAGGTATTTCATTCGGTCAGGAAGGTGCGACCGGAGATGCCCATCCTGTTTGCCAGCGGATACGACCGTGACGCTATCGCCGACGGTATCGTTACCTCGCCCTTCTGTGGGTTCATTGCAAAGCCTTTTAGTTCCTCCGGACTCCTAAATGCACTCAGCCGAGTCAGAGCGGGGGCGGGAGCGTAGCATCACGCGCATGCCTTGTGACAACCGTGTCTTCAGGAGGACCGACTGGGCCGCAGCCGGTGTGGTTGTTGTTGTGGCGATGGTGGTCTATCTGGCGACGCTTGCACCTACGGTGACGCTTGAGCAGTCGGGCGCCTTTGTGGTCGCGGGACAATATTTCGGTGTTGGGCGAGTGCCCGGCTACCCGCTGTGGCATCTTCTCGCCAGGCTGTTCATCAGTGTGTTTGGTTTTGTCCGCTACCGCGGCTGCCCGAATCCAGCATGGGCAACCAATCTCATGTCAGCAGTGTTTGGTGCCCTGTCATGTGGCGTGGTCTCTTTGCTGGTGGCTCGCGTTGGACGAGCGGTTCTGTCACCAACAAGAGAGGGTGCCGCAAAGGCATTCGTAGCGGCACTAGCCGCCGGTATGCTCGTGGCCGCCAGCCCGGTGATCTGGTCGCAATCGGTCATCACAGAAACTCACACGCTCACGCTCTTCTCTGTCTTGCTCTTTCTGGCAGTAGCCCTCGCGTGGCTGAGTCGCCCCAATCGGGGCGCGGCCTTGGGGTTGGCTACGGCTTTCGGTCTTGGCCTCGCTCAGTCACACATGGTCATACTTCTCGTTCCTTGTCTCCTCCTCGCCATGCTTCTCGGCGACCTGCGGCTGTGCCGAGAATTTTGTACAGCCAACCTCTGCATTTGGATTGTCCCGTGCCTCCTGTTCCGTATTGGCCTTGGCTGGCCATGGTTCTATGTCGTACTCGCCCTATGTCCCATGATGGGTATCGTGGTGGTGATGCGCTTTTCTGTCTCAGGCCGCACGGCGCTCACCATGCTGGCCATCATTGCGCTCGGAATATCGTTTTATCTGTACCTGCCCCTCGCCTCAGAGGGCAACCCTCCGATGCAGTTTGGCTATGCGCGCACGTGGGAAGGATTCCAGCATGTCATCACCCGTGGGCAGTATGAGCGCATGAACCCGACCCCCATACTCTCGCTACAGTTTCTCGAGCAACTCCGTTGGTATGGGGCCCTTCTTAACCAACAGTTCATCTTTCCGCTTCTGCTAGTGGCCCTCTGCCCTCTTATCTGCATCTCTCGCTTCCGAGGCCCTTGGCTCAAGTGGTGGGCAGTATGCCTTCTCACGTTCTTCATGTTCAGCGTGGTGCTCGTGATCGGATCCAATCCCAGGGGTGACATCCAGGATTCATTCATCCAGAGGGTTAGGTTCATCCCGAGCTTCGCCCTCTGGGGCGTTTTCATTGGTCTTGGGTTCGCCCTGCTGCTGGATTGGATTGATCGTGTTGGCAAAAGACGAACAGAAGTCGACCCACTGATGGAAGGGGATCAATCTGGTTCCTCCGATGCGCGCTCTTTAACCACGGACGCTGTTGCGGCCGGCGTGTTTGGCGGCGTAGAGCATGGCGTCGGCGCGGGCGATGAGCTCTGTGGGGGGCGTCTGCTCTTCGCCAGTGGCGGCGGCGATCCCGATGCTGATGGTGACGGGGATGGTCCGCTCTTCCACGACGAAGGGCGTGGCGCCAACCCGCTCTCTGAGTCGCTCGGCAAAAAGGAGGGCGGTCTGGCGAGTCGATTCGGGTAGCAGCACCACGAACTCCTCCCCGCCATAGCGGGCCAGCAGTTCATCTCGCCGCACGGCCGCACTCATGCGGTCGCACAACTCGCGCAGGACGGCGTCGCCCACCAGATGTCCGTGCGTATCATTGACCTGCTTGAAGTGGTCGACATCTACCATGGCCAGAGCAAAGGGGCGCTGGTGGCGTTGCGAGCGGATTGTCTCGCGTTCGAGGGTCTCCAAAAAGTAGCGCTTGTTGGCGATGCCGGTCAGGCCGTCGGTGATCGTCATGGTATAGATCGCTTCGTGATACTGACGTTCAATGCCGTCTCCGACCAGGAACTTGAAAACGCTCTTGCCGATACGGAGAAGGTCGCCGGTCGACAGTATCTGCTGCTGAACACGATGGTTATTGAGGTGCGTACCGTTGAGGCTCTCCAGATCTCGTATGCGGTAGAGCTGTTTGGCTTCATCAAACTCAATCCGAGCGTGCTGGCGAGACACCGCCCTGTCGCCGAGTCCCAGGTTACAGTCTGAATCCCTGCCTACGATGAATGCCCCGGGCGGCAGGTGAATAATGCCCTCCCCAATGCTGGGCGGATGGATCCTTATCAGGCAGGCCGGTCCGGCCGCTCCGTCGTTTCCCTGAGGGCTGGACGAGAGAAGATTGGTTTGATGTGCGTAGCACGTTTCCATAGATGTCGATCTCATATCGGCGATCAGTGTAGCCCGCGTGGCGGTGGCCGTCGACCCTCTTGCATTGGGTCCTCGCCAAGGGGTGGTTCTCTGCCCAGCGGCCCGCGAACGGGAGGAGGGCGCCGCGATCCCTCCGGCGGCTCGGGCCGCCGTCGCGCATCGCTGTCTCCTGCGGTGGTCTGATCGAGCTGTTTAAGCAGTTGGCGGGCGTCTTGATTGGAGGGATCGGCCTTCAGCCAGTTCTCAAGTACGAATCGTGCCGGTTCCAGGTGTCCGATTTCGATGAGTTGCATGGCAAGCGTTTTGGCGATTTCGGGATCGCTTGGACTACTCTCAATGGCGCGGCGGAGATGGCTGGTGGCGTCCCGGTGGCGCCCTCGTGACAGCTCAATGACACCCATCCCGAAGAGGGCTCGGGCATGCGTGGGCTTGGTCACCAGCAGCGCTTCATATCGAAGCTCAGCGGCATCGAGCTCCCCGCGTGCCCGCAGTGCATCGGCCTCAAGCAGTAGGTCGTCCGTGGTGGCTACGGCATGGTCCACGCGAGCGGTCTGGTCGGTACCCCGGCGCGCGGTCATGAATCCGATCCCGATGAGAATGGCGAGTATGACCGTGGACGCAAGCACTATCACGATGGTTCGTGTGGAGCGTCGCGCTGGGGCGCTACCGTGCGGGCCGTGCGGGGGCTGTCCGCAGTCGAGGCGCTTGAGGTCCTCTAGCACATCGTTCATGCTGGCATAGCGGTCGCGCAGCTCGCGTGCCATGCACCACTCCGCTACCGCCACAAGGCCGGTCGGAGCCTTGGGTTGACGGACGGCTAGGCGTGAGGGTGGTCCTCCAATCACGGATTGAATCACGCCCATCGGGTCGCGTCCCTCGTAGGGTGGGTGGCCGCAGATCATCTCATACATGAGGGCCCCGAAGGCATAGATGTCTGCGCGCGTGTCTTCGGCCAGTCCGGCCGCGACGCGCGGCGACATGTAGGCCGGGGTACCCTCGGGGCGGGCGCGATCGACATCCACGAGGGAGTCACTGAAGAAGGGGCGCACCAACCCGAAATCGGAGATCATGGCGCGTCCTTGATCATCCAGCAGGATATTCCCGGGCTTGAGATCGCGGTGGATCAGGCCTTTGCTGTGCGCATAGCTGAGTCCTTCGGCCACCTGCATCGCGATAGCGATGACGTCCTCGGTTTCCAGAGGGTGGCCACCGATTCTCTGGTCCAGGCTGCCACCCCGCACCAATGGCATCACCAGAAAGGCGCCCTCATCGGCTCCAGATACCTCCAGTACCTTAAGAATATTGGGGTGTGAGAGCTCATACATGTGACGGGCTTCGGCGAGGAAGCATTTCACGACACGCGGGTCTTGGGCCAGCTCGGGGAGCAGAGCCTTGAGCGCCACCGACGCGCCTGTAATGGGTTCGGTAGCGAGAAAAACGCGTCCCATTCCGCCCTGGCCGAGGGCTTTGACGATCTCAAATTTTCCCATACGGCCCAATGAGCCCAGGCGTGTTGGGGGATGCATGCTGCCGCTGCGCAGCATCGCGGCGTCGTCCACCGCTATACTGGACGGCGCGGGCGGCGTGGCTTGAGCGGAAGCGGGGGACAGCACACCGAGCAGGGTGGGGTCCCCCGTCCGATCAAGGGGGCGCTGACAGTGGGGGCAGGTTGTGGCGCTGTCCGTCTCGACTTTGCTATGGCAGTGCTGGCAGATCACACTCATGACTGCCTCCCCCGATCTGTGAGTGTTTGCTGGCCAGACCGTAGCACGGTGCGCGCCTTCTCTGCCAGCCAATCGCAGTCGAGCGACCACGCAATGCCCTCGAGGATGCGTGCATCGCTGAGCGACGAAATGCGCTGGCCACAGCGACTCAGCGCGGCGGCGATTGTGGTGAAATAGAGCACCCGTGCGACATCATGCGGAATGGTGGAGTGCGGGCTGTGGAGGCAACGCTTGGCAAACTCCTTAGAGAGTTGTAGGAGGGCCAGGGGTGGACGCTCATGTTCCAGCAGATCGCCAAAACTGCGCAGCAGGAGCTGTTTTGATACCGCCAACGTTTCGACCTGCTCAGCCATGGCCTGGCCCAGTCCGCCCAGATCCATGGCCAGCGGGGTGGCCCATTGGTGATCAAAGACATCACGCAAGTCATCGGTTGACCAGAGCAGCGTTTCGGCGGCTGCACAGTCCAGAAGCTCGCGCACCCGCGTCGGTGCGGCATCGAGAATGCTATGTGGGGGGTGGCTCATCTGTTCCTCTCCATCTGCCGTCATAACATGCTACGTAGATTTCGATACAACCCTGCGCGGCTCAGAGACATTTCTTAAGCTCCCGCAGTTCGGCCTCCGCCTGGGTGGAATCCTCAACTGTGTCGCTAACCACCACATTGAGATGCCGCGCAAACATCCGCTTGGCCGTAATCAGGAGGTTGGCGGCCTGGCTGGGGGAGTCGAGCTTCAGCCGCTTGACGAGTGCGCCGTAGGGTTCCGGCGTGGCCCCCTCGAGTAGGGGCGCGAGCAGGCGGCTACGGAATATGGACCAGACATCATCGCGGTGGCTTGCCGCACACTCCGCCTCCATGCCCGTAATGGCGAGTTGCACTATCTGGCTGATCCAGGCTTGGTGAAGCTTCTGGTCCATCCGGGACTCGTCTGTCGCCACGGCTCCTGCCTCTTCAAAAGGCAGGAGTGGTCCGCCAGGCGGGGTCCGCCGCGCGGCGCCAGCCCGTCTCAGCTCGTCGCGCACGTAGTTCTGGAAGGCGTTGAGCAGGAACGTACGAAAGCGGCCGCGGGCCTGATTGGCCCGCTCCAGAATGCCCTGCTCTATGATCTTCGCGGCCACGAACCCCTGCACCATGTCCTCGCGCCGGTGTGGATCAAGTCCAGGGTGCCGCATGAGGTACCACTCCAGCACCGGCAGGTAGCGTTGTAGTAGCGACTCGAGCGCGGCTAGCCGCGCCGTCTCATCGGCATCATGCAGTCGCGCCACGAGGGACCAGCGGGTCGGCTGTGAGTGATCCCGGTTGTCTTCCTGTAGCGCTGTGGTCATGCTCCTCCTCAATCTGCCCAAGCTAAGTGACTTTGGCCCGCGAAACAACATCTCATATTGCAGAACGTGTCTTCGTGCAGGATCCGGCGCTGTGCTGCGTAGCATGAGGTAGAAGGGATGAGTGAGATGAAAGCAGAGAACAGACAGAATCCGGTGGTCAACCGCTTTCGTGCGGCCATGTTGGGTGTGGAGGTGGTCGCCATGGCTAGCATCGCCTCACTCGCGCTGGGGCAAGCTCGGTCTCTGACCTACACCATCGTCGATACCGGTCAGGATAGCTGCTTCAACAACGCGCATGAGATCGCCTCTCCGCGTGAGGGCGAGGCCTTTTTTGGCCAGGACGCGCAATACAGCGGTGCGCAACCGGCGTACAGAGACAATCACGACGACACCATTACCGATCTCAACACCGGCCTGACCTGGGTCAAGGTGCGCGGGGAGAAGGTGACCTGGGACGACGCGGTCAAGGGGGCCTCTGCCTGTCGCGTGGGGGGCTACCACGATTGGCGGCTGCCGACCATCAAGGAGCTCTACTCGTTGATCAATTTCACGGGTGGTTGCGACGGACGCGTGGCGAACTCCACGCCTTACATCGATATCCGCTATTTCGAATTCGCCTACGGCGACGAGTCTCAGAACGAGCGCATTATCGATTGCCAGGACTGGTCAGCCACGGAGTATATCGGAACCACGATGGGTGGCAACGCCACCGTCTTTGGTGTCAATTTTGCCGATGGGCGTATCAAGGGTTATCCCAAAGCCATGCGTCGCCGTGAAGGCGTCATGACCAAGCGGCTTTACGTGCGTTACGTACGCGGCAACCCGCGGTACGGTCAGAACGATTTCCATGACAACGGCGATGGCAGTATCAGTGACCGGGCCACTGGTCTGATCTGGTCGCAGGGCGACAGCGGGCGCGGCATGAACTGGGAGGAGTCACTGGCTTGGGTGGCGGCGCGGAACCGTGCGAACTACTTGGGTCACAGCGACTGGCGGTTGCCCAATGCCAAGGAGTTGCAGAGCATTGTCGACTACACGCAGGCCCCGAGCGTGACCCGCTCGCCCGCTATCGACCCGCTCTTCACCGTCACGCGTCTGCCCGACGGCGACTATCCCTTCTTCTGGACCGGGACAACGCACTTGGAGGGGCCGGCCCATCATCGCGGCACAGCCGCCGTCTACATTGCATTCGGGTCGGCCACTGGATGGATGCAGTTCCCGCCACACCGTGGTCCCTACCGTCTAGAGGACGTCCACGGCGCGGGTGCCCAGCGCAGCGATCCCAAGGCGGGTGAGCCTGAGGACTATCCGCGCGGCCGCGGTCCCCAAGGCGACGTTATCCGCATCTCTAACTACGTCCGCTGCGTGCGTGAGTGACTGGAGTGGGTGGCTGGCACGCGGCAGGAGCTCATGGGTTGAGCGTTCCCGTGCTCTGCTGCATGGCCAGCTCCTGGCGTGCCAGAGTCAGGTCGGACTCTACCATGATTCTGACGAGGTCCTTGAACTTTACCTTCGGCTCCCAGTTGAGCATCTTCTTGGCTTTGGAGCCGTCGCCAATGAGCAGGTCGACCTCGGAAGGCCGCTCATAACGTGTATCGTGTTGGACGTACTCCTTCCAATCGAGGTCGAGCAGGCTGAAGGTCTCTTCACAGAACTCCTGTACGGAGTGAGTTTCATTTGTTGCGATTACGTAGTCGTCCGGCTTCTCCTGCTGCATCATCAGCCACATCGCTTCGACGTATTCTCCTGCGAAGCCCCAGTCCCGTTTCGCGTCGAGCGAGCCGAGGTAGAGCGTGTCCTGTAGCCCGACCTTGATGCGCGTCGCCGCCCGCGTGATTTTGCGTGTCACGAAGGTCTCACCCCGTCGCGGTGACTCATGATTGAAGAGGATGCCGTTGCTGGCATGCATGCCGTAGGCCTCGCGGAAGTTGACAGTGACCCAGTAGGCGTAGACCTTGGCGCAGGCATAGGGGGATCGTGGCCAGAATGGCGTTGTCTCGGTCTGGGGCACCTCCTGAACCTTGCCGAACATTTCGGAGGAGGAGGCCTGGTAGAAGACGGTTCGCTTGTCGAGACCGCACTCACGTAGCGCTTCCAGAATTCTGATCGTACCCAACCCGGTCACATCGCCGGTGTACTCCGGGATGTCGAACGAGACCCGCACATGGCTCTGCGCGGCGAGATGATAGACCTCGTCGGGCTTCAGATCATACAGCAGTTTGACCATCTGAACGGAGTCGGCGAGGTCTCCATAATGGAGATGCAGTTTTGTGCCCATGACGTGGGGGTCTTGGTAGAGGTGGTCAATCCGACTGGTGTTGAACGTGGACGACCTGCGGATGATGCCATGAACCTCA
This sequence comes from Lentisphaerota bacterium, assembly GCA_013203785.1. Classification (GTDB taxonomy): domain Bacteria; phylum Verrucomicrobiota; class Kiritimatiellia; order UBA8416; family JABMPJ01; genus JABMPJ01. The sequence goes on along the minus strand of JABMPJ010000080.1, from coordinate 17,962 downwards.
TAGCCTTTCTGTAGGAGCAGGTCGGCCAGATAGGATCCGTCCTGACCCGTTATACCGGTCACAAGTGCGCGCTTCATATCGACTCTCTCCTCATATGGATTTCAGTTCACTGCCGTTCAAAGCTCCCCGCGGCCTCACCACTCGGGGCAGGAGACCACTATTTCACCTTCTGACGGCTCTGTCATTGCGCACTTACGCATATTAATGTTATATATATGCGCAACACATAGAGCAATCACCATGTCGACGTCAAAGATCGCTGTTTTAGGAGACGTGAACTTCGCGCACGCCAGTGCGCTGTTGGGTGGGGTGGGCCGTTACGCCACGCAACTGGCCGACTGGGAGGTCGTGCCACTCCATTTCTCGCAAGAGGCCGCCCTCGGTAGGCTAGTTGAAGAGGGGCGGATCGACGGCATCATTGGGGCGATGGTCAGTGATCGCTGGGTGGAGGCGCTCCACGCCGCGCGGCCCGTCTCGATCGTGAATGTCTCGAGCCATTCGGTGTTGAACCGCGTGCCGTCCGTCGTGCCGGATGATAGAGCCATTGGCGGACTGGCCGCGGAGCATTTCGTGCGTCGGCGTTATGCGGCCCTGCTCTACGCCGGTGTGAGGAGCTATAGCTGTTCAGAGGCACGCTACGAGGGATTCCGTCGTGAGGCAGAGCAGCACGGGTGTCGGGCCATCGCGCTGCCGCGCGCCACGCTGACCTCACACTTGCAGGAATGGAGCGATGTGCTGCGTGAGGTGCCGAAACCGGCCGGCATTTTCTGCGTCGATGACCATACCGCCCGCCGCACGGTCGCCCTCTGCAGGCGTATGGATCTGAAGATCCCCGACGATATCGCGATCATTGGCGTCGGGGATTCCCAGCTCGACTCCTTCTTCGCGGGCATCTCCATTTCATCGATTGAGCTTCCGCACGGACGGATTGGCTATGAAGCGGCTGAGCTACTGGCTCAGCAGCTGCGAGGGGGCACCCTTCCGGCGTCGCGCGTGACGGTCGCCCCGCGTGGACTAAAACTTCGTGAGACTACCGGTGTGGGCGCTTTGAACTCTCTGGTGGGACGAGCCATCAACTACATTGAATCCAATCTTTCATCGAACATCACGGTAGAGGATCTCGTTACGCATACGCACGCCTCGCGTCGCCTGTTGGAGTTGAGGTTCCGCGAGACGATAGGCCGCAGCCCTCACCAGGAGATCACGCGTCTGCGCATGACCTGTGCGCGACGCCAGCTCAGGGATCCGGCACTCTCCATCGCCGATGTTGCCGCCGGCTGTGGCTATCCTGAAGTGTCACATTTCTACGCCCGCTTCAAGCAGCACCACGACGGCACTCCGCCCGGAGCCTGGCGCAAGGGGGCGGACGGCGCCGCGTAGGATGTGTTCTCGGCCGTCGTGTTCTGCTGACGCTGTCCCGTGCGGCAGTAGGCCGTGGGTAGAGCTATGGGAGGCCGTTCGTGATCGCGGCTCAGGTGGTGCCGAAGATGCGGTCGCCCGCGTCACCCAGGCCGGGCACGATGTACTTGTTGTCGTTGAGGCAGTCGTCAATCGCGGCGGTGTAGATGCGGACATCGGGGTGGGCGTTCTCGACCGCCTCCAAGCCCTCTGGAGCTGAGACAATCGAGACGATAATGATGTTGTAAAACCCCTCCTGTTTCAGTAGGTCGATCGCCGCGATGGTGGAGCCACCTGTGGCGAGCATGGGATCCACGAGAATGGCGATGGGATCGTTCGCCACGGGGGGGAGTTTGACGTAGTACTCGACCGGCAGTTTGGTGTCGTGGTCACGGTAGAGACCGATGAATCCGACCCGCGCGGTCGGGATCAAATCGCATAGGCAGTTGAGCATGCCGACGCCAGCGCGGAGGACCGGAACGATGACGATATCGTGCGTGACGCGCTGCGCGGTCATCGAGGCAATCGGCGTTTCAATGGTGACCGGTGTCAGCTCAACATTCTTGAGGGCCTCGTAGGCGAGGAGCATGGTGATCTCGCTGATCAATTCACGAAACTCCTTGTTGCTGGTCTGCTTGTCGCGCAAGTAGCTCAGCTTGTGCTGGAGAATGGGATGCTGGACGGCCTCATGCATAATCAACGCTCCTTCCGTTCGCGACTGGTCGCGCGCGGGTGGATTTGGTATACCCTCTCTCGTTCTGCGCAACCATACGGAATTGTGTCGCGTTTGCGAAGGGCAGAATGGTGGGTGCGGCGAGCTCTCCGAGCGAGCCGTAAGCAAGGCGTGGAGCTATGACAAAGCAAGCTGATATCAATTATGCCGTCGCGGATCGCGATCTGCGCTACTACATCTTTGATTGGGATGACAACATCCTGCACATGCCGACCCATATCCACCTCGAACGGTTGACTGAGAAGGGGGAGTGGGTCCCGCATTCGGTCTCGACGGCGGTGTTCAGTCTGATCCGCAATGACACCGCGCACTACCGTCCACCCGGCGGGAACTGGGAGGATGCTTTCGGGCACTTCAGGGATATCGATATAGACGATGAGAATATCTTCCTGCGTGACACGCGCCGCGCGGTCGATCGTGTGGTCAGCGGCGACGTCTCGCCCGCACCCAGTTTCAATACGCTCAAGCGTGTCCTCACCGAGGGCCGCCTCTTCGCGATCGTGACCGCCCGCGGCCACGATCCCGAGGTGTTGATGTCGGGCGTACGCTATTTCATTGAGCGCATTTTCACGCCCGCAGAGAAACGAACCATGCTGCGCAATTTGCGCGGCTACCTCGAGTGGCTGGAACCGGATCACAACAAGCGCAGCGACGAGGAGGTGCTCGATTACTATCTCTCGCTCAACAAATATCACGGCTGCATGTCACCTCGTTTTCGCAAGCTGCTGCGCGAGCACAATTACGAGGCCGCCAGCACGGAGGAGGGCAAGCAGTTTGCCATTCGCGACTTCGTGCGGCATGTCATGGCAATCCTGCGTAAGCACGGCGTCGACAAGCCGATCAGTGTCGGGTTCTCGGACGACGACGAGGGCAACGCCAAGGCGGTCGAACGCTTCATCGAGCAGGAGCTGGCGCGCGAGTTCCCCGGCGTCAAATTTGCGGTCTACTACACCAACGATCCCACCCTGCCCTCCGGCCGCAAGGTCGAAGTGCGGGGTCAGCTCAACTTGGGGTTGTAGCCCACCACACGCATCACGGCCCGCAGGAGTGATCAAGCTGCCTGTAGCGTTGGCCGTCCCGGCCAACAGTTGGCCGAGGACGGCCAACGCTACATCCACAGGCACTTGGTCCTACTCTTCTGTCGGCTCGATATCACGGCCGTGGACCGCCAGGGCGAGGCGTTGACGCAGTGCGGTGCGGCGCTGCCGGATCTCGTTGTTGCGGATGGCCATGCCGATCGCCTTTTCCTGGCCAATCAAGCAGACCAACTTGCGGCCGCGCGTGATCGCGGTGTAGAGTAGATTGCGTTGCAGCAGTTTGAAATGTTGGGTCGTCATGAGGATGATCACTGCGGGGTACTCGCTGCCCTGCGACTTGTGAATCGAGCAGGCGTAGGCGTGCACGAGCTCGTCCAGTTCGGAGGCCTCGTAGGTGATGATGCGGTCGTCATAGTCGACGCTGATCTGCTGGTCGTCGGTGTTGACGTGGGTGATTCGGCCGACGTCGCCATTGAAGACGACCTTGTCGTAGTTGTTGCGGATCTGCATCACTCGGTCGCCGTCACGATAGCTGCGTCCGAAGCGCTGCAGCTCGGGTCCGCGCGGGTTGAGTGCCTCTTGCAGGATGCCATTCAGGTTCTCGGCACCGAGTTGGTTGCGTCGCATCGGGGTCAAGACCTGGATGTCGTGGATCGGATTGAATCCAAACCGTTTCGGGATGCGCTGGGTGATGAGTTGGAGCATCTTGGCGATGACGTCGTCGGGGTGCTCGGCCGAGATAAAGAAGAAGTCAGAGGCGTCGGCATCAGTCGTGGTCTCCAGGGATTCGCCGCGATTGATGTGGTGGGCGTTGCGCACGATCCAGCCGCCCTTCTCCTGGCGAAAGATATGATCCAGGCGGCGACAGGCAATGACCTCGGAGTCGATAATGTCGCGCAAGACGTTGCCGGGGCCGACGCTGGGCAGCTGATCGATGTCGCCCACCAGGACGAGGCAGCAGCGGTCGGGTAGGGCATCCAAGAAGCTATGCATCAGCGCGATATCGATCATGGAGCATTCGTCCAGGATGACCAGATCAACATCAAGTGGATTGGCGCGGTCATGCTCGAACCCGTGTGCGGAGGGGTTGAACTTGAGGAGGCGGTGCAGGGTGCTGGCGGGGTGATGGGTGGCTTCCTCCATCCGTTTTGCCGCGCGTCCGGTGGGTGCCGCCAGTGCAATCTTGAGTTTGCGTGTGCGATAGACATCCACCAGGGCGCGGATGATGGTGGTCTTGCCCACGCCCGGTCCACCCGTGATCACCGAGATCTTCTCCGAGAGCGCGGTTTCGAGCGCCTCCACCTGCATCGGCGCAAAATCGAGCTTCATCTGGCTGGCGGCCCACGGCACGGCCTTCTCCACGACAATCGGGCGGAAGCCGCGTCCGGCCCGATTGAGTGTCAGCAGTCGTTCACATACGGCGGTCTCGGCTTTGTAGAGCGCGGCCAGGTAGATGCGCTGCTCCTCACGCACCAGCTCGCCGCGCTCCAGCTCATTCTCAAGGGCATCGGCCAAGATTTCGGCAGGGATATCGAGGAGTGACTGGGCTTGCAGGATCAATTCGGCGTCGAGGCAGAAGCAGTGCCCCTCATCAGAGAGCGTCTCCATGGTGTAGACCAGCCCGGCGCGGGCGCGCAACTTGGACTGGGGCGGCACGCCTATGCTCATGGCCACGCCGTCGGCGGTCTTGAACCCGATGCCCCATACGTCGCGGCAGAGCTGATAGGGGTTTTCGGAGATGACCGCAATCGCGTCGCTACCATACTGGCGATAGATGCGCGCCGACTGGCCCGTGCCGACGCCGTGGCTCTGCAGAAAAATCATGATGTCGCGCACAGCATGCTGTTCGATCCAGCTCTCCTTGATACGTTTGCGCCGCTTGGGTCCGATGCCTTCCACCTCGCGTAGTCGCTCGGATTCCTTGTCGATCACCTTGAGGGTATCGGCACCGAAGGCCGTGACCAACCTCTTGGCCATGACCTTGCCGATGCCGCGCACAAGGCCGGAGGCCAGGTAGCGCTCGATTCCGCGCGCCGAGGTCGGTACCACACAGATCATGCTGCTGGCCTGAAACTGGTAGCCGTGTACGGGGTGGCGTGTCCATTGGCCTTCGGCCCGCAGCGTTTCGCCCACCCAGATCGCGGCACAGGTGCCCACCACCGTAACGGTCTCTTTACGCTCAGCGGCGCGCAAAACGCAGACCGTATAGCCTGTGTCCTCAGCCCGGTAGACGATGTTCTCCACCGCACCGGTGATCACCTCGGTCGCGTCTGGAGCGGTGGAATGGTGGTCGTGTTTCTGCATAACCGTTTCTGCTCGCCTAGTCTTTCATCTTTGGGCTCGCACCGTCCCACTAACCTGATCCATTCATGAAGCCATAAGCGGTGACGAATGCCAAGCCCTGAAGAGAGAAAAGGGCTCTGGATGTTCCACTCCTGTCGAACCGAAGTTGGCTCGTGTCCTGGAAACGTCGGCCGTCGCCTCAAGAATGCTGCCATGCTTCTATTGGGCCATCGCAGGCGAACCTATGGATCAGTAGCCCCTTAACGTACGATTGCCTTAAACGTGGCGAGAACATCGGCCGCGATCTGCTCGATCTCGGGCGCAACAGAGGTCTCTTCTCCCAAGAACATCTTCAGAGCAACACCCACGGGCTCCAAGACGGTGGATGAGGGCGAGTTAAGCAGAATGCGGTTTGCATCATCGGCATAACCGGCAACAGCCAGCTCCGCAAAGAGCGCCACCATCTGCGCGATCATTGTTTCCATCACATCGGCATCTGCGAGCAGATGTGTGAGCAGTTCAAGCGACTCTGGAGCCCTTCCCTCCCGTGCCAGAATGCACGCAAGAACGCATTTGATACCGGGATCGTCAGACAGCTCGACCGCACGTCTAGCCCACGGCAATACTTCCTCGGGTAGACGGTCTGGCGTCTGGAGCTCACATGCTTCGGTACCAAGGTGCCGGACTATCTCGAGGATGTCTTTGTCGTCATAAAACTGAACCATGAAGTGTACTGCTGCTCTGACGCGCTCTGAGGGGGCCCCGCGTCGGCGCATCAGGTAGTAGACATTGTACATGCGCTCAGTGACGCGATAGCGCTTCGTGCGTCCCTTCCCTGGAACTACAGTGACCGCACCGCGGTCCACCAGACGCTTAAGCAGGGCGCTCGTTTTGCTGGTGTTTAGTCTGGCAGCGGCAGCAACATCTCTTGCTAGAACTGGATCCCACAGGTCGGCAAGTGCGACATAGACCTTGCGCTCCGTGGGTGGCAAGGCCTCGAGATGGCTCTTGAAATAGTCGGTGTGGTCGTCCACCAGGGCCGTCAGATCGTGCATGAGCCCTGTGAATGAGAGGCGGGCCCCGAAGTAGGATATGATGGTGAGCAGCCGTGGGTTTCCGCCGGTCAGGATGCTCAAGGCCCTGATTCGGTTGGGTCCTAAATCATGGCCAGCGATGGCCTGCCAGATGGCGCGGCAATCATTGTCGTTGAGCGGCTGGAGCTCGTGTGTTTTGAAGCCTTCGAAGAAGGCCTTGTTCGTGTTCTCTGGCAAATCGAACTGCGCGGTGGCTGTGGCAAGGAGCATCACACGAGGCTCATGCATTAACGTGTGGCGCAGTTTCCAAGCACAGTCATCGTGGAGTTGGTCTCCCAGGATCATGTTCAGGTTCTCAACCACAAGCAGGATGCGCTTGTCCTGCCGGTCCGCAAAATCCATTAACTGTGCCTGTGCACGGGCGGAAAGTCGGGCCTCGTCTTGCTCTCCCCGTAGCTCTTTGTACGTCGCCATCCAGTTCGCATCACCAGTCTGGTTGGCCAGGTGAAAGAGGGCTTCCAGCCAAAATTCTGCAGCGGATCCCACTTCATAGCTCTCTTCAGAAAATACAAGGGGATACCATTGTCGCTGCAATGTCTCATCCTTGCGGACCGCGAGAGCTATGCACTGGGTGAGCATCGTCTTCCCGATGCCGCGGGGCCCGATGATCAAAACATGTTGATTTGAATCGCCGGTGTTGTCTCGGATCGCCTTAAGGACGATATCGCGGTCGTCATGCCGTACTACAAATGCGGCATCCAGTTGTTCATCGGTGAGAAAGGCGGGATTGTATTTGATCGGTGGTGTGGACATCGGCTACACCTCCCGTTCCATGATTGGCGTGAAGAACATCTTGTGCCGGCCGCACCACCATTCTCGAAGCAGCTTGGACACGAATACGTAACCTGCTTCGGTCTGCTCCAGATAACCATCGTGTTCCAGCATCCAGAGAATCTCCTTCTGGACCTCTTGAGTCGTCTCGCCCTGGAAAATGAAATCCGGCTGAAGTCGCCGGATGGTTTCTGCTGTGAGCTGACCCGTAACAGCCGCTTCGGTCAACATTTCAACGGCTAGGCCCATCTTCTCCGTGCCGAGCACCATCTTGAGCCGTTCTTCATAGTGCGTCAGCTCGGCGTGGCCACGTGAACTCAGCATCTCCGTCTTATAGATTTCTTCTGCTAGCGAGGGTGCCAGTGCCATGCATTTGTGCCTGATGCAGTACGTCAGTGCATGGTCAAAGAACATTTGGACATGATGCGGAATGCAACACCCCAGTAACTCAACCATCCTGTCCTCTGCACCGGAGAGGTAAGTCATTCCTGCACCAGAGGCCAGGGCCCTGAAACAGCCCGCCGCAGTTTCTGGTCTCCACGGTTTGAGATCGAGCGCTACGAAGTTGTTAACGGTAGCGCTCAGTTGTGCCTGTCGAAGTACAGGTTCCAGGCCGATACTCCCGGAAACAACCATCCGGACTTGCCCTTGATGTTCAAGGCTGTTCTTACGAAGCCATGTCATGAAGGCGGCAGCGGTTTGGCAGCGCCCAGGGGTAATTTCGTAGTCGCCGCCTTTAAGGATACGATTCACAAGGATCGGAACTTCATCCATTAGCAACAGGACCGGCTTCTCCTGGCTGGCCAGAATGTGGAGCAGCTCGTCCCCTTTGGTTTGCCAGTTTCCCTCCGACAGTCCGGCTCGCAAGGTGACGGAAAGATCGTCGATCCCAACCTTATCGATCTTGTCGATGATGTTCGCAAAGGCACCGCTGGCTTTCTGCCATATCGACATGTGGGGGCGTAAGGACAAAGCGAGTTCAGATATTGCATCCTGAGGCGAACTTGAGTTCTGGAAATCAACGAAGATACAGTGGAACTCATCCGCCAACCGCTTGGCCGCCTGCTTCATCAGGCTGGTCTTTCCCATGCGACGCTGGGCCACGAGTAAGAGGTGGGCTCCCTCGCGAATATGACGCTCGAATTGCGCCATTTCCTCATCCCGATTCCAAAATCGATCTCCTGTCACCCAATTCCCGTGAGCTTGCTTCAACCCATTCATATGCCACCTCCTTTTAACGCAACACTTCTGTTGCCAACAAATATGTTGTTAATATACCGCCGGGATGCATCAGCGGTCAACCCCTTATTGCAACAATTCTGTTGGAGTCTGTTTCTGGGTGGAATTCGAATTAGTTGAGCATGGTTGCGTCGGGAGTTCGGTGTGTTTTTATCCCAACCGCTGCATGATTGTGATGCTTGGTGAGTACCCGAATGGCTCTGCTCTTTTCGGTGTTAGTCGGTCCGAGACGCGTCGTGTGCGGGAGTCTTCTTCGTCGACGTCTGCGCGGCGGCCACAAGCAGGTTGGCGGCGTAGAGGTAGACGTTTCTGAACTGGTCGATGGAGAAGGATTCGTCAGGGGCGTGGATGCAATCGTCCTCGTGGCCAAACCCGACCAGCAGGGGCGCGGCACCGGACGCGGCCGCGAGGGCGGGAATGATCGGGATCGAGGCACCCTCCCAGTGGCAGATGGGTTCACAGTGGAAGAGTTCGCGAAGCACCCCTTGCGCCAGCTTAACGGGCGGGCCGTTGGGGTCGATGCGGAAGGCGCGTCCGGCCGAACCTGCCTCTGAGATCGTCAGCGACATGGCATCGGGTGTGTGGCGGCACAGATGATCGCACAGTGCGGTGAGGCAGCGATCGGGGTCCTGATCGGCCGCCAGGCGGGCGGTCATCCGGGCCGTGGCCGTGCTCGGAATCACCGTCTTCATGCTGTTGGGATCGCCACCGTGAATGCCGTTGATATCGAGGGCGGGACGGAATCCGAGCCGCTCGAGCGGTGTAAAGGCTTGCTCACCGGCGATCGGGGGCATGCCGACCGACTTCTCGTAGGCGGCAGGATCGAACGGCGTGGCTTCAATCAGGGCGCGTTCAACCGCTGACGGCTCACGGATGCCGTCATAGAAGCCCTCCACGGCGATGCGCCCCTCTTCATCAAAGAGCGTAGCCAACAGGCGGGCGAGTTCACTGATCGGGTTGAGCGCCACGCCGCCGTGCAGGCCGGAGTGAAGATCATGCGAAGGGCCACGCAGGGTCACGGCCAGGTGGATCAGGCCGCGCAAGCCCATGATGATGGTCGGCGTTCCGTCGTTCAGGGTGCCCGTGTCCGCCACCATCAGGATGTCGGCCGCCAACCGATCACGCCATTCATCCAGTTTGGCGGCGAGGCCACGACTGCTGCTTTCCTCCTCGCCTTCGATGATGATCTTCAGATTAATCTTCAGTGCATCACGGGCCAGGAGTGACTCCACCGCCTTCAATACAGCAAAGGTCTGTCCCTTGTTGTCTTCCGCCCCGCGGGCGTAGAGGCGGCCGTTGCGCAGCTCCGGTTCGAAGGGCGGGGAGGTCCACGCGTCGACGGGCTCGACGGGTTGGACGTCGTAGTGGCCGTAGAGCAGCACGGTCGGGGCGCCGTCCGCCCCGCAGTGCTCGGCAAACACGGCCGGTTGGCCGGGCGTCGCGAGCAACTCTGCCTGGAGGCCCATTGCCGCCAGATGCGCCGTGAGCCACTCGGCACAGACCGCGCAATCGGGGTGGTGTGCCGGGTCGGCGCCAATGCTCGGAAAACGGAGAAACGTCTTCCATTCTTCAATGAACCGCTCGCGGTTTACTTCAAACAGCTCCTCCCACGTGCCTTTGTTCCTGTTCACTTGTCCTCCGTAGCCTCGGCGAAGGATGGATCTATGGTGCCGTTCTCCTCTCGGGCTGCCCAAACCTTGACCTCTCTACCCCCCTTTTGTCGAGCGGATTTGGAGTTGATCCTCCCTGACGGATCTGGGACAATGGCCAACGACTGACGGCATTGATGGAGGGGCTGCAATGGCGAGCGATGGAAAAAAGCGCATCCTGATTATGGATGATGATCACAGTCTGCTGGAAGCGCTGCGCCAGATGCTGGAGCAGCACGACCACGACGTGCATACGGTCGACAACGCCAAGGAGGCGGTGGCCAAAGTGGCTGAGACCGACTACGACATCGTCATGGCCGACTACCGCATGCCCGGTGAAGACGGCATTTGGTTTATGAAGAACGCCAAGCTCAAGCGGACGACCAAGGTCTTGCTCTGCACGGCTTACGCCAACCGCGAGGTCATCAAGCAGATGTTCGAGCTGGGTGCCTCCGGCTATCTCATCAAGCCCTTCGACGAAGAAGAAGTCCTCCGCAACCTCGAGTTCCACGGCGTCTGAGCTCTGGCCTGCGGACCGGTGGGGCAAACCGTTGTGGCTGAGATGCGGTCATCATGCGATGGGTTCTCCAATGCCGCTTTTTATCGACCTCCTCGCACCGTTCGTGTATGGTCGCGCCCATTGTTATTGCTGTAGAGGAGATAGCTGATGATTGAGCGCTACACGGCCCCCGAGATCGGTGGCATTTGGACCGATGAGAACCGCTTTCGTATCTGGCTGAAGATCGAAGTGCTGGCTTGCGAGGCGATGCATAAACTGGGACTTGTGCCCGCGGCCGACCTCAAGCGCATTAAGAGTCGCGCCAACTTCAGTGTCGATCGCATCAACGAGATCGAAGCCGAAGTGAACCATGACGTCATCGCCTTTCTGACCAACGTGGCGGAGTATGTTGGACCCTCGGCGCGCTATATCCACCGTGGCCTGACCAGCTCAGACGTGCTTGATACGGCCCTGGCGGTGCAGATGACACAAGCCATGGATATCCTGATCAAGGATGTGAAGGTGGTTCGCCGCGTTGCCGCGGCCAAGGCGAAACGCTACAAATACACCCCCATGATTGGTCGTTCCCACGGAATCCACGCCGAGCCGGTGACGTTTGGTCTCAAGATGGCGCTGATGTATGACGAATTTGGGCGCGCCCTCACACGCCTTGAGGCGGCCCGTGAAATAGTCACCGTGGGCCAGCTCTCGGGCGCCGTGGGCACACACGCGCATCTCGATCCTTCGGTCGAGGCCTATGTGTGCCGCAAGCTGAAGCTGAGCCCGGCGGCGATCTCGACGCAGGTGCTGCAGCGCGACCGTCATGCCGAATACCTCTCGGCCATCGCGATCGTGGGGGCCTCGGTCGAGCGCTGGGCCGTGGAACTGCGTCACCTGCAGCGCACGGAGGTGCATGAGGTGGAGGAGTTCTTTGGCGCGAACCAGAAGGGCTCCTCAGCCATGCCGCATAAGAAGAATCCGATTACGGGCGAGAAGCTGACCGGTTTGGCACGCCTGCTGCGCGGCAACGCCATGGTGGCCCTCGAGAACGTGGCGCTCTGGCATGAGCGCGATATTTCACACTCCTCGGCGGAGCGGGTCATCATGCCCGACAGCACCATCGCTCTGGATCACATGCTGACCAACTTGGCGCGCCTCGTCAAAGATCTAAAGGTCTTCCCCAAGCGCATGATGGAAAACCTGAACATGACGCATGGCCTGATCCACTCGCAACAGGTGCTCCTGCTCCTGACTGATAGCGGCATCAGTCGTGAGCTCTCCTACCGCATGGTTCAGAAGCACGCCATGGCGTGTTGGGAGAGTGGGGTGCCCCTCAAGGAGCTGGTCGCGGGTGACGCCGAGATTATGAAGAAGGTCAAACCCGAGGATCTGGAGCGGGTCTTTGACTTGCAAACACACTTTGTAGATGTGGATCGGACGTTTAAGGTTGTGGGGTTGTAGGTTGGGGAAGAGGAGAGGGGCAGCGACCACGAAGTCACGAAGACACGAAGAAGAGGTTGCGAGAACCACTCCCCTTTTCTCCTTCGTGTCTTCGTGGTGAGTTCCCATTCCGATAGGAGAAAGCAGACCATGGCTAAGAAGAAGAAATCCGCCTACGCCGAAGCCGGTGTCGATATCGATGAGATGATGAACTCGCTGGGGGCCATCAAGCGCATGGTGAAGGCCACCGCCACGAAGGATGTGCTGAGCAACATCGGGTCCTTCGGCGGTCTCTTTCGCGCTCCGGGTCCGGGTAGCATTCTGGTGGCCAGCGCCGACGGCGTGGGCACCAAGCTCAACGTAGCCGTCATGGCCAACCGGCATCATACCGTCGGGCAGTGCCTGATCAACCACTGCACCAACGATATTCTCGTGCAGGGTGCCACGCCGATGTTCTTCATGGACTACCTCGGAACGGCCAAGCTCAAGGGGCCGGTCTTCAAGGATGTCATCGCCGGGCTCTGCAAGGCCTGCCGCGAGAACGGCTGCGTGTTGCTCGGCGGTGAGACCGCCGAGATGCCGGGGCTCTATCCGGCAGGGGAGTATGACCTGGTGGGCACTATCGTCGGGAGCGTGCAGCGTAAGGCGCTCGTGACGGGCGAGCAGATTCGGCCAAAGGATGTGGTGATCGGTTTGAAATCGACCGGCCTGCACACGAACGGCTTCTCCCTGGCGCGGCGCGTGATTTTCGACAAGGCCAAACTCGGCATCCATGACACCTTTCCCGGCACGAAGAAGAGCGTGGCGGATGTTCTGCTGGCCGTACACCGAAGCTATCTTAAGCCGGTGCTTGCGCTCATGAAGCCTATCCGCATCCGAGGCATGGCGCACATCACTGGCGGCGGGTTGGTCGACAACATTCCGCGCATCCTGCCGCAAGGCACCGAGGTCGTGATTGACCGTTCGACCTGGAAGGTGCCGCCCCTCTTCCAGTTCATCGGCGACACAGGCAAGGTCGACCGTGACGAAATGTACCGCGTCTTCAATATGGGCATCGGTTACACGATCATTGTGCGGCCCAAGGATGTCGCCACCACGCTCAAGGTCCTCAAAGCGGCACGCCAACCCGGCACGATCATCGGCCATGTCGGGGCGACCAGCGCGAAGCCAAGGGTTCGGCTGGTCGAGTAGGGGGCACGTCCGTCATAGACGGGTAAGAGCGAGGCTATACTGCTCTCGGATCTGACGGACAATAAGGCCCCAAAAATCCGGATTCCCAACGGACTCTCTTTGGTCTGCGGAAAAGAGGAACCGTTCCATTTCCTGCTGGAACATCCTCTGGTGTACCTGATCGCTTTCCAATTGTCCTATTCTCTCGGCTATGGCTGCGGAGAATTCCTGGTGCTTCTTTGCACGGTCATCCAGCTTTTGGGATATCAACAAGGTCTCAAGACGAACATCTTGTCGATTCAGCCAGAGAATATCCCAGAGGTCGCGATATCGGATCCGATTGGGACGAAAAGCCAGCGCCACCCACTTGTCCGCCAATATCTCTTCGCGAGACTGCACTTGGACGATTAAACCTTCGGTGCCCATGTTCACTCCATAGGCGTTCCGCAGTAACGACGGAAGTGGGCGGTGGCTGGGCAGCGCACAGACATCTATGTGAATGCGTTGAGCCGGGAGGTGCTTCGATGCAGGGCGGGTCTGCATCCGCAGTTTCCACGTGCTGGTGTTCCCTTCCTCCCTGACCGGGGCGCTAACCTCAACGTGCAATCCATATTTCTCCATCAGAGCGTTCTCGAGGCGGGTTCCCAGTGCGCCAAGTTGGGCGGCCTGGAAGTCACGCCCTCCGGTGAAGTCAAGATCTTCACTCAGCCGAGGCGAGCCATGACAGGCACGCAGGCACGTACCGCCGATGAATGTCAGGCCTACCATCAGGCCGCTCTGATTCATCTCGCGAAGAATATCATGGTGGAGAAGCTCCTTCTCAAGCGCGGGACGAACGATGCCCAGTGCCTGTTCGGATTGCATCGCTTCCTCCACCAGCCGGTCAAACAAATTCATGCGCCGCCTCCCAGTTCACCAGCCCGGTATTCCGGCGTGTGGCCTTCATGTCCTGCAGTGCCAGTGCCACGGAGGCCCTCCATAACTGATACCTCGCGTCATAGGTGAGGTCGGCCGCGATGGTTGAGGCCTTCTTGTTGGTGTGGACAAACTCAATGTCGCCGTATGCTCTGCAGGAGATCACGTTGGAACGCCCAGACGACATTAGCGTGATCCTGCTCAAGGGGATCTGCGAGATCACCCCTGCTTCGCTCAATACGGTTTCGAGACTGAGATAGTTGAGCTGACCTGCGCGCAGGCGGGCCGCCACGTGCCCGAGAAGGTCGCTGCCGCGCAAGTTGGAATCCGGCAGCATATAGATGCTGCGGCATACTCTTGTCAGCTCACCACGTCTTTCCAGACGGGTTACCACCGATTTTCCCGCTCCCTCTCCATGCCCTGGAAGGAGGGATCTGAAATCCTGCAGGGCAAATATCCGGTTCCGCGCATCGGGCAGTTGTCTCAGTGCATGGATCATCTCAAACATTGGTTGCATGAAGACATCTAAACAGAAAGTGTCACTATATGCAACTTTATGTGTAGTGATCCATTAGAGAAGAAGAGGCCTCTTGTATGCAATGGATCCATATTGCCCGATGAGAACAAGCCCCGCCCATGGCGCGCAAGCAGCCCTCCTCGGCCTCGCTATCGAATACCGACTTCCGAGAAGCGATTCCGATGCCGATCCCGAAAAAACTGACGCATCCCTACTTCTTTACCTTCACGCCTTTCAACCGGCCCGGCTTGGGCAGCGGACCTACGATGGGGGCTGCGTAGTCGATGAAGGCTTGTGTGACGTCGTTACCGGCCTTGTTGATGTATGTGGCGGGCATCTCGCGGGCGTCGCGCGCGACGCTCTTGAGTGGGACGCGTTCGAAACTGACCTTGTAGGTTTTGCCCGGCTTGCGCTTGATCGCGATCGAGCCACTCTTGACGCCTTGGCAGGCGGTCTTGACGGCGACGCCACCGACGGCACGAGCTTCCTTGGAATCCACGGCCGACAGGCAGTCCGGGAAAGAGCGCTGCAGGTAGCCGAATGTATCGGCACGGACCCGCTTGATTGAGCTGCGCGCTTTGAGCTCAGCCGCCAGTAGGTCGCCCAGGGCACCGGTGCCGCTCAGCTGCACGTTGCCGTGTGAGTCGACCTCTTTGCTGAACTTGGCGGCGATCGCCACGCCTTTACTGTCCTGAATGCCTTCTGAGACGGCGACCAGGCAGCGCCCGTACTTGCTGTAGACCGCCTTCACATCCTTCACAAACTGGGGCAGGCTGAAGGGGCGCTCAGGCAGATAGATCAGGTGTGGGCCGTCATCCTCGTAGGTGCGACCGAGTGCGGCGGCAGCGGTGAGGAAGCCGGCATGGCGCCCCATGATGACGTCAATCTTGACGCCGGGCAGGGCGCGATTGTCGAGGTTGTCTCCCATCAGGGCGCAGGCGACAAAGCGCGCCGCACTACCGAAACCGGGCGTGTGGTCGTTTGAGCGCAGATCGTTGTCGATCGTCTTGGGAATATGAAAACAGCGGATCAGGTGTTTGGCTTTGATCGCTTCTTGATTGATGATGTGGACTGTTTCGGCCGAGTCGTTGCCGCCGATGTAGAAGAAGTAGCCGACATCGTAGTCGCGCAGGATCTCGAAGATGCGTGTGCAATCCGCCGGACTCGGCTTCATGCGAACCGTGCCAAGACCGGAGGAGGGTGTAGCGGCGACCGCTTCGAGCGTTTTGGCGGACTCCTTGCGGAGGTCGATCAGATCTTCTTCGAGGATGCCTTTGATACCGTGCAATGATCCAAAGATGCGGCCGATGCAGGCCTGTTTTTTGGCCTCAATCACGGCGCCGACGAGGCTCTGGTTGATGACCATGGAGGGGCCGCCGCTCTGGGCGATCAACATGTTCTGCTTCTTGGGTGTGCTCATATGACTCCTGAGTTGATGCTCTTGCCTGACCTGGAAAGGGCGACATTGTTCATGGGTGCCCTGTCTGAATCAAGAGAAAAGGGGCGACGTGGCCCGTTCCGCTTGCCCCCCAACGGTATGATTGGCAAACGTTGCGGCGGTCAATTCACCGTTCGCATATTGTGACGGGCGGCGGGGTGCCGTTCACTACTCCATCGGCCTGTGGTAGGTGGGATGCGAAACATCGAACGGTAGGCGAAGAGTCTTCCCTGAATCAGGTTCCCAGAATAGGGCGTTGCGGGGTTCTCTGAAGAGGTCATTGTCGCCGAGGGCTTCCACTTCGTTGCAGTGGTCGAATCGGACGGTCCGGATCAGCATTTCAGAGGAATCGACTTGGATCCACTTGAACTGGTGGAAGGAGTCGCTGGCCATCGTCCACGGCTTGTCATCATCCCTTGGGCGAGTCGGGGCGCCCCAACTACCTTCACCGATGAACACGATGCCCTTTGCATCGTCACGAATGAAACTCTCATAGCTGCCCTCTTCCTCGGAGGGTCGCACGGGGAAGCTGCGCTTGACCATGTGGGTATCAGACTCAATAACGAGATCCATGCCGTTATCATAAAACAGCTGCGCCCAGGCTGCGATACGACTCAGTCCCTCGGCCTTGGCCGACGTGTGTGGACGCATCGGCCGATGATAGGCCGCCACCTTCCACTGGGCGTCCTTGTGGGCGGGTAAGTCTCGCTCAATCCAGGATTGTTGAGCGGGCACTGCGGCAGGCTTCTTGTCTTCCAGTTCTGAGTTGAGCACCCAGACACGCATCAAGGGGCCTCCAATATTCAGCCCGAAGTATTGGTCGGGATTGGGAGTGTCAAAAAGGTTACTCATCATCAACAGATCGGCGTTCTCGTGGTTGCCATGCGTTGCAATGATCGGATAGATCCGGCCGTCGTCACTAATGGTAAGCTGCCAATCGGAGAGCCACCCCTTCCACTGCTGCGCCGAGCCATACACCGTGTAGTCGCCACCAAAAAGGACGAAGAGCGGCCGGAACTTGGCCACCAGTCTGTTGCCGCGACGGCGTGGTTCGGGGTTGCTTCGGGAATCGCCCCCCGCAATAAAGGTAAAGGACTCGGGTGTCGCGGGGGCGGTACGAAACCAGAGCCGCCGTCCTACGCCTTCACTGTCGCAGATGACGAAGTAGTATGCGGTGCTGGGCTTCAGGTTCTCCAGCCGGACAAAATGGTTGGTCATCTCGCGATAAGCGACCACGCGATCGGGTGTCTGGCGCATGCTATAGGCGATGGCCTTCTGGCCGTGGTCGACGGTGTCGTAGCGCACTTCGGGTGAGGTCCCCGAGACTTGATTCCAGCCAATCACCATGGACGTAGCCGGATCAGATCGCCACGAGATGCGGTAGAGGTCTGCATCTGCAACTGCTAGAGCAGGCAGCAGTACCCCCAGAAGCATCAGTTTTGCCCTCGTGCCCCTATTCATTGTCCATTCCTTCTCGTTCTTTGCGTCATTCCCAAAACCGCCTCATCGCCTGGCTCCCCCATGCATTGTGGGTGTCACTGTATATGAAGGGATACTCTAGCGGATGCTGATCTCTATCTCTATTCAAAACGTGGGTAGCTGATTCGCTCACGTGCAGTGGATTCGCCTGGGCTCGCAGTAGCGCGGGGCCGTCCCTGCCCCAGCGCCGAGCGAGGAACAGGCACAGAGTGCGCATGCCAAGACAGAAGACCGCACATGCCCGAGACGTGCACCCTCCCCGCTCGCCCTCGGGCCGGGCCGGGCCGGGGGTACGTGAGG
>JABMPJ010000079.1 GCA_013203785.1 Lentisphaerota bacterium | reverse complement strand
GTGATCGAGAACTACGGCCAGGTCCGCGTCACGCAGTCCGACACCGGCAAGGCCGTGGCGAAGGCCTACGTCAAAGTCTACGCCCGCAGCAGCGACGGGCGGATAAAGTTCTACAAGGACGGCTACACCGACCTGCGAGGGCGCTTCGACTACACCTCGCTGAACACCAACGAGATCGACCGCGTCACCCACTTCGCCATCCTGATCCTGAGCCCCAACGACGGCGCCGTAGTCCGCGAAGCCGTCCCGCCCAAGAGGTGAGGAGTAACCAGTAGTCGGTAACCAGTAAACAGTAAACAGATGCAGGGCGTGCAATTCGTTGCACGCCCTGTCTGTGCGCGGAATGAATGCAACGTCAGTCTCGCGTGCAAGCAGACCCTCTGGTTCGTTGGACTGGTCGCTTCAGCGATCCAGTTCTTGGACTGTTCGACCATAGCACATCACGGGACCGGAGCAAATCACGGGACGCCAACACACAGGCTTTCCGGAATTGGATCGCTGAAGCGACCAGACGCAACGGATATCCTGTTTGCGATTGATGTGAGTGTGCTGGCGGGGGGTGCTACTTCAGCGGTTGCGTTTTTGCGGGCTTGGGCTTCAGTTCCTCGCGTTGCTCGCTGGTGAGGATCATCTGGATGATCGTCTGCTTCAGCGCCGTGGCGGCCGTCCGTGAAAGCTCTGCTCGCAGCGCCTTGACCTGCTGCTCCAGATCGGTGAGTTTTGCCTGGCGTTTGGCCTGCTCGTCGTTGAACTGTTCGGTCAGGGCGTAGATCTGTTCCTTCTGCTTGTCGGTCAGAACGATGCGGCGATAGGCGCTGGCCGCCTTGCTGATGGCCTCCTCGTGGAGGGCATTGATCATCGCCCCGCCGATGATCTTCACCAGTTGGACGGTCAGGTCCTTGATGGCGGCTCGCTCGACGTCGGATCTGGTTTTGTCGTCGGCGCGGAGGATCGTCCGCGCGGTGTCCTGGGCTACACTGGTCACGCGCTGGCGCTTGCCGTCGTCGATTTCCTCCCACAGTCCGTACGTGTATCGACGGATGAGTTCGCCCCCGAGATGGACCACTCGCTGTTGCTCGGTGATGACGGCCTCCAGTTCGGCGGCTTGCTTTCTGAGCAGGGCTTTTCGGCTGGCCTCGAGATTGAGCAGGTCGTCCTGGAGTTTGTGGAGTTGGTCTTGCAGTTCGGCGGCCTGCTTCTTGAGCACAAGCAGCTTGCTCTGGAGCGGGTCGATCTTCCGCTGCAGTTCCTTGCCCCTGACGCTATTGGCCTGGTCGAGCTTCTCGAGATCGCGGATGTGCTTTGCGGCGATCTTCTCGAGCTGCTCCCGCTGGGCGTCGGTGGCCCGATACCTGCGGGCGAGGGCCTTGACGCGTTGCTCGACGAGTTCTTTCGCCGTTGCGACGGGGCGGATGCGCTGGCCTTTCTTGCCATCCTTGGCAGGGGCGCGCTGTGGCGCCGCCAAGGCGCCCGTGATCATGGCAGCCAGAACAAGCGCTGCCGCAATGTGTTGTGTGTTGTTCATCGTCGTTCTCTCGGGGTCCGCCCGTCATCTCCAGCCCGGCCGCCTGAGCCGACGAAGCGACCGGTGAATTCGGTAACAATTATATATGGTTCTTCCCCCAATTAGTTGCTGCACTTCGGGTCGAATGCCTGGATAACTTTGAGTGCGAAGTAGCGTTCATCATGGTAACCATAGGCGTCTCGTTTGATGACCTTGATCTTGTTGTTGATCCCTTCAAGTTTGCTCGTGTGGATGGGGTAGTCGCAGTGGTTCAGGATGCCTTTCCGATGCCGTTCCAGCATGTCGGCGAACGCGGCTACCGCCGGATGGCCGACGACACGGGCCAAGCGGCACCAGTCGTCCAGAGCCCTCTCGGCGTACCAGCGGTGGCGATAACGCCATATCCGCGGGAGCTTGTCCCGCAGCAACATGACCTTCATGAGCATCTCGTTGAGATCCAGCAATTGCTTGAGGTGCTGGCGAGCCTTCTTCTTGCGGACGTTCCGCTTCAGCAGCAGGTACTTCGCACCCCGAAAGACGTCTTTGTGCTCCTTGGAGGCCTTGGCCTTCTCGCTGATCCGCACCTTGTCGATAACCTTGTTAAAGGCCGCCACCACGTGGAACAGATCGAAGACGATCTTCACGTGGGCGACAGCCTCTTGGACCGACGCGATGTACGGTTGCCACATGTCCATCGCAATCGCTTCCAGTCGCTGTCTTTGCTCGTCTGTCATGCCGGCAAAGAAGGCGTCGAGGGTCTTCTTCTTGCGGTCCTTGCTCATCCAGACCACACGTCCCGTGACGTAGTCGATCACCACCGTCATGTACCGGTGCCCCTTCTTGACGGCGATCTCGTCGACCGACAGAATACGCAGGCCTTCGTAGTCGCTCTGCCCATACTGTTCCTCCAGAAACGCCTTGTCGATGTTCTTGACGGTCTTCCAGTCCAGACCGTAGTGCCTGGCAACGTCCGAGACTGTCATCACCTTGCACAACTCGTGAAGGGTCCGCGCCAACCGCGTGGTCACCCGCTGGTAGGGCTCGAAGAAGCCCAGGTCCTCGACGACGACTTGGCCGCACTGGCGGCAATAGATTTTGCGATACGAACAGCGCAGATGCATCTGGGCCGAAGCGAAGTTCAGATCGCGAATCGAGCGGACCTCGTGCTGCTGGATTGTCCCGGCCGTCCCGCATCGATGACAGACCGGCCGGAACCTCCGGTCCGGCACCACATGGACTACCGCCAGATCGCTCTGGGCCGCCACGCTTTGGGTGGAAATACATACTCGACGAAACGGGAAGTACGCTGCTATACTGAGAGACGACATCGGCATTCTCCTTGTACTGTAAGTTCTTGTCAAACCTATCAATACAAGATGAGCGTGCCGATGTTATTCTCAATATGCCCAGCGAAGTGCAGCAACTAATTGGGAGAAGAACCGAAATAAAAAAGCCGAAGTGATCCAAGACCAAAGGGTTCTGAATCACGTCGGCTCACTCTTCATCTGGCCTCCCGGCACGGCCGGGATGCCCTTCGCCTAGTTATCCGACTCGGAGTCGCTCTGCGCTCCGCATCACGTTCAATTGTAGCAGGGAGGAGGCAGCAAGCACGCTGGTTCAGGAGATTAAACTTCGTCCCGCTCAGTCCACGCGATCGATGAAGGTCTGGCATGCGGTCGGACACCGGTGTTGCCCATGTTGTCTTCGTCGCGTCGGAGGCGTTGGCTGGTTCTCAGGGGACTCGGGCGGGAACAGGGGCCCCGTCCACCCCGGTGAGGAGTGTTCACACGTTCGTCCGGTGCCCCAACAGCCTCTCACACTCCTACTCCACGCCCTTACTGTCTGCTCCCTCCGGGCGCGGGATAGTGCTATCCGATGGCTTCAGCCCCATTGCCACCAGACTCTTGGTATACGTCTCTTTGCTGATAGCTCCCGCCCCATGGTATTTGTCCAATAGCTCCTGACGCCGTGAGACCATCTCCGGGCTGCGTTGAGGGGCGATGTTCGATGGCAGATAGCAGGATATGGTCACCCTCGTCGCCAAGGCGATCACGGACGAGGCGGCCAACCCCATTATCGCCACAGCCCTGCCCGTCGGCGACAGTGTCAGCCATATGAGCAGCAGTGTAAGAAGAATCGCCGTGACGCCGATAACGCCCGTCACCAAGCCTGGCGATAACAGCGTATCGAGTTCATCGGCGTACTGTTGCGCACCGACGGACCAGACATGGATGCCCTCGTCAACCTTTACCGAGTATTGGCCGTCGCTGTCGTCGTCAACGGGCGAATCCTCGAATGCGCCAGCGCCGGTGTCGTTGCGGTTTTCGTAGACAAAAGGCACCTGCCATGCCGACATTATCCCTCCTGGGCTGATCAGGAAGACCAAACAGTCGTGTCCGATGGCGAGTTCCCACTCGACCGTCTCGATTCCTGGTGTGTCGTCCACTGGCGCGTTGCCACGGGCTGCAAGCAGGTCCACCCCGAATTGCTGCGGCAGGCCGCTCTTCAGAAGTTCGTCAGTCGTAGTTGGCGCATGTTCGTGATCAGACCAGAATCTGGCGATGAGCGAGTGGCCCTGGGACCAGAACCAGAAGGCGTCTACCTCGTATCCGTCTCTCGTGAATGAATAGCCTTGGGCCTGGTCACTGTTCGCTGGTCGATACAGAAAAACCTTCTGTCGAGTGGCGAAGCCATCCAGCACGGCAAGGCCCTCGTCATTGGTAGGATACCGGCCATGGGACTTTCTGTAATCTCGCAGATGCCTACTCACTGCTGCCAGTTGTTCCCGGGTGAGCCTGATGTAGCGGCGATTGTGCGATTGTCCCGCGTCCCATGAGCGGCCTGTATCGGCGGCTATCATTGAAACCCCGGTCACACCGAAGCCGATAAGCAGAGCGACCCAAGCCACAACGGCAAAGAGAAGCACGATGAATCGTAGCGTCTTGAGCATGACATCTCCGTCGTCAACACCACCCTCTATTATACGGGCATCCTCGGATGACGAGTTCGATTTAACTCGCCTGAACTCTCATGGATACCAAAGCGCCATGCAGGCGGGAGAGCCCACGCACGTGAGGGCAACTTCTTTGGCTTGCAGACCGCTGTCTCTTGAGACGCCTGTCCAGCCCCCGAGGCGGTTTCAGTTCTCCGGTCGCCAAGACTGGCTTTGCCGGCACATTGGCGTGGACATTGGCCCATATGGCCCCAAACGAAACATGCGGGCGGTGCCGAAGGGCGCCGCCCATCCGGGGCCTTGTTTTTAGCTATCCCACACAGCCTTGTACGCGGGGAGATGTGCGTTGGCGGGATCGTAGTAACGTTCGTCGGCGAGCTCTTCACAGAACTCGACCAGTCGGCCACGGCCAACGTTGTATCAGGCCGGGGCGGAAAGACCGGCTTGCGGATGATTCTGGCAGGAGTACAATCACATCAGGCGGCCCGCGAGCGTCGGGGGCCATCACGTGTTTACCGAGGCCCTGGACGGAGCGGCATGAAGTCCGTTCCGGTCTGGCGGCTCGGCCTGACGATTGGCGGAAAGGCGTACACCTATGAAACACACTACTCGATGGTTCCTTCTGGCGGCGGCGTGCATTCTGGTGACGACGGCTGTCCGGAGCCCGGCGGCGGAGAAGACCCCTGCCGACAAGATCAATGTTCTGATCATCGACGGGCAGAACAACCACAAATGGCAGGTTACCACCCCGGCGCTGAAGGCCATGCTGGTCAAGACCGGTCGATTCAGTGTCGACGTGGTGACCACGCCAGACCGAAAGGCCCCCAAGGATGCATGGGACACGTTCCGCCCGGACTTCGGCAAGTATGGCGTAGTGCTGATGAACTACACCGGTTCGCCCTGGCCGGCTGAGGTCTGCGCGGCCTTCGAGAAGTACATGGCCGCTGGCGGCGGGTTGGTGTTTTACCACGCGGCTGTATTCTCGCATAAGCGCTGGAAGGTGTGGAATGAGATGATGGGCATGGGCTGGCGCAAGCCTGCCGACGGCGACCGTTTGACGGTGGACGCCGCGGGCAAGGTTGTTCGCACGCCCAAGGGCGAGGGCCCCGGCGGGGGACACGGGCCCGCACACGCGTTCGAGATGACCGTGCGTGACAAGGACCACACCGTGATGAAGGACCTGCCCGCCAAGTGGACCCACATCAAGGACGAACTGTACCACGGTATGCGAGGCCCGGCCAAGAACGTGCACATCCTGGCCACTGCCTTCAGCGACAAGAAGACGCGTGGGACCGGCACGAACGAGCCGATGGTCTGGACGGTGTCGGCCGGCAAGGGACGGGTGTTTGTCAGCCTGCTGGGGCACGATGTTCCCGCCACGACCGCCCCGGGCGCTGTGGCCGTGCTCACGCGCGGCGTCGAATGGGCCGCCACCGGCAAGGTGACATTGCCCGTACCGAAGAAGGTAACGGCGAAGTAGTATCCTCGCACGCGTTGCGGTCATACCACTGCTTGGTGCCGGTCTTCAGTTCCAGGCAGGTCCACCTGCAGCGATCGTATCCGATGCGATGTGGCGGGCAAGGGGCGACAGATCAGTTGCAGTTCATCGGATCGAACGACCAACGATGGGCTTTCTGAAGGCACTACGGTCCAACGTCGAATATCGTGGGCGGCGCCGAAGGGCGCCGCCCGCTCACTCCTTTCCTTTAGCTTTCACAGAATCTCCCCTTCAACAAGCTTTCCCGCAGGCCATGTCGTACGGCCATCACACCGACTCCTTCGCTGGCGGCCTGCTCACGGGCCGGGCGGGCTTGGACCGCAACTTGTCCATCGCGGTCATGAAGATCTTCTGCTGCGTCGTGGCTTGGCTACGGAACAGCTTCTCCTCGCTGGGGAGAGGACCGTTACTCGTGCTCAAGGGCGTGGCCCGGCTCAACATGATCCTCATCTGGACGAATGCTGTGACTGCGGCATCCACCAACAGAAGATCCACTGCACGCTCTGCCTGCAGGTCCTCGATCAGGTGCAACCGCAGGATGTGCCCCAATCGATGAAGGGGGGCATAGGACTCCATCTCCATGGCCCCCACGGCAAAACTGCCATCGCGGAGGGCCTGGGCGGCATACGCCGCGAAGACCTCCGGCGCGAGACCTTGGACTTCGGATATGACCTGCGAGAATCGTTCTGCGGGAAGACCATCATCCCGGACCATCCTCGATAGAAGCTGATCGACCAGCTTGGCCCGTCCCTTGTCCTTGAGCGTAGTCGTCTCCGGATCGAGTTGTTTCAGTGCGTGGTCGATGTAGAAGAACGAACGCAAGGGCGGTGAGGCGGCGGCATCCGGCTCACTGCCTCTTCTTACGGCTGGCGTACGTGCGGCCGAGATTGTCGGCGATGATGCCTTTCAACTCCTGCGCGTCGACCTTGCCTTCCCTGCGGTAGATCACCTTG
>JABMPJ010000078.1 GCA_013203785.1 Lentisphaerota bacterium | reverse complement strand
ACTAGGACTACGCAAGAGGCACGCCCCTTCGCTCTGTTGGTGTTTATTGGACCCTGTTATCCCATTCTTAACTTTGACGTTGGCTTTCCCTAGGACCCCTGGCCATACTAGGCCTGCGGAAGGCATATATACCTTCGCTCTGAGGTGTTTAGGAGACCCCTCTGTCCCATTTCTTCTCAACTTGGACGGCGCTTCGCTCACGGGTGGTTTGGACCCCTTCACCCGTTGTTGGGGTCATAGGTCCTATGGGACTCATGGGCCCTATAGGACCTATAATCTCCCTGGCTACTGGCCACTTCCCCCCCTGATCCCTGATCACCGGCTGGCCTGGCCGGGGTTGTAGATCTTTCCGCCTGCTTCTAAGTAGTCGCGCAATACGGCGGCGGCTTCGTCTCTGCGTATGTCACGGAGGACTGTGATGCCGCGGGAGGTGAGTTCTTCGGGCCAGTTCGGCAGCTTGGGGCCTTCATCGAATCCTACCGCACGTGCGTCTTCATCCCTGGCACCGCATATGAGGCGGTTGATACCAGACCATGGGACGGCGCCAAAGCACATGGCGCACGGCGGTTTTCGAGATCAAGGAGTCGGGGCTTTACGAGATCGCGACGGGGTTCGCCGATCCGCATATTCCGGTTTGGTTCGGCGCCTGGGTGGACGGGAAACCGCTGCTCTACATTCAAGGAGCACGGCAACTCGCCCCGGGCGTGGATCCGGAACGCCAACTCGACTTCTTGCGCCGTGCCGTCGCCGTGCGGCGCCTCGAGAGCGGGAAACACACCCTGACCATCCACCGCAATGACGGTCACACGTGGGTGGACTCCATGAACGAGTCGGGATTACCCAACGACAACCTCATGGCGCGGATGCGGATCGGCGTCACGAGCCTCCAACCCGGGGACATGGAAACCGCCGCCATTCATGCGGTCGACCAGGCCGGCGCGGACCGACCCGACATGATTCTGAGGCTGGGGGAGCCGCTTCTGGTGAAGATCGAGAAGCAGGGCTCCGTTGGCGAGCGCTTCGTTCTGGAAGTGCGGGAGCAGCGGGGCGCGGAGGCGCCGGTCTGGAGCGGCGAGGGAACCCTGGCGAAAAAGGGACGGGAAGTTGCCGCCACCATCGGCTATCCCTGCCCGCGGGAAGGCGCCTTCGAGTACACGCTCAAGGACGCCGCCGGCAACACCATCAACGGCCCCTGGGCCTTTGTCGTGGTCGATCCGACACCCGCGGCCATGCCCAAGGGCGGGGCGGCGGGCGACCTCCGTAAGGAACTGGTGGACAGCGTCGACTGCACATTGCCTGACGACCGGGAGCACAAGTTCCGCGACAACGATACCAGCAAGGTGGTGGACAGCCCGGTCGGGCGCTACCGCGTCACCGGCGGCAAAGGCGTTTGGAACCAGGAGCGCCACCAATTGATAAGGGACGCCGAGACGAAAACCTTGCGCCCCGCGCGCGAAGGAGAGAAAGCCGCGGGGGGCCACATGACGGCCCCGGACTGGTTCGCCTATACCTTGCAGGTGAAGAATCCCAAGAAAGCGCATCTGGTGGTGGCGACGATCCCCAACGACCGGAAACGGCTGGTATCGGTCGAGGCGATCGACCAGGCGAGCGGGATGCAAAATGGCGCCGTGCTGGCGGCGGGCGACGCCGAACTCAGCGGCCCCTTCGCCACGCTCTCCTTCCTGGTCTGGCCCAATGGCAAGGCGCTGGACATTGTCACCTTCAACCACGTAGGCAATCACGGCTCCGCGCTGAACAGGGAAGGCGCCGTCGCCAAGCTTGAGCTCTACGAGTTCCCCGACGGGCTTCCGCCACTGGCCGAGCCCGCCGGCGGTTGGGCGAAAAACCGCGAATTCAGCGCCAATTGCGAACAGTTGTCCATTTGGATGTTCGGGAACACGATGGCTTCGCTCGCCGAGGGCGACAAAGGATTTCCCCGCGGGGTAAAAGCAGAGGTCACATCTCCCTTGTATCATGATTGGCGCGGGCTGCGCGATTCGGCCGAACGGTTTGCCCAGCTTTGTCGATTCCGCGGCGACAATCTGGCGATGGTTCCGGCGTCGACCTATACGGAATCTATCATCCCCAATATCACGCTGCTTCCGAAGGGCCGGGACATCTTCTCCATCGGGCCCAACGGGAAACTGGTGGATCCTTTCGACCGCGATATCTTCAAGATGCTGCTGCTGGTCGGACAGAAGTATGATCTGCGCCTGGTGGCGGATTTGTTGGTTCAACGCCAGATGGACGGCGCCATGCGCTCGTTGCGGCACTTCGCCCGCGAGAGCGGGGTGGAAGTCTCGGATGAGCGTTTCGTGGCCGACCTCAAGGCTATGATGGCCGGGGCCGGGAATTATGCGGAGCTGTCAAAGGAGACGGTTGAGCTTTTCGTGACCGATCTCAAGGGGACGATCTACCTTTCGCCCACCGGGCCGATCCTCAATCCGGCCAACCCGGCGTCGCGCCGGTATTTCGTCGCCCTGCTGCGTGAGTTTGGCGAACAATATGGCAAGTTCCCCGCCTTCGCGGGCGTACGGCTCCGGTGGTGGCCGGGGTGGGGGAATGGCTGCAATCCGTTTTTCTGTTCGGACGACAATGGCTATGACGACCTCACGGTGGCGCGGTTCGAAAAGGAGACCGGCATTACGGTCGATGTGCCCAAGACCGGCGACGACCGCTTCAAGCTTCGCCGCGACCGCCTGCTCAAGGACGATTTGAAGGACAAATGGCTCGACTGGCGCTGCCAGACGGTCGAAAGCCTTTTGGAAGAGGGCGCGGCCGAGCTGCGCCGCCATGCCCCCGGCGCCCGGCTCTACAGTGGCGCTTTCCAACGTTGGCCGCATGCGCCCAAGCGTGGAAGCGGGATCGATTATGATCGGCTTGCGGGAAGAAAGGAGCTGGGCTTCGAGAAGTGGGAGGAGCTCGGCAATGGCATGAATTTCACTGAAAATGTCGAGGTGAATGACTTCGACCCGCTTGGATTCGCAAAGCTGGACGTTCGCGATCCCTCGACGGGGCGCGTGGATCTCGAGAGCTTCGTTCCTGGCAAGGATACCGCCTACATGGGCAATGTGTGCCGTTCGTTTGCCGCGATCGCCTATCCCCGGCAGTTGGAGGGCATGGCCAAGGCGCTGGCGGACGATCAACCGCTGGACCGGATCGTCTGCGGGGAGGCTTGGGGGATCTCGCCGGTCGACGAGAAGTTGCGCGCCTTCGTCCGGGTCTTCAGGGCGATCCCGGATCTGAAATACGAGCGTTTTTCCGGAAGCGGCTCGGATCAACAGATGGTGGCCTGCTGGTCGGGGTCGCGCCGGCGCGCCGGCTTCCTTGGCTTCTTCGGCGGCCGCGAGACGGTGTTTTACCTGGTCAACCGGACACCGGAGAAGAGGGAGGTTGAGCTCTCATTGGCAAAAGGCGCGGACCGCCTGGACGATCTGATCGGCGGGGGGAAACTCGTTGCAAAGGATGGCTCGGTCGGCGTGTCGCTCGAGCCATTTATGCCGGCGCTTTTCGCCGTCAACGGCGGCGATGCCATAGCCGGCCTGAAGGTCAAGGTGCGCCCCGAGGAAAGCGAACGCATTGGCAGGCAGGTCGAGTTCATGCGGGAGATCAATACCGCCGCAAAGGGTGTGAAGCACTTCTTTGTCGGAGCGGGTGAAGCCGGCGCAAGCGCCGTCAAAGAATGCTATCGCCGCGACGCGGTGGAAACGTTCGCTGACTCGTTCGATCCGATCAACGCGGCCTGGCAGTCCGGCGACCATTCGAAAGCCGCATTGCTGATCGGGCGTCTCGCCACTGAACGCCGCTGGTGGCTGGAGGCCTTCGGCTGGCCGGAAGGCATCGACCGTTTCGACGTCTGCGCGTCGAACCCCTCACACCTTGTGGCGCACAACCTCAAGCCGGAGGGCGCGGTTGAGACAAGACGAATCGAACCCTATGGCGAGGAGTTCGTCCTGATCCCCTCCGGCACGACCATTTTCAAGGGCGCATCGGACGCCCGGCGGTGTGAACTCCGCGTCAGGGGGCTCTTCGGCGGAGGCTATGGGCCGATCGAGGTCAAGTATTGTGGCAGGACGCTCGGGGTCATGGGGACGGCATACGCCGGCACGCGGCACGTCCGTCATCTCCTGCCGGAACCGATCATCCTGCCCGGCGGCCCTTACGAGATCACGCTGGTCGGCAAAGGCGCCAAGGGGCTGGCGATCAGTTCGATGGATTTGCTGCCGCTGCCCCCGGGTCCAATCCGGAAATGGAGCGCGATCGGTTTGTTCGATTTCGACTCCGCCGACGGCGAGTCTTATACGGACGCGAAACGCGCCGCCTGCTGGGCCCGGTCCTCGTTTCCTCCCGAGAAGGAGATAAACCTGGGGGCCGAATATCCGGGCATGCGCGGCAAGGTGGTGCGCTGGCGGCAGATCGACGCCGGACTCGACAAGCATGTCAAACTGCTGGAGATATATCCATACGAACACCGCAAGAATGCCGCCCCTGGAAGTGGAGCAGCCTACCTGGCGGCATGGATCAACAATCCGGCGCCCCACAAGCGGGACGTGATCTTGTATTACTCCATGGACTGGTTTGGGAAAGTGTGGGTGAACGACGAGCCGGTTCTTGAGATTAGCGGGCCTTGGAATAGTTTCGCCGAAAAGGCGATCACACTCCGGCCGGGCTGGAACAAGCTGCTGGTGAAAACCGCCACCGGGATGTGCGGGTGGAACGCGGCCTTCGCCATCAGCGACACCGGCGACCTGGAATACAGCTCCACGCCGCCGAAGTGATGGGAGGCGCCTGCAATACCCGGTTTTGCAGGCGCGAAAGCCAGAACGGAAATAACTCTGAGGAGAAAAGCATGAACAAAAAGATGTTGTTTTCTCAATCCCTGCTGGCGCTTGTGATGTTCTGTCATGTCCAGCGAATTGATAAGCAATCGCTTTTCGGGCGGGGCGGGCATTTGCGCCTGAAGACCGTCCTGAAGCAGGGCTTTCATGGGTCAGAGGATGCCGGAATCGGGATGGGCAGTCAAGATCGGGTCAAAATCACGCTTTT
>JABMPJ010000077.1 GCA_013203785.1 Lentisphaerota bacterium | reverse complement strand
TATGCACCACTCCGGCCATCTCAGATGAAATACCCCTGACCAACTGCATAATAGGGGTAATAACAGCTTGCTGTTGCCCCTATTCGTGATATCCTTACCCCTATTCGGGAGAATCTGGCATGCAATCACTGAGCATCAGTTACCTGAACCGTTTGAACCTGACGCCTGAACAGGGCTCGGTTTTAGCCAAGATCGGGGAGAGCAAAGGCAAGCAGGAGTTGTTCGCCAGGCAGACACCAGATACGCTCGAAACACTGCGAAAAACTGCAATCGTGGAATCCAGCGAGTGCTCCAACCGTTTGGAGGGGATAACCGCACCTCACAAACGAATCGCGGCCCTCGTGCTCAAGACAGCAACCCCCAGGGACCGGTCTGAACAGGAAATCGCCGGTTACCGTGATGCTTTGAACATGATTCACGACTCAGCGACTCACATGCGCTTCTCGGTCAACATCTGCCTACAGCTTCATTCTATGCTTTACCGGTATCTACCCCAAGATGGCGGAGGCTGGAAGATGACAGACAACGAGATTGTAGAGCGTACCGCTGACGGTGCTGTGGCACGGGTGCGCTTCCGGGCGGTCAGCGCCGTTGCAACACCCCAAGCCATGCAACAGTTGGAAGCCACCTATGGCGCAGCCGTCAACGAGTATACGAAGGAACCGTTGCTGGTTGTCCCTCTTACCATCCTCGACTTTCTCTGCATCCATCCGTTCAGCGATGGCAATGGAAGGGTATCGCGACTACTGACACTGATGCTGCTCTACCATTTCGGCCATGAAGTAGGGCGCTACATCAGTCTTGAACGCATCTTCGAACAGTCGAAAGAGACCTATTACGAGGCACTGGAGAGCAGTTCGCAGGGCTGGCACAAGTCCGAACACGATGTCCATCCTTGGCTCAACTACTTCTGGGGGGTGCTGATCCGGGCGTACAAGGAATTCGAGGAGCGAGTCGGGACGCTTGGTACCGGAAGGGGATCCAAGACCGAACAGGTAGAAGCAGCGGTTGCCCGGAGGGTAGCACCTTTTGCGATATCGGACATTGATACCGATTGCCCCGGCGTAAGCCGCGACATGATTCGGGTCGTACTTCGCAGAATGCGCGACAGCGGTGCGGTGCGCTCAGAAGGCCGCGGTCCCGGAGCACGCTGGATAAAGATCGAGTAGTCGAAACACACACTTCGGCAAGACAGCGGCGAGCAAGCCCTCTCCGCCCTTGAGTGCGGGCAGGGGCGATCTGACTCGCTTTCCCGACGACTCCATGTTCCAGCTCGCGCCGGAGGAGAAGGCGGAGGTGATCGCAAATTGCGACACATTGAGAACCTCAAGTTCTCCAAGGCCATGCCACTCGTCTTCACGGAGCATGGCGCCATTATGGCGGCCAGTGTGCTGAATTCCTCCAAAGCCGTGGGGGTCAGCGTTTTC
This sequence comes from Lentisphaerota bacterium, assembly GCA_013203785.1. Lineage (GTDB taxonomy): Bacteria > Verrucomicrobiota > Kiritimatiellia > UBA8416 > JABMPJ01 > JABMPJ01. The sequence goes on along the minus strand of JABMPJ010000077.1, from coordinate 11,579 downwards.
GTTGTTCGGGCATTCATCCAGCTTCGAGAAGTGCTTGCCGGACACAAGGAGCTGGCCCACAAGATTGCCCTGCTGGAGCGGAAGCTTGGCGCCCATGATGATCAGATCCTGGTGCTGGTCGAAGCGATCAAGCAACTCATGGATCCAAGGCCGCCTCCAAAAAGCCAGGCGAATCGGTTTCCTCCCAGATTGACCTCAGCAAAGGCGTCCATGGTAACCTCGCAAGCACGGCACTATGACGCCAAAACGTTCGATTCATGAGAAGCAACGTCTTGACGTTGTAACGCTATAGCGCTACTCTAGTTGTAATGAATGGAGGTGCAACATGAGCACGCTGACCAAACGGGCTACCGTCTACCTTGACCCTGTCCTGCACAGAGCTCTTCAACTGCAATCGATTGAGACATCACGATCCGTGTCGGACTTGATCAACGATGCCGTGCGAGACGAGTTGGCAGAGGATGCCAGCGATCTCGCGGCGTTTGACGAACGGAAGAGCGAGGGAACCGTCGCGTTTGAGGACTTTGTGAAAGGACTGAAGCGCGATGGCACTATATAGGGTCATCGTCAAAGACTCCGTATCCAAGGACCTCAAGAAAATTCCCAAGAAGGACGTCAACCGAATCCTTTCCACTATCCGGGCGCTCGCAGAGAATCCCCGCCCCCCACAATCAAAGAAGCTCTCCGGGCAGGATCGCTATCGCCTGCGACAGGGCAACTACCGCATTCTCTACGCCATCGAAGATGACCAGCTCATCGTCTGCGTGGTCAAGGCGGGCGACCGTCGCGATGTGTATCGATAGAAGAATCGAACCCGGCTGGAAGGGGGCGGCCTGGCAGGGGGCGGCCCTAAAAAAAGAAGATAAGGGACAAGAAGATAAGGGACAGGCATGCTGTACGTAAGCCCTTGAGGCGCAATGGGCGAAGTGCGGCGAGTCCTTTTTCGCTACCCTCATTGATCAATTTGGCCGCGCAAAAAGCCATAGAAACACTTGGATAGTCTGTTGACAGATACTGTCGTATTCTGAGAGTATCTGCACATGGACATAGCGCAGTATAGAGCCATAGAGAAGTGGGCCAATGAGCTCGACGGAGTGTTCACAGTCGCCGACCTCAAAGTCGTGCTTGCCAAGAACGCCGAGGCAACGCTCTATCGCGTGGTGGCAGATATGGTGCGGCGTGGCGACTTGATCAAGGTGAAGCGTGGCATCTACGCAACTCCCGATGCATCTCTGACAACGATCAGTAGCCGGATTGAACCGAAAGCGTACCTCTCGACCGGCACCGTGCTCGCGCGGGCGGCCGCCATCGGATCTATCCCGGCACGCCGGGTTCAGGGGATCAAGATAGGACGCCCGCGCACCTACCGCTGCGAACTTGGGACCGTTGAACATCTCAGTATCAGCCCGCGCCTCTACTTTGGGTTCGCCTCGGTCGCGGGAACACTAGTTGCGTCTCCAGAAAAGGCGTTCCTCGATGTCTGTTACTTTACCTACCGCGGGCGCCGTTTCTCTTTCGATCCGGTAACAGATATCAACCTCGAGGGCCTCGACTTCGATATGATCGAACGCTACCTGGAAACGTACGACAGGCGCTTTGTATCGTTCTTTAATCGCATCTGGAGACGCCCATGATCGAGAAGGAACAACAACTGCTGGCGCGCGTTCTGGACCTATTCGCCAACGATTTGACAAAAGGGCGGTGCTGCGTGGTGGTATGGTGCTGCGCGTGTTGGGATCGCCCCGACTGACCAATGATCTTGACTACTTCTTCGTGCCATACAAGTCTAAGAAGGACATCGTAGCTGAGATTGTCACGTGCCTCCGGTTCCTCGAAGGAGCCGCCCTCGACTACTCACTCAACTCGAAGTGCCTGCGCGTGGCGCTGACCGTTGATCAAACGACAATTCAGGTGGAAGCCAAGGTTGCAATGGAAGTGGAGACTACCACAGCATCCACACGCCTATTCTCCTCCCAGTTCGACCTGCCACCGCGCATTATCCACGTGGTCGACACCAACAACGCCCTCGCCAACAAAATGGCGGCTTGGAACGAGCGTCGTCTGGTTCGTGATATCTACGACATCTGGTTTCTCCTACAGATGAGTGCCTCCCCGGACACCGCTACGCTGGAACGGCGACTGCGCAAGCCATCCTACTCACGACTGGTGAAGAAGGAAGACTACTTCCGTGGACGGACATGCAGCGAGTTTTATGATTTTCTCCGGGGGTGGGTGGCTGCGCTCTCTGAGAAGCAGATTGTGGATGAACTTTCCGATTACCTGCCGCCCGAGGAAACATCGGGCCTGGTTTTGCTCTTCAGAGCAGCCCTCGCCAGGCTCTTATGAGTTCCCATCGCCCCGTTTCGCTTCGCAGAGGGCTCTCTACGCATTCTGCCCGGCAATGAGTCCGGTGGTCCAGCAGAGCTGTAGCGAGTAGCCGCCGGAGGGGCGACTGATGTGGAGCAGGTCCCCCGTGATGTAGAGGTTGGGGTGTATCCGGGAGGCCATGGTGCGCGTATCGACCTCGGTCAGTGGAATGCCGCCGTCGCAGACTATGGCCCAGTCATAGCCCATCGTGCCGGTGACGGTCAGGGGTAGGGCTTTGAGCCACTGCACCATGTGTTTTCGCTCTGGCTGTGTGACTGTATTGACTTTTTTATCGAGCAGCTCGGGGACAAGGTGCGCGACCAGTGCTGCTCCCAATCCAGGGGGCGCGAGCCACTTGGCGGTGTTGCGGACGAGTTTATTGCCGTTCTCGTTGAAGCAGGCCAGCACACGCTGATCAAGCGGGTGCGCTTCGAGATGTGGGAAGAGATCGATGGTTGCTTCGACCTGTCCTTGCTTGAGCAGTCGCTTGACGTCGTGCGCACTGTTGAGAATGAGGGGCCCCGAGAGTCCGAAGTGGGTAAAGAGGATCTTTCCGGTCCGGGCGATGCTCTCGCCGTTGGTTGCGCTGAACGTGATCTTCACGGGGTCCACGCTGGTGCCGGATAGGGCCTTCACCCACGGCTCACTCACACGCAGCGGCACGAGATCCGGCGTAGCGGCTTGGACGGTGTGGCCGGTCTCTCTGAGCCAGTCCATCCCGTCGTCGCTCGATCCTGTCTCGCGATAGGAGGCACCGCCGGTCGCGAGAATAATAGCGTCGGCCGTGAAGGCACCCTGGCTGGTGTCGACGCCGATGATTCTGCCATCATGCAGGTGCAGCCGCTTCACCTCGATTCCCGTGCGGATGGAGACACCGTGCTCCTGCATGTACGCGCGGAGCACACGGGTCACATCCGTTGCTCGTTGACTCTTTGGAAAGGCGCGTTTGTGTGCTTCGATTACCAGCGGCAGGCCGCGGCCTTCGAAGAAGTCAAAGACGTCCTGCACCCCCACGCGGGAAAAGGGGGCAAAAAGAAATTTGGCGGCATCACCGAAGAAAGCGAGCAGGGTGCGTGTGTCAAACTCCGCATTCGTGATGTTGCAGCGCCCGCCGCCGGTCCGGTTCAGCTTTTCGCCAAGCTGGCGATTCGCCTCCACCAGCAGCACGCGCCGACCACATTCGGCTGCACGCCCGGCCGCTATCATGCCGGCCGGTCCTCCACCCACAACGATCACATCAAAAGCAGTCATGCGATCTTGTCCGCTTCGTGCCACCCTGCAGATGGACTAAATATCCACGTCTTCGAGGAAGCGATAGAGGGTCGCCCGTGAGACGCCCAGGCGCTTGGCGGCCTCGAGCTTGTTGCCCTCGGTAGCGAGGATCGCTTCGCGGACGGCACTGGCGTCCAGTTTGCGGCGCCGACGGGTGCGGCCGAGCGGGGTGCTGCCCGCGCGGGCGGGGGGGAAATGCTCGGGTGTGATGACGTCGCCCTTGCACTTGACGAGGGCGAATTGAAGCCAGTTTTGCAGTTCGCGAATATTGCCGGGCCAGGCGTTGGAAAGCAGCACGTCCATGGCCTCGGGCGAAATGGTGACGTGGCCGCGGCCGCGGTCTTTGAGAGCGAGCTTCAGAATGTGCTCCGCAAGCAGGGGAATATCCATGCGCCGCTCGCGCAGGGGCGGTAGCCAGAGCGGCACAACGCTGAGGCGATAGTAGAGGTCGTCGCGAAACCGGCCGTCGCTGATCTCTTCTTGTAGATCCTTGTTAGTGGCACTGATGACACGGACATCGACTTTGAGCGTGGTCTCGCTGCCGACGCGCTCAAAAGTGCCTTCCTGCAGCACGCGCATGAGTTTCACCTGCATGGTCGGCGAGATATCGCCGATTTCATCCAGGAAAATCGTCCCGCCATCGGCCAATTCGAAGCGCCCCTTCTTGTCGCGGATTGCCCCCGTGAAGGAGCCCTTGACGTGGCCGAACAGCTCGCTTTCGAGGAGCGACTCCGGGAGGGCACCGCAGTTGATTGGGACGAAGAGCTTGTCGCCGCGGTGCCCCTCGTTGTGGATCGCGGCGGCGACGAGTTCTTTGCCGGTGCCGCTCTCGCCCTGTACAAGAACGGGGACGTCGGTGTCGGCCAGATCCCGGATCAGATCGTAGAGGTCGAGCATCTTCGCGTCGCGCCCGACGATACCGGAAAACTGGTTGATCTCCCCGACGCGCCGCGCCAGAGCTCGCTCGCGCGTGACATCGTGGAAGGAGAGCAGCATGCCCATTTCGATGCCGTTGGCATCGGTCATTACGCGTAGCGTGGTGTCGATCGTGCGACGTTCGCCGCTCTTGGTGGCGATGTCGACCTCACGCTTCACGGCGCCGTTCCCGGCTGGTTTGGGTAAATCACTGAAGAGGCACTTGCCTCCGCAGAATCGGCCGGGGAAGATGTCGTGGCAGTCGCGGGCAATCACTTCGTCGCGGGCGTAGCCGGTGATGGTTTCGGCCGCCTTGTTGAAATGGAATATATGGCGGTTCATGTCGTGGGCCATGATCCCATCGCTGACATTGTTATGGATCATGCTCTCGCAGGCGCGGGCGAACTGCAGGGCGGTGAGATAGCCCTTCTCAAAAAGGTCGTCCACCAAGCGCTTGATTTCGTCGCGTGCCTGTCGAAAGGCCGACAGGACATGCTCGTCACTTCCGGTGACTTCAGCTGGATTGAGGAGATTCCAATGGACGCAGACGGGTAGCCCGGGTAGGACCGGCACATCGCCCGATGTTTCACGGCAAAGGGTCACCACCACATCAAAGTCGTTACGCGCGAGCTCGTCCAGCTTGCGCGGCTTGGCGCTGGAGAGGTCAATGCCGACTTCGGCCATGACCTTGAGGGTCATGGGATGCACCGGGGCGACATCCATGCCGGCGCTGGTGATCTCAACGCCCCCGTGCGGCCGGGCCCGCGCAAAAGCTTCGGCCATCTGGCTGGAACAGGCGTTCATACTGCAAAGAAAGAGCAACTTCATAATTAGATGCCTGCTCCCGGATCGTTCCACTCGCCGTTGGCGATACTCCAACTGCCGTCGGCCTGGCGGATGTGGGGTCGCGGTTGTTGATTGTAAACCTTGGAGCCGGGCGGCACGGAGTGGGTCAGCCAGACATTGCCGCCGATCACCGAGTGGTGGCCGATATGGGTCTGGCCGCCCAGCAGGGTGGCGCCCGCATAGATCACGACATGATCGCCCAGGTTGGGGTGCCGTTTGATGCCTTTAACCAAATGGCCGTGCTCGTCCTTCTCAAAGCTCAGTGCGCCGAGGGTCACGCCCTGGTAGAGCTTGACGTGGTCGCCGATCTCGCAGGTTTCGCCGATGACGACACCGGTGCCGTGATCGATGAAGAAGCCATGCCCTATTTGGGCACCGGGGTGAATGTCTATGCCGGTTACGGAGTGGGCGTGTTCGGACATGATGCGCGGAATCAGCGGGATGTGCTGGCTGTAGAGCACATGGGCGATGCGGTGGACGATGACGGCGTAGACGCCTGGATAGCTCATGACGACTTCCATGGTCGAGCGGGCCGCCGGATCGCCTTCATAAGCCGCATCGATGTCATGCTGCAGGAGGTCTTGGATCTCGGGAATCTGCTGGATCAGCACCGCGACGGCCTCCTCGGCTTTCTGCTCGCATCTGTTACAGTCCTCGCAGTCATCAATCGTGCACTGGTATTCCAGAGCGCGCCGGATCTGCCCCTTGAGTGCGAGGGCCGTGCCGCAGAGCTGGTGGCGTAGTTCGGCGTCGAGGTCGGCTGCGCGTGCGGGACCGTGACCGTGACACCCGGGGAACAGGATCGAGATCAGTTCATCCAGGACGCGGCAGACCGCTTTCTTGCCGGCCAGGTTAAGGCCGCTTTCCGTGTTGGCTGCGCGGGGGCACTCGCGGCATTTGATCAGGTGCGCGATGGCATCGGGCAACAGGCCATTGATCCAGCTTTCCTGTGACATGACGGGTCCTCTCAAGAGTCGTGACAGGTAGTGTTATAGACCGCCACGCCCGGCGATTCAACCCTGATCGCGCGCGGGGGCAGAACAGCGGCCGGGATGATCGTCCGGATTGCGGGTGATACGCACCAGGACGCGGTCGGCACCGAGGTTGCAGCAACCCAGTCGGACAAGGCCCCGGTTGACCCGTTTCTCGGGCAGGCAGAAGACTTGGCTTATCCCGAACCCTTCGCGGCGGCAGAGGTCGGTGAAGTCCAGCAGCGTGAAAAGATGTATGTTGGGGGTGTCGTGCCACTCGTAAGGCAGAGCACCGCCTTTGGGCATCCGTCCGCGGGCGAGCCGCAGGCGATGCGACCAGTTGGCGAAATTAGGAAAGCTGACGATGCCTTCGCGCGCAACGCGCATCATCTCACGTAGGACCAGGAGGGGTTTGTGGACCACCTGGATCGTTTCGCTGAGGATGGCGCAGTCGTAGCTGTCATCCGGAATCATGCTGAGGCCGTTGTCGATATCGGTCTGGAACATATCGTGGCCGTCGTTGACGCAGCGGATCAGGTGGTCAATGTCGATGTCGACCCCCATGCCGCTGGTCTGAAGCTGCGCGTGCAAGTAGGAGAGAAGTTCGCCCCCGCCACAACCGATATCGAGGATACGGGCTTGCTGTGGCACCATGCCGGCGATCAAATTGAACTCACGCCGCCGGGCCGCCTCATGCTGCCCTCCGCCGACCGTGGCGGGCGATGGTTGATTCGAGGTCACCCAGGGCAGAAAGGCGCGTACGATGCCGGCCATGTGTTCGATATCAATTAAGAACGCGTCGTGTCCATGCGGGGCATGCAGCCCGCAATAGGAGATGTGTTTGCCACTGCGCAGGAGCGCGTGCGCGATGTCGAGTGATTGTTCGGGCGGAAAGAGCCAGTCTTCACTCAGAGCCACAACCAGAACGTTGGCCTGGACTCGTTCACATGCCTCGGCCAGTGAGGCATAGCCGGCCTGCACGTCGTACTCGTCCATGGCTTGCGTGATGTGGAGGTAGGAGTTGGCATCAAAACGCTCCACGAATTTCTTGCCTTGATGTTCCAGGTAGCTCTCGACTTGGAAGTTGGAGCGGAAGCCCCCTGGTTCACCGATAGGTTCGCCGGGGTGCGCACTGTTGCTGTGGCGCTCGCGACCGAATTTGTGAGTCATCATGCCGGGCGAGAGGTAGGTGATATGGCCCACCTTGCGCGCCAGGGCGAGGCCCTGATGGGGGGCGCTACCGGAGGTGTAGTAGTCCCCATGGTTCCACAGGGGGTCGCTCGTGATGGCGGAGCGCCCCACGATATCGAAGGCGAGGGCCTGGGCGGAGAGGGAGCCGGCCGAGGCGATGCAGATGCCGCGGCGCACGCTCTGCGGGTGGCGTAGCATCCAGTCGAGAACTTGCATGCCGCCGAATGAGCCTCCGATTACGGCGGCCAGCTGCTCGATACCGAGCTGCTGCACAAGCAGGTGATGGACATCGACGATGTCTTCGACCGCAATCGCCGGAAAGCTGGCCCCGTAAGGCTGGCCGGTGGCCGGATTGATGGAGGCAGGGCCGGTGGTGCCTCGGCAGCCACCCAGGACATTGGCGCAGATCACGTGGTAGAAGTCGGTATCAATCCCGCGGCCGGGGCCGATCATCTCGTCCCACCATCCGCGCGGGCCATCGGCGCTATCGAGCAGGCCGGCGACGTGGGCATCGCCGGTCAGGGCGTGGCAGAGGAAGATGACGTTGTCACGGGCCTTGGCGAGTGTGCCGTAGGTTTCGTAGGCAACCTGAACGGCTGGCAGGCGTGCCCCGCTCTTGAGGGGCAGCCCGTCCGGTGGAAGCGTGAGTGAGAGTGTCTGGGTGTGCACAATTCCCACCCCGCTGCCGGAGGGTGGTGGTGGTGGGTCGAGCTCAGTCATGTATGCACTCCATCTTTTTCAGTTTGATCGGCGACCCAAGCGGCATAGGGCTCAGAAACATCGGTCAGGTCGGTGGCCACAATCTCGGGCACTTCGTAGGGGTGCTCGTCTGCCAAAAACTGCATCAAAGCGGTGGCGCGTGCTTCGCTGGTCTTCATCAACAGCAGGACCTCGGCGCTCTGCTCGATCGCGCCCTGCCAGCGGTAGGTGCTCCGGATCGGGACCATCTGGACACAGGCCGCCAAGGACCGCTCGATGATACGGCGAGCGAGCTGTTCGGCCTGTTGCGCTTCCGCAACGGTTGTTTGTATGAGCTTCAACATTTCGTCTTTCGGTTATCTTCTACATACTCTACACTTTCAAAGCAAGTTTAGAGGCGTTCTATGAGGCGCCGGTATGTTGGCCAGCAGGCTGTGGGCAGAGGAAACGGTATCCGGAGAAAGCATGACGTTGACCGACGAACAGAAAATAACCGTGACGGAGTGGGTACGTAAGGGGGCGGGGCTCTCTGATGTCCAGAAGCAGCTCCAGTCCGAGTTCGCTATCTCGATGACCTATATGGATGTGCGTTTCCTGGTGATTGACCTGGAACTGACGCTCAAGGAGGATGATCCGCCGCCAGAGCCCAAGACTGAACCTGAAGCCGAGGTCGCCGCCGCAGACGGGGGCGAGTTGCTGCCTGGTGCGGTTACCGTTGAGGTCGACCGACTCGTCAAGCCGGGGGCGGTGGTGAGTGGCAGCGTTGATTTCAGCGACGGCCGCCATGCGAGTTGGTCGTTGGATCAGATGGGCCGACTGGCTCTGGATGCGGGCGATCCAGAGTATCGCCCCTCCGAGGAGGACCTGGCGGAATTTCAGACCGCCCTGCGCAATGCCCTACAGAAGCAGGGCTTCTAGGCTGGGCCAAAGGCTGTGGAGTGTGGCGTGCGGAATCCCGATATTCGTCTGCTTGTAACTGACTTGGACGGTACCCTGATAGGCCACCGCGACGAGCGAAGGCTTTATCCGGATTTCAAAGCACAGCTCGCCGACCTGCGCCGGACGTCGCAGACGACTTGGCTCATCTGTACGGGACGGCATTACGCCAGCTTTCGCCGCTTCTTTCGTCCCATGGAAAAAGCGGGCCTGCGCCCCGACCTGGTGGCCACGCGCCATAGATTGATCTATCGCCGTCGCGGCGAGGACTATGTCATCATGCCCTTGTTCAGTTTGACCGTGCTGGTCCGGTTCCTGTTGGCCCATCGTGATGCCCTAAGCAAGCTTAAGCAGATGCACGGGCATCTGCAGCGGACCACGCGTGGCGTGCGTCGGGTGGTGCTGCTACCTGACCGCTTCTCGCTGCGCTTTGCAACGGAGGAGTCCGCCGATGCGGCGCTGCTGTGGGTTCAGAAAGAGATCCAGGAGCGCCCTTCGCTCCACGTCGATCAGAAGGGGCGCGAGATCGAGGTGTGTGAGGTGTCCCGGCGCAGAGGCCTAGTCGTGAGCAGTCTGGGGAAGTCGCTCGGTGTGGCGCGGGACGAGGTCTTGACGATCGGCGATTCGAGTGGGGATCTCTGTATGCTTGATCACCGCATTGCGATCCATACGGGTTGTCCGCTGACAGCAGATCAGTCTGTATTGCTGCGAGTGAATCGTAACGGCGGGCACATCTCGCCGCACTATACACTGGAGGGGGTTATGGATGTGATCCGGGCAACCCTGTCGGGTACGGTCTCCTCCGAGTTACCCGCCGAACCGGTCGAAATGCCCCGCCACCACCGCACACGCCTCTCTCATGTCGGCTCGAAATCACGCCAGGAGACGCTGTCGTTACGCAGCTATATACTGCTCGGTGCGGTGGGAGGGATTACGGTGGTCGTCTGTGCCAGCTTCGGGATTCTTCCGCTATCAGGGCTCATCATGAAGCCCGTGAACTGGCTCTTCCGAGTGATCGCTGATTTGGTCGGTGTCATCCCCTGATGTGCCGACCGACTGAGGTCAGGTGCGGGCTGCCGCGGCTTCCTTGATCAGGCTCAGGCCGATCACTTCGCGTTGGATCTGGTTGGTACCCTCGTAGATCTGTGTGATCTTGGCATCACGCATCATCTTCTCGACGGGATACTCTTTCATATAGCCGTAGCCACCCAGGATCTGCACCGCGTCGGTGGTGACCTTCATTGCCACATCGGAGGCGTAGAGCTTCACCATGGCTGAGAACTTGCTGAAGTCCTTCGCTCCTGAATCGATATAGCGCGCCACCCGGTAGAGCAAGGCGCGTGCGGCTTCCACCTGCGTGGCCATATCGGCCAGCATGAATTGGATGCCCTGGTTGGCGCAGATGGGCTTGCCAAATTGGTAGCGCTCGCGGCTGTATTGGACGGCGGCTTCAAGCGCGCCAGTGGCGACACCAAGGGCCTGGGCGGCTACGCCGGGCCGTGACATATCCAGTGTCTTCATCGCCACGATAAAGCCCATTCCTTCGCGGGCAATGAGGTTTTCGGCCGGGATGCGGCAGTCTTGGAAGATTAGCTCGCAGGTTGCGGAGCCGCGGATGCCCATCTTGTTCTCTTTCTTGCCGAAGGTAAAACCGGGGATACCTTTTTCCACAATGAAGGCACTCGCCCCGCGCGGGCCCTTGGCCTTGTTCGTCATGGCGATCACGGTATAGATCTCGGCCTCGCCGCCGTTGGTGATCCACTGCTTGGTGCCGTTGAGAATATACTCGTCACCCTCCTTCACAGCGGTGGTCTTGATGCCGCTGGCATCGCTGCCGGCACCGGCCTCTGTTAGCCCGAAGGCTGCCAGGGCGCCCTGGGCGATGCGTGGGAGGTATTTGGCCTTCTGCTCGTGCGAACCGTGCAGCAGGATGGGGTCCAGCCCCAAGCCGGTGGCAAAAAGAGAGAGGGCTGTACCGGAGTCGACCTTGCACAGCTCCTCGATGCAGACACAGAGGTCCATGACGCCGCCGCCCATCCCGCCGTATTCCTCTGGAATCATGATGGCGAACAGGTCGGCATCGGCAAACGCCTTAACGATGTCGTGCGGAAATTCGTGCGAGGTATCGTAGTGCTCACGCCGCGGCTTCATTTTCTCTTCAGCGATCTGCTTGCAGAGGTCGCGAATCATTATCTGATCTTCAGTGAGCTCAAAATCCATCATCTTACCTCGTCGTTGCTACGTCCCCGACGCTACGGCCGTCGCCAGTACAAACTCGCCGCGTATGGTAGGCAGGGGGGGAGGATGGGGCAAGACGAAAAAGGAGCTCGATAGAACCATGGCAGGGGTATTTCATCTGAGATGGCCGGAGTGGGGCATAAT
>JABMPJ010000076.1 GCA_013203785.1 Lentisphaerota bacterium | reverse complement strand
TGCACGGGACTCTGCCCTTCTGTGTGATATATGGATCAGAAATCCTTGAGAAGGGAAAGTGCAAGTGGTGTTTTGTATGCACACCTTGCCCACTTCGATGTTCGATGTTGGGTGTTCGATGTTGGATGTTCGAAATAGTTTGCCCACGCAAAGTAGCCCCGGATATTTCATCATTAGTCATTGCCCACGTAGCCCTTATCAACAGAGACGCATCCGTCGTGACCATGGAGGGACGCGCTCTGTCGCGTCCGGCTTACCCAGTGGATGCCATAATGAGAAGCCCTGCGAACACAGTCGCCCGCAAATCGAACAGGTAGGGTTATACCCCACTGCAAAGGCCGTCGCAGATCCTGTACGCTCGGGGTCACGTGATGTGCGCACTGAAAAAAGACACCGAAGGAGTTGATTGGTCACGGCGCTATGTGATGGCGTTGCGCCGCTTCCTTCAGCAGGGGCCGTCAGCCAGTCTGCGGTCGGCGGCGAGGCTGGGACGCCGGGCGGTGACCCTTGGGCTGGAGACGCTGGACGTCGCGAAGTCTCACGAGCAGGCTCTGACGGCCTTGGCACCACCGGGTCCCTCATCCGAGAGCGGCAGGCACAAGTCGGCCGAACGGGCTAAGCGCTTCTTCACAGAGGCCATCGTTCCGATCGAGGCCACTCACCGTGCCTCCCTGAAAGCCGAGGCCCGAATCGACCAGCTGACACGGACACTGCGGCGGCGCAGGAACGAGTCATCCGCCTCGGCCACGCGATTGCGGGAAGCCATCCCTCAGCGAGAGGCGGCGGAGGTGATTCTCAAACAGGGCGAACATCAGCACGCCGAGCTCTTGGCTGAGGCACACGGCCTCCAGAAGGACTTGCAGCGTCAGATGCGTGAGCACATGGCGGCGCAGGAGCATGAGCGAAAGAACACCAGCCAAGCGCTTCGCAATGAGATCGCCCAAGCCCTACTCGCTATTGACCTCAGACTATTGGCATTGAGGACATCGGCCAGCGCCGATACGGAAAGACTTGAGAATGAGATTGTCAACGCACAACGATTGGTGGAACAATTGGGGAAGAGCGATCATATATAAGGAGTCAATGGATTCAGCCATGGCCATATCCGCGCGAAAAGAGAGTAAGGTAAAGGCGTTTTCCAAGCGCTATCAGGCGGCATTGGGCCGCTATCTCGATCAGAGCACCAGGTCGCGACCGACCGTCGCCGCCACGCTGGGACGAGAGGCCGTGGCCCTGAAGCTGGAGATCCTGGAGTTGGCCATGCTCCATGAGGAGGTTGTGATCACCCGGGCGACCGCGACCGAGTCAGCCCGCGTTCGGGAGCGCATCATCCACCGAGCCGCGAGGTTCTTTGCCGAGACGATCATTCCGATGGAGGAGACGCACCGTACGGCGCTGGAGCACAACGCCCGGTTGACCCGACTGAACCAGGCCTTGGACGAGCGCACCCGCGATCTCACGGCCTCCAACAAGAAGTTGAAGAGGGAAGTTTCCAGGCGCAAGGTCATAGAGCAAAAGCTGCGTAAAAGCGAAAGCCACTCAGACCAGCTCCTGGGCCAGTCGCGACACCTACAGGAAGAGCTGCGGAGCCTCTCCCACCGGATTTTGTCGGCCCAGGAGGATGAACGGAAACGCATCAGCCGAGAGCTGCATGATCTCGTCGCACAGACGTTGACGGGCATCAACCTCCATCTCGCGAATCTGCGACTGGAGGCCGCGTTGAATACGAAGGGGCTCACAAAGCAAATCGCGCGTACGCAGAAGCTTGTGGAAAAGTCGGTAGACAAAGTGCATCGCTTCGCCCGCGACCTGCGACCGGCGGTGTTGGACGATCTGGGATTGGTTCCTGCCCTGCACTCCTTGATGAAGCGGTTTACAGAAGAGACGGGCATCCGGGTGAGGTTGACAACGTTTGCGGATATTGAACACCTGAGTAACGCCAAGCGCACAGTGCTCTTTCGTGTTGCCCAGGAAGCGCTGAGCAACGTTGCCCGCCACGCCAACGCCAGCTGCGCCACCGTCGACATCAAACGACTTCCGAACGCCGTCCGCATGCACATCAAGGATGACGGTAAGGCGTTCGATGTAGAGCGTCTGTTGCACTCCAAGAAGAACAGGCGCATGGGGTTACTGGGTATGCGAGAGCGGGTCGAGATGGTTGGTGGTCGGTTCACGGTGACATCCGCTCCGAGTCATGGCACGACCGTGGCCGCACAGATCCCGTTCCGCAACGGGGCGAAGGAGCGCAGGGCCCCATGAGTCCCTCACCGCCCATCACCGTCCTACTGGCCGAGGACCACATGGTGGTCCGCGAAGGCCTGCTGAAGCTCCTGGAGATCGAGTGTGATATCGAGGTGATCGGCCAAGCGGTCACCGGTCGACAGGCCGTGGACATGACCGGTACACTCCATCCCGCCGTAGTCGTCATGGACATCGCCATGCCGCAATTCAATGGTGTGGAAGCCACCCGCCAGATTCGCCAGGCGTTCCCCGACGTCAAGGTGCTCATCCTTTCTGCTCACAGCGATGACGCCTATGTTGAAACCGCCATGGAGTTAGGGGCCGCCGGATACCTGATCAAGCAGACCTCCGCCCACTGCCTCTCCGAGGCGATACGAGAAGTCCATAAGGGCAACACGTTTTTCAGCCCCGCTATTGCCAAGCGCTACCACAAGCGGCACCAGACTTCGCTGGATAGAAAAGGGAGCTCCAAGAAGAAGATCACGCGTCTGAGCTCGCGCGAGATGGAGGTGCTCCAACTGATTGCCGAAGGCGAAGCCAACAAGCAAATCGCGGCGGAGCTCGGTATCAGCATCAAGACGGTCGAGAAGCATCGGGATCATCTCATGCAGAAGCTCGACATCCACGACACCGCCGGCCTCACCCGCCACGCCATCGCGACGGGCGTCATCGAGAGCAGTGTGCAGGTGACCATCGTCTAGTGTCGCGAGGCACCACGATGGACGTTTTCTCCAGTTTCAACCTGTTTCGGCGTCTCCTACCCTTCTTGGACGGGCTCTAGATAGAGCGCAGCTACTTTTTTCGGATAGGCTCCAGATAGGCTGCGCCCCCCCCCTACAACCCACCACTTCCTCGCGGTAGGGTTATACCCCATAGCGAACGGTCATCCTGTTGCGTATTGTGGTGGCAGATCAAGAACCAGACGCAGCACTCAACGCAGGAGGGCCCATGCCGCTCATCAACAGGTTACTATTAGTGTTAGCGCCTGTCTTGTTCGCGGGCGGAGTGACGGCCGGTAACAAGCCACTGCAAGTCAGCCTTACTCCGGACATGGGGGTCCAAATCGGATTGGTAAACCTCATTCCGCCGAACGAATGGTTCACCGGCTTGCCCAATGAGTTGGCGCCCGGGATGATTGTCGTCAACTGGCGGTTTTGAGAGTGGCGATGGTTGGAACTGATTTAGGGGATAATGACCAAACGAAAGGAAACGGGAATGAAGACGTGTAAGTATCTTATGTCTGTTACGCTCTGTGTTGGGATGGGGCTCATGTTGGCTGGTTGTGACGGTGGGGACGACGGCGGATCTGATGCACCGGAATCTGAACCTACATCCACACCTGCACCTGAACTCAGTGAGTGGGGCGGTGCCTTCTTGGGTGTCACTGGCGACACAAGTGCCACTCCAGGACATTGGCTAACGCTTATGGTGACTGTGCAGAACACTGGCAGCAGAGACTGGGAAGACATCAGCACTCAGGATTCAGCGTGGGCCGTTATCGTGGATCAGGGCAATAGCAACTCACCCGCATACGCTCAATATGCATGGGGAACCGTGATGGCCGGTTCGAATGCAACTGTTGAGGTTGTGGTTCCGCCAACCGACCTGGATCAGACGCAAGGCTCGCACTCCATGTATATCTATGTGCAGTACGCCAATGGGGATTCACAGCGATACGAAGATATGGACAACACGCCCTTCGTCTATGATTACACTATTGAATGATGCGAAAAGGCGGTTCCGTTCCACTAATCACCATCATGAACTGGCGATTCTAAGAGTGACGTAATCGCCAGATCGGTAAGAGGAGCTTTCACATTAAGGATGAGAAGACCCAGCGGGTAGCCCACAAGCCCCGTCTCCCTCGCGTGCTGTCCAAAGCGGCCACGGGCATACAGGGGCTGGATGAGCTGACCGGGGGGGGGCTGCCGAGCGGGCGCACCACCCTTCTGTGCGGTGGTGCTGGCTGCGGAAAAACACTGATGGCCATGGAGTTCATCGTGCGCGGCGCACTGGAGTCCGACGAGCCCGGCGTGTTCATGGCCTTTGAGGAGAACACCGGGGAGCTGGCAGCGAATTTCGCCTCGCTCGGGTATGATCTCAAAGCGCTGGTCGCCCAGAAGAAGCTGGCACTCGACTTCGTTGCAATCGAGCGCAGTGAGATCGAAGCGGCGGGCGAGTATGACCTCGAAGGGCTGTTCATCCGGCTGGGTTGTGCGATTGACAGTATCGGCGCCAAGCGCGTCGTACTGGATACGCTCGAAGCCCTCTTCACAGGCCTGCCCGACAACGTCATCCTCCGCTCCGAGCTACGTCGGCTGTTTCGCTGGCTAAAGGAGAGAGGCGTCACCGCCATCGTTACCAGTGAACGGGGCGAGAGGAGTCTGACCCGTTACGGCATGGAGGAATACGTGGCCGATTGTGTGATCTTGCTCGACCACCGCGTGGTGGGGCAGATAGCCACACGCCGACTGCGCATCGTCAAGTATCGCGGTACCCGCCACGGCACAAACGAATATCCGTTTCTGATCGACGAGGGCGGTATATCCATTATACCGATCCGCTCGATGGCGCTGAATTACAAAGCCGGTACCGGCCGCTTGTCCTCAGGCGTGGCTGGCCTGGATGCCATGCTGGGGGGCAAGGGCTACTTTCGCGGCAGCAGTGTGTTGTTATCCGGCCCGGCGGGCACGGGCAAAACGAGTCTGGCGGGGCATCTTGCGCACGGGGCCTCCAAACGCGGGGAGTCCTGCCTCTGGTTTACTTTCGAAGAATCATCCAGCCAGATCATCCGCAACATGCGATCACTCGGTATTGACCTGGATGCGGCGGTGCGGTGTGGGCTGCTGCTCTTTCAGGCTGAACGGGCAACAACGTACGGGCTGGAACGGCACCTGGCGACCATCCACAAGATGGTGGGTCAGTTCAAACCACAGATTGTCATCATTGACCCCGTCACCACTCTCTCCGCTCTAGGAACCGCATTAGACGTCAAGGCGATGCTGACGCGGCTGATGGACTTCTTCAAGTCGCGGGGCATCACAGCTCTGTTCACGAGCCTCACTCTGGGCGGCTCCCCGGAGGAAGCCACTGACGCGGGCGGCTCCTCGCTGATGGATACCTGGCTGCTGCTACGCGATATGCAAAGCGGGGCGGAGCGCAATCGTTTTCTGACAATCATAAAATCACGCGGCATGGCCCACTCGAACCAGGTGCGCGAGTTTCTAATGACTGATCACGGCGTGGAACTGAGGGATGTATATGTCGGGCCATCTGGTGATCTGCTTGCGGGTGGTGCACGGGAGGCGCTTGAGTCGGAGGAGAAAGCCCAGCTCCTCATGCGCGGCCAGGAGATCGAGAGCAAGGACCGGGAATTAGAGCGCAAGCGCCGGGCCATGGAGGCTCAGATTGCCCTCCTGCAGGCCAATTTTGAGGTCGAGCGAGCGGAAGTGGCTAAGACGATTGGGCAGGATCAGTTACGCGCCGGCGTCTTGGCTGGCGACCGCATCCATATGGCCCACCTGCGGCAGTCCCATCCCGGCACCAAGGGCAAGAAGCCCCAACGCAAACCAGGAGGTGTTTCTTGAAGCCCACTGTACCGACGCACTCGGCTGCCGTCTCTGCTGAGTCTGTGGTCCAACCATCCGAGCCGCGGTATGAGCTACGTTTGTACGTGGCGGGGACCACCCCGCGATCGACGCGTGCCATCGCCAACATCAATAAGATTTGCGTGGAGCACCTACAGGGGCACTATGACCTCAAGGTGATCGACCTCTACCAGCAGCCGCTGCTGGCCAAAGGCGACCAGATCATCGCCGTGCCCACGCTGATAAGGGAGTTGCCGCCTCCCTTGCGGCGCATCATTGGCGACCTGTCAGACGCGTTGCGCCAGAATAAAAGGTTACCGAAGCATGTCCCGCGAGAGACATGGCTGCGCCATAATTGATGTTACCGAAGCTTGCTGAAGATTGAGCGTTGTTTTGCATCAATGAGCGTCCTGAGCTTGTAGGGGTCGAGG
>JABMPJ010000075.1 GCA_013203785.1 Lentisphaerota bacterium | reverse complement strand
TCCTCTTCGACCGGCAACCATTGCCAGGTTACCCATGCTATTCTTTCTTTTCATTTACTGTCACCCCACCGCCCTGTCATTTCCTGCAAAGCCTCAAGCCCACCACCATCCGCGCGGCGAATCCGGATCGTGTAATCCAGATCGCCTTCCAACCAACACCGGAAATTTGTGTTCCACACATTATTGAACAAATGCGCGTAGACGCTCGAGGTGCGGGGAGACGTGGTCCGTCCCCAGTCGCAGTAGCGCAACCCGCCGAAGTGCCACAGAAAGACCTCGGCCGAGCTGACCGCGAGACTTCGACCGGCGCTTGTGTGGCGCAGGAGCCACCCCGCGATGGCCGGATGCTCGTCACGGTTGGCATCGGGGCGTTGATCGTCGTCAACACGCAGCAAGGCCCCCCCCACGTCAACATCGAACGCGGGTTGCGCCACCGTGAACGGCAGCGCCAGCGTCAGCAACTCGGCCTGCGCGGTTGCTGCCTTACCCCGCAGCTGGACGCGGACCAGCAGATCCTCGGATCGCGGGTCATTGCAGATCTCGACTGTGACACCGGCAATCGCGCCCGCCGGCGAATCCAGACTCCCGCTGAGCAGCACGCCGTTCGTCTCCCCGGCGGCCGTCACGCCGTGCAGCGTCATGGCATAGTCGCCTGGAGCATCTGCTGCCGGTGGATTGTGATGGAACCATTCGTCCAGCTCGGTGTCCAGGAGACGCTGCGTGACAGTGCCGAAAGGCGGTGCCGCGCCGGACTCCTCACGTACATACCAGGTCGCGCCATCCGGATCCACAAGACCACGGATGCCCCGGGCGTCGCCGTCGATGGTCCAATCACGGGGATGGGCAAGCGGGACCGGTTTGGGAAGCGGGTATCTGGCGATAAGGTCGTCCGCGGCCTGTCGCGCACGGGACGCATAGACTTCCTTGTCCTCCCAAGACCCCTTGTACGTGTCAAGCCCACGCAAGCTCCAGTCCTGCGCCGCCGCGGTGACTTTGACCAACTGGGCATTCATCCCGAAGGTGTGCTCGGCATGCAGGATCAGATTCTCCTCGATCGTCGCCAGCAGTCGTCGATCCTCCGTGGCCCCGGCCGGAACAAGCGATTCCAGTGCCGGCCGTTGAACCATGACCCGGCGATAGGTCGCCATCGCCCGCGGCGTGCTGGCTGGACCGTCGATCCACCAGTCGCTGATCTCCTGGTCCACCACCGGCAGGGCGGACAGATTCACCTCTTGCTCAATGTGCTCAAAGTAGTCCTGGCAGGCCCCAATCACGAGGTGCGGCCAGGCGTATTTCCGATTCCACGCCGCAATGGCATCGATCTCGCGCTGAGCGCCTTCAGGGCCGCAGTTTTCGCCATAGCCAATACGGCGCAAATAGGCGGTTCCGGGCATCGGGGAGGCATTCGGATTATTGGCGGACAGCGCGAAAAACTCATCCGGACGCTGCGGGACCGGAAACTCCGTCCCGTAGTCGACGCAGCTCGTGGCCAGAGTGAGCACCGAATGCCCGCCGGGGCCGCGCATGTTGAACAGGGGCGGAAGCTGACAGCCGCGAACCATGTGATTGTGACCAATGACCGCGCGGTGAATGCCGGCTTCACCCAGGATGTCCGGCAAAATCCAGGAGTGGCCCGGTACGTCGTTGTTCTGAGCCACACTCAGGTCGAGTACACCATCCAGCCCCATCTCGTGACGCAGCGCGACACTGCGTGCAATGGCCCGCGTGAGCAGGTCGTGACTCATCAACCCGGTGTGAAAACTGAAGGGCAGTGCGCAGCACTGGATCAAGCCCTTGCGCACTAGCTCGCGCAGCCCCTCCTGCTCCACGGCGCTGGCACCTTCCCAAGCCAGTCGCAGCGCATCACTGCACTCACAGGTCCAGATGAAACGCTCCCCTTCGGGCCGGTCCATGAACCGACGGCAGACATCGATCGCCGTCTTGCGCGTCATTTGTTTCAGGGACGCCACCACCGGCACGACACGATCCGTCCATCCTAGGTCCAGGTGCGTCTGGAAGGTATAGTAGAAAGTCAGTCGCTTCTCGGGCTTCAGCTGAAACGCCTGCTCGACCTTCCCCGCTGCACCGCACTGGCGAAGCTCCATCCGCACCGTGAATACCGTCTCGCTCTCAAACGCCGGAAAAGGAAGACACAAGGCCTGGCGCTTGCCCACTCTGACCACCAGGTGCTCCTCAAGCAGGGCATCCGCGGTCTCAATGAAGATGCGGGCGAACTGTTCCGGACGCACGACATCCAAGGCGGGAATGTCAAGTTCCAGTCGCAAGGTGGTCGCCTCACCCACCGAGCTGCGCACAAACACCGGAAGCGAGCCTAATGTCAAAACAGGGCTTGCGCCCCGCGGCAGACGACTGGCCTCGAGCACCACGGGCTTTCGAATCACCATCGGGTACTCACCGAGATACGCCAGCGCCTCCACCAGGCGCGGATGCTTACGCAACCGCAGCCCACGGGGGCCCCCCGTCCAGATTTCAAGACCCTCGGGGACATCACTTTTGCGAGCCATTGAGACTCCCTATTCTACTATGCAGTCGGTCCGGAAAGGCACGGCTGGCAGTCCTGCGCCATTGTAAAGATTGCAGGCCGGGTTGTTGGCCCACGCATACCGCACGGCGACCGGCTCAGGAACATCCGGTGACCAGACGACGACCTTGTGGCCTTCGATCCGAGCCTGCGCCCACACAAAGTGTTTGTCGGCGCCAGACACCGCAAAGCCGACCAGCGGGCCGTCCTTCGCCTGCAGGCCGCCCTCGGTGTGAGAGAAACTCAGCGTTGCCTTACCCTCGGCTACAGACAAAGACTCATACACCGGACCCGAATAGGGCGCCGCTTGACCGTACGTGATCGCCTCGGCCGCCAGCGCCAGACGGCGCCCAACTTCCTGCTTGTTCTTGGGATGGATATCCTTGGCATCACCGATATCAATGGCCACGGCAAGGCCAGCCTGCGGATCGTTAGCGGCGGTCATGGCCTGCGCTTCGCGCAATTCCGCCCATTGGCTTTCGCAGGGCAGATCTTCGCGCGCCATGAAGTTCGCCAGCTGCACGATCAGGAACGTGAAGTCACCGCCAAAGCGGGTCCGCCAGTCATCAATCATCGTCGACAGAAGGGTCTGGTACTGCACGGGCCTGGAGGCGTTGGACTCACCCTGGTACCAGATGGCCCCGCGGACGGCAAGGGGGATGAGCGGCTGGATCATGGCATTGAAGAGCACGGTGGGCCGGTTCGGATTGTTCGGGCTGTTCGGCTTCGGCGGCAGCGCGACCTCGACCTCACAGCGCCACGCCCCCGCCAATGTGACTTTGGTTGCGTCTGAACCATCCGCCAGCGCGATGAACATCTCGTCGGCCGGGGCGCCCCAGAGACCGCCCTGCCCCGACATGTCGCTAACCCGGATCGCCACCACATTGGCTCCAGCGTGTACCAGGTCACCCGGCACGCGCTATTCACGCGGCACGTTCCAGAAGCTCACCTCGTGCGTGCGACTGCGCCCGCGCGCCCCGACCTGCTGACCATTGAACCAGGTCACGTCCACCTCGTCGATGGGCCCCGTATGCAGCACGATATCCTTGCCAGCCCAGTCGGCCGGAATATCCACTGTCTTACGAAACCAGACAATCCCGTCCAGATTCGGCATGCCGCGAATCTCCCAGTTTCCAGGCAACGCCACGACCCCCCACCCCGCGTCGTCCAGCGAGGCAGCCGCTCGTTTACCTGCCGTTACCAGGTCTTCCTCAATCTCGTAGAGCGACTTCGCCGCCTCGTTAAAAAGAACCATTTCCGACTGGTATCGTTCTAGGGCGTTGGACACGGACTCCTCCGCGGCCAGGTTTTCACGAATGGCCACATCGAACTCGGGAAGTTTCGCATGCAGGGCCTCGGCACTGGTCCAGGCCTCAGCCACGGTGCCACCCCATGAGGTCCCGATCAGACCCATGGGCACCCCCAGCTCGCGGTGGAGATCCCGACCAAAGAAGTACCCCACTGCCGTGAAACCGCCGACCGTCTCGGGCGAACAAATCTTCCAGTTACCGGCGCAGTCGTCCAACGGCCGTAAGGAGGTCACGTTGGGCATGAAGAAGAGACGAATGCCAGGGTGAGCCGCTTGAGCGACTTCCTCTTGAGCATTGATGGCGTTGTTGACGGGGAACTGCATGTTCGACTGCCCCGAGCAGATCCACACGTCGCCCACCACCACATTGGAAATTGAAGATTGGCTATTGAAGATCGAAGACGCGATATCGAGGGTGCCAGCCTTCGCTGACGCAGACATGGGAGCGAGGCGGATCTCCCATCGACCGTCCGCGGCAGCTGTCGCGGTTTTCGTTTGATCGGCAAATTTGACAGTCACGCTGTCGCCCGGTGTCGACCACCCCCACACAGGACACGCAACCCCGCGTTGGAGGACCATATCATCGGCAAAAATGGCAGGCAGCCGCAACTCCGCGCGGGCGTCAAACAGCAGGCCCAGAAACAACGTGACAACAGCAACAATGCGACGGTTCATACACTCTCCTTTTTGGATGGACAAATGATTTTGCCATCCATGATTTTACCTATCTTCCCAACGCTTCTGAAAATGATTCTGCGATCAGTCCTTCTTGCGGTTACAGGTCACGATGCGCGATGTACCTGGCGCCAGTTCAAGGGTCTCACAGCCCTGCAACCTATCGCTGATCGCGGGACTCGTCCACACGTTTGCACGGACTGCTTGATCACTCACGTTATTAACCTCAAACACCAGTGCATCCGGCGTCCACTTCACAAGGGCTAAACGCAGACTTGGCACGTCGGACAGCAACGTATTGCCGGCGTAGAAGCCGCCCGCACGGGTGATGTCCAGGCGGGCCCATCCGTGGTTTTCAAACACAGAGATCTCCTGGTGCTCCCCGTCAGGGCGCCATAGCGCGGCGGGCCAGTTTCCGTTCACGCCGGCGATCTTCAGCGGCAGCCGGTAGGATTGCAGCGGGTCATTGGCGGCATCGCGCTCCTGCGAGTGCGCCGCCACCAGGTTCGTCAAAGCTGTCACGGGCAGCGGCATGGCCACCTCGCCGGCGAACCCGTAATCGGTCACCTGGCAATCGGCCACAAGGTCAAGCTTCCGGAGCTCGCCCCGGCTGACCGTCACCTGGTAGGGCCGTGATCCAGCGTATCCCATCAGCTCGCGCCAGCGCTCAGCCTGCTCGGGCGGCACAGTGACAAAAGCGGCGGCCCAAGAGGTACCTGTCGGCAGCGTCTCAAATTTGTCTGCCGGTGCTGCAAATCCAACCACGCTATTGGCGCCGACCCGGAGCGTCCCGGACACCACGATCAGTCCCCCAATCCGGCCCCCCGCCGGAATGTCGATAAGCCCCTTCGTCAGCTGGCCGCTCACGGCCTCGCCCGTCGTGGGGTCGGTATAGGCATAGCGCATGTCACCGCGCAGGCGATGGTTCTTCATGTCCAGCGAACTGATAACCGGAAAAATGTCGTCATGAACCATTACGGGACGGCGCAGGGCGATCTCGATCTCCTTCAGCAACGGCAGGGCCGGCATATCAGGTTCCAGGAATTGATGGTAGCGCACCCGGGCGCGGTAGTTGCGGCTACGCGTGGTGGCGTGGGCAGGCTTGGCATCGTAGACAATCTCATCCCCGATGGCATGGTAATAGCGCTGGTCCATGAAGACGTCCTGAATATAGACGGCCGGACCCGCGAACACAAAGTCCAGCAGCGGCGCCAGGTTGTCGCCGCGTTGCGGGCCATGGTTCTGCGGAAATCCCCGCGAGCCGCCCGTCGCTTCAGCACTGCCCGGCACAGGCACGCGAATGTCAAAGCCATTGATATCCGTACCGGTATAGATGTTGGGAAACACCCACCAGTTCTGCCGGTCGCCACAGCGCCACGTATGCCCCACCTGTTTCCCGTGCCGCAGGCCGGGTGCGATCAAGGTGTTTCCGGCGGCGTCTGTCGCAGTGAGATAGGACCAGTTTACATTAGACTCGGGAAAACTGACGCGGTCGACCGTAACAGTTTTCGCCCCTCCGGGCAGCCAGCGGCGATAGAGTTCGTAGTTCTTGTAGAGGCGGACCTCGCGCAGCGGTTGTTTGCTTTCAATCTGAAGAAACGGTTGATTGCCGAAAGCCGTGAGCAGCGGACCGGAGGACACCTGCAGATGCACTGGCGAGGCCCAGAAATGGGCCGTGCCATGCTTGCCCAGGTACCAGAGCAGATCCTCCCGCGTGGGTGCGGCGGCGTAGAGCTGCAACCCCGTCGTGGCGGCAACCGCCACGTCACCCGGTGCTGCGATCTCATGCACGGCAAAGAGCATGGGATTGGAGAGATTGAACAGTTCCCATTCCCAGGCCGGCAAACTGTTATCCACCAGCTCACCGGTGCGGTTATAGGTCGATACCGAAATCCCCTGGAAATGTTTGATGAGCTGATGCGGAATCGGACTGGAGGTCACCCGGTGCGCCACCGTGATCCCCTTGGGAAAGCAGAGACAGAGGTAGTGCACTTCTCTCATGACTTTGCCATCATCGCTGAGCATGAAGGGTTGCGGAAAGACCGGTGAGTTCAGCAGCAGGTAGCGCGCACCGTAGGTGTCGGCGATATCCAGTCCGGGATAGACTGTCAACGTTTCATCACTGACCGCCTGACAAGCCGCATAGTAGTCATTCCAGCGCGCCGGATCGAAGGCCGCAAAGTCCTCCGTCATCATCAACACGTCCACGCCAGCCGCCTTGGCCGCTGCGGCGTACTCCTCAAGCGTGCCCTCGCCATCGCTCCAGGCGCTGCGAGCCCCGACCAGGATCTTGAAATTCTGCTGCTTCGGCTCGGCGGTCCACTTGAACGGCCATTCGGGCGCAACGGCCATCGCGGGTACCGGCAAAGCGGCGAAACGCTCCGCGGTATAGCCCCCCATACCGGCGCCGCGGGCGTTATCGCCCAACCAACGCAACATGCCGATCAGCAACTCACGGCCCTGGCTGGTGCGCACGCCATCGCCCTTTTCCATGAAGATGCCGTCGATGTCGCCCGTTGAGCGCTCCCCGATCTGGCCGCGTCCCCACTTCTTCTGATACTTGCTGTGGTCCTCCGGTGTCCAGTAGGGATGCCACAGTGTGTAGTAGGACATCACCGCGAGCAACCCGACGCGCCCCTGATCGAACTCGCGCACGGCGGCAATCGGCGGCGGGGCCGCCACCACGACCGACCAGTTTACATACAGCACGCAGCGAGAGGCGCTACTGCTGTCCATGCCGCGCACCAGCACCTGCCACGCGGGATCCGTCAATTGCATGACGGCCGTCGAATAGAAATCGTCCCAGCGGTGCTGGGGGGTTGGATAGAAGATACATTGCACGCCGCGCGTCGCCGGATGGTCAGCGATCTCAGTTGTCCACGCGTAACCCGCGTCACGATTCGGGGGCGGCTGCGGCACGTAGCGGTGCGAATCATCGCGTACCTGCAACGGCAGCACCTTCGCCCCGTAGTCCCGCAGGAACCGCGATTGCGCCTCAGCCCCGCCCTGCCCACCCAGGTCCGGGCTGAACAGAAGACCTCCGCCGGCGCGCACATAGTCCTGGATCAACGCCAGGTTCCGTTCGACGGTACGCGCCTTGGCCATGTGGTCCGGCAGGATATAGCCCTCAAACCCCTCGGCGGCATCCCCAATAACCACGACCTGGAATTGCCGCAGCATCTCCATGCTCAACGGTTCGGCCACGAAACGACGTACGAGATTGATGTTCTGCGCCGCCAACTCCGACGACAGCCGTTCATCCTCCTTTAGCCTGTTTCCCAGCACCAGGACATCCACACGTTCCTGTGCTGCCGCTGTGGCGACGGCGCCAAGCAACAATCCGATCATCAATGGCTTATACATGGTTTAAATCCTTTTTCGGGGGGGTGTCTGCAAAATCATGGATGGCAAAATCATTTTTGCCTACTCCGTCCACTCGAACGCCATCAGTGGAACCTTCCCTCTGTACTGTCGGTCCCAGCCCGCCACGCTGCGTGCGGCAGGCACCATGCGCAGAACGTTCTCGCGGCCGTCGCGATAAACCATGCCGCTGACATCCAGCCGTTTCATCCACGCCGGGGCCTGCAGAATCAATCCATTCACCATCACAAAGCCAAGCGGCTCGGGGGACGCAATAAAGAGCCGCTCCGCCGGCCACGTCTCCGGCAAGGTAAACCGTGTTTCCAGGTAAAGACACTGGACCGTGTCGGCCGGCTGTACGGGGTGCAGACGATTGAACGCATCCGCGGCCTGCCAGGTGCCCGGTATGGGCTCCGTCTTCAGCGCCGGCGAGGTGGCCTGCAAATAGAATATCCCGGTCACGCCATGCGGTTTTGAAAGACCCGCACCATCCTTGCGCAACATATTCTTGCTGGTACCGTTGATCTCGAGTCGCAACGTTATCGCGCCGCTCTCCGCCTGTGCCGTCACCTCGAAGGAGAATCCCGGATTCGCCTCAGGCCGGATCGGTTGCCGGATGGGCGCTTCCACGCCATTGATCAGCAGACGGGCTTCCGGAAGTATTCCCCAGAACCAGCCTTCAGCATCGAACACTAAATCAACGCGTGACCCCTTCCATCCGGCAGGGATCGTGACCGTCTTCTCGAAAACAGCCACAGTCTCTTCCGGTAGACCCAACGTACCGAAAGCGCCCGGACGCACGAGCCGGTCTGGGTGTCCCTCGACCTTCAGCGTCCAATCCGCCGTCAGGCCCATCAGATCGGCCGGCACATCGACCGGTTGCGGTTTGCGCACGGCAGGGATCGGAGGCAGTGCGCGCCAGATGCCGGACTGCACTTGAAACCAGTCCAGCCCCGAGCGGGCGATATCGGCTCGTGGGGCGATGTACACACGGCTCTCCATGCAGGTGTAGTCACTGGCAGGCACGGTGAAAGTCCCCGCCTTCCAGGTCACAGGCTGCTTCGGGTGCCCCAGGGCGCTGATCTCAGTCAGCGCGTCAATGGCATCGGCGCGCCGGATGCGCACAGGAACGGCCAGCGTCTCGTCACCTTTGGCCGTATTGCGGGCGACCGGATAGAGGTCGAACACGCCATTCTTGCTGCGCCAGATCTCGGCCCACATCTCGGCGTTGCCGGTCCAGCTATCGCGAGGCACGTCGATGGCGGTGAGAAACTCGTCGAGCCATGCGCTGCGCTGGTCCTGGTTGACCCAGACCCCGCTGTTGTCGCGCATCCGGGTGTAGAACGGCGTTCCAAGCATGATCAGCCGGCCGCGACCCAGGCTCGCTTCGGCAATCGCCATGCTGCCGTCCTCCTCCCAGGTCGCCACAGAACGAATGCGGTCGTCGTTCGCACTGCCGGCATAGCCAACCGCCCCCGAGTGCTCCGCGCCCAGATAGTCAATTGCCACGCCGCTGCCTTCAACAACCTGACCGCGCAGACTCGGAAACAGATCCTGATCTTCCGCCATGCGCATTTTGGCCAGCGCCCAGTGATTGAAGTTGTCGTCACTCATCCATTTCGGGGTCACGCTCAACCCGAGAGCTTTCGCCAGCGGCCATGCGTCGGCCTGGGCCGGCGTATGGCGGGCGGTGTGATGCTGAGCCACAAAGATGCCGCCGCGGCGGACATAACGTAGGATCCCCTCGACCTCTTCCTCCGTCAGCAACACGCTGCCGGCATCCATAATCACGGGGAATTGATCGATCGTGCCATCGAGAATGTCCGGCACTTCGATATAGGCAAAGTTGCGTCCCACCGCCTGGAGCGGCCCGCGGGCGATATCCCAGTTCCAGGGCTCGGCAAAACCCAGTCGGGTGGCGCGGCTGGAACGCAGAACGCCGATGGTCGGCATCGGCAACTGCATCTTGCCGAAGCAGTGGATCAGTTCGAGGTGTTTATCGAACCAAGCCGCCACGTCCGGCTTGTCGCGGTAGTGGCCCACGCCGAAGACCATGTCCACGGCATCATTGCCAAGCATGATATAGCGCGTCATAGCTGCCTGCAGCGCTTCGGCAGACGCGGGCGGTCCCCCCTGCTCACAACTCCAGGCAAAACCATGACTGCGGGCCAGCCGCGCACCGGTCATCGGGCACCAGTAGCCCGCGGCACCGCCGGTGTCGTGCTGATAGGCGCCGTAGTCCAGGCAAAGCCGTGTCGTCATATCGAGCAGGTTGATGGTCGCCATCATTTTCAGAGGCCGGTCGGGATCGGCACTGCGGGTGGCTCGCAGCTGGCCCTCAATCTTGCGGACCCGCAGCCACGCATCGAAGTTCACACCATCGAACCAGAGGCGATTCTCCGCCGCCGTCATGTACGGATAGCGCCGCATCGGCACCGGGCCCATAAAGCAGTAGCCGGGCACCGCGACACCGTGGGTGTTGAATACAAGCTGGTTCGCGCCCGGCTTCAGCACGTCACCGATCACGTAGCACATGTCGATATCACCGCGCTCTTCGCTCAGACAGTCCAGCCGGGTGCCGTTGAGCCAGACGTCAAAGAGCGGTGTCGGATTGCCGTGGTATCCGGAGCGGGCGATATGCAGGAAACGCAGATTGGCGAGCGAAGCGTCCGTTACGTTCAGCGAACGGCGCATCCAGAAATCAGGCTGCTCATCCGGGTTCTTCCGGCGCTGGGGCGTATACATCAGGATCATGGGGTCGTTGCAGTGTCCTTCGACCCAGTCCGCCGGGGCACTGGTCACGTTGAACCACGCCTGCGTGCCGCCGACGCGCGCGGTGTCTTCGTGCATCTGCCAGGTGCCGCGAAGGTCCAGGCAGGTCTGCGGATTCCACCCGATGAAATCGGTCGGCAGCGGAACCTCGACCTCGCTCCAGGAGCTGTAGAATCGGCGGTCGCCCTTATGCAGCAGCGCCACCGTATCGAGGTCCATGCCCAGCGTCGATGCCAGGTAACCATGCCAGAGTTCCTTCACGCCCGGAGTATTGGCCACCGCCGCCATGAGGCCGATCCCGGCGTCCGGGATTTCGGTGCAGCCGTGCATGCCCACGAAGTTGGGATCCTCCTGCATGTGTTCCGCCAGGCGCTGCCGCAGATCCTGGTCGTATCGATCGCGAACCGCCACCGGTTCGTAGGCGCCGGCACATGTGTTCTTCTGGTACTGGAGCCAGGGTGCCGCGATGTGGCCGGGATAGGGACGCACATAGGGCAGCGGTTCACGATTCCACAACCATTCATGGGACGCGGGAAAAAAGAGCATCCGGTACGGAATGTCGTATTTCGCCGCCATCGCCGAATGCCAGTCAAAGATGCTGGTGTCGAGCAGGCCCGGCCCGACCAGCCGCGACTCGGTCGGCGACAGCGTACACATGGCCAGCTTCCGTTGCTGCAACCACTCGAAGTCGGATGGCAGGACATATTGGTCCCCGCCCCCGCCGACCCACATCCCCGGCCCGGCATTGTCGAAGCAGTCCAGCCAGCGAGGATAAGCCCGGGTCGGAACGGTTTTCCATGCCTCGGCGCCCACCGTTGGAATGCACTGGCGCAATACGTTCCGGTCCCGGGCAAAGCATTCCTGAACACGGGAGCCATCGAGACTCAACAGCCAGAACCCGGACCCCTCCAGCGTCACCAGCGTACCGGGCAGCTCGGGCGCGGACACCAGGGCGAGGTCGCCAAACCCGAGCAGGTCGGCCAGCCGTTTCGAGGCGAGGGTCAACGCGTGCGCGGGGTCTTCGGCCTGAAACGTGATCCAGGATGATTGGGCCGGCGGTTCACCGTAGAGACGTGCCGCAACGTTCACATCGCCGAAACCACGCGTGGCAGCGTGGTAGATCTCGGTTGAGTCGGCGGGGACAAGCTGGGGGGCGAGGAGGGATAGCAGAATCATGGATGGCAAAATCATTTTTTCTATCGGGCATACTATGTCCTTGATGGGTGTGGGAACTGAGACAGAAAGATGAAGGGCAAAGAGAGGGGATGCAATCATGGGGACCGCTCTCTCTGCCCTCGCGTGCCGGACTGGAGTCGACCGGCTACCTCACGGTGATCACCGTGCCCACTGTAGCCCAGACGACGCTTACGCCATCCCCGTAGCGCATATTCAAATCATAGTCTACACCCGCGTAACTGACGCTGATTACGCTGTTGGCAAATGATCCCGAGATGGAGCCGCCGCCCGTGGTGCTGATGACGTCGTACTCAACATCTTTCACAGGTGCCCCGTTCAGCGTGACATTCAGCGTGCCTCCCAAGGTCACGGCACCGGATGCCACAAGATGGGATCCCCCGTTCGGTCCCACACCGACCACAGTCATGCTTGAACCCGCCTCGAACGTCAGGTCCGCAGATAGGGCATTCGTGCCGCCGTCAATCGCCAGCGCCCCGCCACTGCCGATGGTCGCCGTGCCGCCGCGCCACTCCGCACCGTTGATCAGGGAGAGCGTGGCAAAGTTCGCGGGATCTCCCGTAACCGCAAACGTATAGGCTTGGTTGACATTTGCTACGTTCGTGGCCGCGTTGAGCCGGAAGGTGTTGGCGCCCAGCCACTGCACCTTGTCGGTGGAGGCCATCCCGAAACCTGCCTGGTTGCAGCGAATGTCCGCGTTGTCGATGTCTTTGAATGAGACCGTTCCGCCGTCAATCACGACCCTGCCGAAGGCGCCGGGCGTGACGACCGGCGCGGGGTAGGCAAACTGGAAGATGCCCCCACGGTTGGTAACAGTGTTGCCGGCAAAGTCGCCCACGGTGATACTCACAGAGGCGTCGGGTTGTCTGCGCCAATCCAGCTGGGCTCCATCCGCCACCAGCAGTGTACTGCCCGCCGCGCCGGCCGCATCGCCCACGATAACACCGCTGCGACTGTAATACGTGAAGGTCGACTGGTTCGTGATCACCAAATGGCCGACGCCGGCCTCGCCGACCTTGATCGCACCGTAATTGGCTGCGGTTCTATCAAACACCGTATTAGCACCGGCGACCACCACCGTACCCGTTTTTCCCACGGCGTAACCAATCACGAGGCCCCAGTTGGAGTCATCCAAAAGGGTAAACTGTCCGCCATTTTCCACGGTGATCCTGGCATCGGAAACGTTGGCGATGCGGGAGGGATTGCCTGTGGCTGTGTAGGTCGACCCTGAACCCGACACCAGAATTGATGCCCCCGCGCCGGCGGAAGAGCCCACATACACTGAGCCCGAGCGACTCTCGAATGCGCCACCGTTTGTGACGACCAGCGACATGCCACCACCCAGGTTAGCGGAGTTTCCCGACAGAACCGAATTGCTGCCGCTTATTTCAACCAATCCGTATGTGCTCGCCGGGGCAAAGTTTCCCCCAAAATAGGCCAGCCCTCCATCAGTCACGCGGAACGTCTGATTGGATCCATCATAGGAGATATTTCCCATGTTGGTAAACGTGCTGCCAGTGCCGGTTACCAGTATCTCATTCCCCGGCGAGAATAAAGTCGCACTTTTGCCAAACTGCATATTTCCGCCGTTGTAGAAACTGGCTCCATCAGCAATCGCCAACGTGTTTGAGGTGGCACCGCCCGCGCCACCCACGCCCCCCTGACCTGCGGAATAGAAAGATGAATTCGTGCCTGTGACGAGGAGCTGTGACAAACGCCCCCCCTCCTCAATCCCAAAACTGGCGCATTCCACACTGCCCCCGTTTGTCACGGTAAGCCAGTTCGCCCCGTTGCCATTCTTTCCAAGCACGAGACTGCTCGCCACCTGAAGCAGAGACCCGTCACCATCCACGACAACCTGGTTGTTGAAGCAGCTCCGGCCCACCCACATCTGCCCCCCAACATAGACCTTTGCGCCGTTCGAGACAGACAGGCTATGCGCCTTGTTGCCCCAACTGGCATCGCCAACGTATACATTCGTCAGATTGGTCAGGACCGTGCTCGATCCGGTGACCTCCAGGATGCCGTGCCCGTACTGGTTGAACCTGCCGACATAGAGGGCGCTTTGGTTTTCCCCCGAGGGACCGGGCGTGTAGAGCTTGGTCGTGCCCCCGGTAATCCTCCACGTGAACTTCGTGCTGCTTGTACCGTTCTCGCCGATCTCAAAGCGAGCTTCACTCCCCTGCAGGGCCATACGGATCTCAGAGTCACCGGTTGTGGTCAACGTGCCATCGGTAAGTTCAAGAAAAGAAGTTCCAACGCCATCGGGAAGGGTCACGTTGGTGAGTTGAATCGAATTTGCAAGGTAGTTGCCTCCGTCCAGTCGTACGGTGGTCGCGGCAGTTGCAGATGGACCGATGTTGATCGACCCTGTATTGTTCCATGTGTGCACCCCTGCATCCAAGGTTACCATCCCGCCGCCAGGCGCATCAAACGTCGCATTCGCGATAGTCGCCGAATCGTCCACGGTGACCGTGTACGACGCGTTATTAGTAAACCATGCAGTATCGCCTGCCCCGGGAACACCGCCAAACTGCCAGCTTGCGGGGGTCATGTAGTTGCCACTCGCACTGCCCCAGTACGAATCAGCATGAGCCATCATCACCATCATGGTGAGCCCAGCAATAATCAGAATACCTGTTTTTTTCATGACCGTTATCTCCTTGCATTTCTGTTTCATTTTATCTCCTATGTTGTTGTTTTGTGAGGCTCTTGCACCCGCCATGAGCACACGTAACCTTCCAGTTTTTGCCTTTCGCTTTTTGCGCGACTCCATACCGCACCAAAATGAATAGCATTATCTTTGCATACTTCAGGATGCTTGTCAACCCCCACCGGGTGTGATTGAGTTTCGTGGGTGTTGGGTCTGATC
>JABMPJ010000001.1 GCA_013203785.1 Lentisphaerota bacterium | reverse complement strand
TCACGAGACAGTTGCGGATCAGCAGTTTGTCTCCGCTGGCAGTCTTCAAATAACTCTGGATGCCGCCAACCGCGCTGCCTGCGCCGCCGTTCATGGTAATAATGCAATTAATGATCCGCACGTCCATCATGACCACGCCTTCACTATTCAAAAAGTAGATTCCGTTGCCTCCGCTGCCGGAATCGCGGACCGTAAAGCCATCCAACGTCACGGGATTGCCCGCGGTGATAGAGACCACGTGAAAAGCCCCGGCAGAAGGGCGGATGATCGTGTTCGTCGGACCGTTCACGCTCTGCACCGTCACCGCCTTGGCAATGCTCACCGATGCACTGATATTGTATGTGCCGTTGGAGACCAGCACCGTGTCGCCGCTGGCGGCGGCGGTGTCGATTCCCTTCTGGATCGTGGCAAACGGTGCGGCCCAAGTGCCGTCACCCGTGGCGTCGATCCCATTCGTGGCCACACACCAGACATCCGCGGTCGCGGACAGCATGAACCCGAAAACTACGGCAACGAATAGACCGATTAAAACTGTTCTGGCATTCATTAATACTCCTATCCTTTCCCATTGGACTGTCACGCCTGCCTCCCCCACCGTGCGGGCAAACACAAACTCGGAAACTACAAACGAGTACGTTACACTACAATCCGGTCGACGGCAATACCAGCCATTCTCATTATGGCCGCCGCCAGTCATTGGTGAGGGGCGCGGGGGCGGGATTTGAGGTCGAAGCGCGGGCGCGCGAAACTTTTTTTGTTTTTTTCTGGACTCAACCTCCCCTCTGCCGTATTCCTGTCTTCAATGGAGACGGGAAAGGCCATTCAGGGGCGCTATGTCACGGCGGCCGACATCGGGTTGATCCGTGGGCTTCTGAAGGAGAACCCCGGTTGGAATCGGAGTCGACTGTCGCGTGAGCTGTGCGAACGGTGGGACTGGCGCAACGGAAAGGGGCGGCTGAAGGATATGGCCGCCCGAACGTTGCTGCTGAAGCTTGAACGGCTTGGCGAGCTCCGGCTGCCGCCCCGCCACAGCCCGGGACGCCCCAACCGGCGTGGATTCGCCATGCCGGAGGCGATGGCCCACGACACAACCGCGGTCGAAACGGATCTGATCCGATTGCGTCCGCTTCGGATCGAGCGGCTCGACACTGGGGACGCCCGTCTGCCTTTGTTCAACTACCTGCTGCATCGCTACCATTATCTGGGCCATCAGCGTTGCGTGGGGGAGAACCTCAAAGTCATGGTCAGCGACCGTGCGGGACGGCTGTTGGCCTGTATGCTGTTCGGCTCGGCGGCCTGGAAAGCCAAGAGCCGCGACGCCTTTATCGGCTGGGACCGCGCCACGCGTGAACGCAACCTTTTGCTACTGACGAATAACACGCGCTTCCTGATCCTACCGTGGGTGCGGGTGCAGCATCTGGCCAGCCATCTGTTGTCCCGCATCTGCCGGGAGCTGTCCGGGCACTGGATGGATAAGTACGGCCATCCCATCCATGTGATCGAGACCTTCGTTCAGCGTGACCGATATCGGGGCACATGTTACCGGGCCGCGGGCTGGACGCATGTGGGTGCCACGGCCGGCCGCAGCCGCAACGATGTGGATCAAACGCTTTCGGTACCGGTCAAGGAGATCTTCCTCTATCCATTGCACAGCGATTTTCGCGGGAGGTTGCTGGCATGAGTCTGAAGCGTTTCGATTCCCTGGTCGGCGAGTTGAAGCGCACCCTCGCTGGGCTTGCCGACAAGCGCACCGGAGACAATACGCAGTACGCCATGGAAACGATCGGGCTGAGCGCCTTTTCCGTGTTCTTCACCCAATCGCCATCCTTTCTGGCGCACCAGAGGACCATGGAGCAGAACAAGGGTTCAAGCAATGCACAGACGCTTTTCCAGGTCGAGAAGACGCCGTCGGACAACCACATTCGCGACATGCTCGATCCGGTTGAACCCCAGGCGATTTATCCCGTGTATGAACGCGTATACGAAGCCTTCGAGGCGCAGGGCATTCTCGACACCTTCCGCGGCGTTGGCCAGACCCGTCTGATCGCGCTCGACGGTACCTGGTACTTCTCCTCGAAAACCGAAAACGTGAACTGTGAAAACTGTTTGAAGATCGAGCATACCAACGGAGAAGTCACCCACTACCACAGTGCCATCACCCCGGTCATTGTCGGCCCCGGCAAACCCTATGCCATCCCGCTGCGCCCCGAGTTCATCGTCCCGCAGGATGGCGACACCAAACAGGACTGTGAAATCAAAGCCGGCAAGCGTTGGATGGACAAGAACGGAGCCTTCTACAACACGGGAAACGATACGATCCTGGGCGACGATCTCTATGCCCATCAGCCCTTCTGCCACCGCACGCTGATGAATAACTATCACTTCATTTTCGTGTGCAAAACCGACTCCCACAAGCACCTCTATAAGTGGATTAACCTGCTGGAGCCCGGAGAAGATCTTCATACGTACAAGGTGCGTGTGAAGAACAAAGGGAAGTGGGAGCATTACACTTACCGCTACGCCAATGCCGTTCCCCTGGTCGAGGCGGAGGGGTCGATGAAAGTCAACTGGTGCGAGGTGACTGTGAGATCAAAGGGGAAACAGATCCACCATAACGCCTTCATCACCGACTGGGAGATTACCGATAAGAATGTCGCCGGCATCGTTACCGCCGGGCGCGCGCGGTGGAAGATCGAGAACGAGAACAACAACACGCTCAAGAAGAGGG
>JABMPJ010000074.1 GCA_013203785.1 Lentisphaerota bacterium | reverse complement strand
TTTGTAGAATTTTCACGGTCTCAAGACATGCCGAACGCGGTGTTGTGTGGGCCGGCCCCGGCCAATTATTGGCCGTGGACGGCCAACTCTACAGGGGAACAGGATGCGCTTGGAGCTCGTTAGGTGTTGGCGTAGACACAAGACGTTCAGGAAGTACTGGAGTAGAAGCGCACTACCGTGCAACGCGACCCGCATTCACCAACAGGTGCTGACCGGATATCTGTGGATCGCATCATCGGGGGTGACGAGCGTCGCGTTGCGGTTGAGCGCTGTGCCGACGAGGAGTCGGTCGAACGGGTCCCTGTGGTGCTCTGGCAGCTCGCCGGAGCGGTAGATGTCGTCGCGGGTCAGGGCGATGGATGTCAGCTCCCACGTTTGCATCTGTTTCTCAATCCAGATGCGCGGGGGATGGGGCAGTGCTATCTGTCCCGCCGCCCACTTCATCGTGATTTCCATTGCCGAAACATCGCTCAGCGCCAGTTCGTTGACGGGATCGTCGATGCACTTCCTGGCGGCCCGAGACAAAGCAGAGGGTCTGCTGCACAGCCAGATGAACGTGCATG
This sequence comes from Lentisphaerota bacterium, assembly GCA_013203785.1. Lineage (GTDB taxonomy): Bacteria > Verrucomicrobiota > Kiritimatiellia > UBA8416 > JABMPJ01 > JABMPJ01. The sequence goes on along the minus strand of JABMPJ010000074.1, from coordinate 12,759 downwards.
TGTCGAGGATATAGGTCACACGCCCCACTCCTTGAGTTGATCATCGCTCAGCGGAGTAAACGCATCGTCCGCACAGGCGACGGGCGTCGATGTGACCACCCCGGTCCGTGGTCGCGTCGACGGCACCTCGCGATCAACCCCGGTGAGTTTTCCGACCGGAACCGTGCCGTTCAGAATAATCACCGTCTCCCCCTGCTGCACCTCCTTGAGCAGCCGCGAAAGATGCGTCTTGGCGTAATGCGTCGTCGTCGTTTTCATGAAATCACTATAGGACTGAGTCATGACTAAGTCAACCAACCCTTCCGGCCTTGCAGCGTCTCGAACGTCCGGGGTGGCCGTGGCTGAGAGGCGGCCACAATGAGGAACTGCTGGACCTTGGCGAGAATCCATTGACACCCCACCGCCACCAGCCTAACGTGAAGACCACGGTCCACAATCAACGGGCGAGGGGACTACGGGAATTTCCCGTAGTGGGTGATGGAAAGAGAAAATCGACCCTGGGACGCTATCTGTCCTACCCCTGTTGCTATGGTGGTCGGCGACGGTAGGGAAAGGTGGAGCGGTTGGACGGGATGATGGAGTACTACGCACACAGTCTGGAAGGGCGGCCGACGGAGGAGTGGCAGCCGTTGGAGGAGCATCTGCACAATGTGGCCAAGCTGGCGGCGGAGTTTGCCCGGCCGTTCGGCGGAGAGGAGTGGGCAAAACTTGCCGGGTTGTGGCATGACTTGGGTAAATACTCAAACGAGTTTCAGAGAAAGCTGTTCGAGGCCAATAGCATTGAATGCCATCTGGAAACCAAGCCAGGCAAGGTCATCCATTCGCAGGCAGGCGGCCATCTCGCAGCCCTCAAAGGATGGCGGGGTGCCGACCGTGTTCTCTCGTGGTTGATCATGGGGCATCACGCGGGCCTCGCCGATTTCGCCACTGACAGAACGGGAGCCAAAGCGTTGGAGCCCAAGACACGGGCCCCGGATATGTCCGCTGCGGCGCTTGAGAATGTACCCGAGGCCATTACTGCGGCCGGCCGACCCGTTGTGGCAACCTCCATCGGTGGCATCCCCGAGATTGTAGCCGATGGCACGACGGGTTTGCTGTACCCGCCTGGTGAGGTTGATCTGCTTGTGAAGCACGTGGAGCAACTCGCGGCCGATCCCGGCCTGCGTCGCCGCATGGGCGAAGCCGGGCGAGCCAAAGCACTTCATCTTTACACGGGCGATGCCGTGTATGATGCTCTGGAGGTCGCCTTTGGTATGGCGGTGGAGTTCGCCGCCGGAAGACGACATCGTCCAGAGACGCGGATCTGACGGGTAGAACGCCATGGAGTACCTGACCGATATATATAGCTGGGGGTTTTTCCTCCTCTCCCTATTGATCACGGCCGGGCTGACGCCGCTGGTGATTGGGCTGGCGGGCTGGCTGGGGGCGGTTGATGTGGGCGGCTCGCGTCGGCAAGACTGCGGTGCCGTGCCGCTCTTGGGCGGGCTGGCCATTGCGACGCCCTTTGCCCTGACCTGTATCTATCTCTATTTTGAAGACTACCTCGTCGTTGATCGCGGGCCACGCTACTTTCTGGCGATGGCGGCGGCCTGTAGCGCGATGGCCCTACTGGGCGCCTTGGACGACATCTACCACCTGCGCGCGAAATCAAAGTTGGTGGGGCAGATCCTTATCGCGCTGCTGCTCTGCTGGCGCGGTAACGCCATTCCTCATCTGGCCGTGCCGTTCCTCGGTGTCGTCGAGCTGACCGGTATCACCAGCACGATTGCAACGGTGGTCTGGCTGGTGGCCCTGACCAACGCCTTCCGGCTGATCGATGGCGTCGACGGTCTGGCGGCCGGGTTGGGTCTGGTCTCTGCGCTGGGGTTCGCGGCGCTGGCGGCGGTCATGGGCAATACGTTCGTGGTCTTCCTGTCGCTTACGCTGGCGGGAAGCCTATTGGCGTTTCTCTATTTCAACACCGCGCCAGCCCGCGTCTTTCTGGGGAGCACGGGCAGCATGTTTCTCGGGTTCAGCCTGGCCGGCATCGGCCTACTGGGAAGCCACCGTGCCCAGGCCACGCTTCTGATCGGCGCCCCCATACTTATTCTGGGTCTGCCAATCATAGAGACCCTGATCTCCATGGCGCGTCGCTTTCTCTACGGGCACCCGGTCTTCTTCGGTGAGAGCGGTCCGACCCATCGCCGTCTAGGCGGCCGCGGGTTTTCGCCGCGACAGACTGTCGTGCTGCTCTGTAGCGTCGCGGTGGTGCTGTCGTTCGCCGGGGTCATGAATCAGGTCACCCCCGCCGGCACGCCGCTGGCCATGGTTCCCTACCTGCTCCACGGCGCGGTACTGCTGGTGATCGCCGGTCTCGCTGGATACGCACTTAATCCACGCAAGCTGATCGGTAGCTTCGCGCGCCGCGGTCGTAACGCGCTGCTCAACAGTTTGAGCCGCTACGGCTCGGATGCCTTGAGCCTGAACCAGGGCCACCTCTACCTCAACGATATCCTTCACATGTTTCGCCGACATGCCGGGCTGCGCTTCATCGAGGTCTCCTTCGAAGCTACGCCTATTCGCATCGGGAGCAGCGGCGTGGAGACTCCGAGCGACCGACCGGCGGCGTTCACCGAGCGCCTGCGCATTACCCAGCCGGACAACCGGGTGGTCCTGGTGAGCTTCGAGTTTGAGCATCTGCCCTCCGAGGGCGAGCGCGAAGACGTCCTCGCCGCCCTGGCGCAGATGTTCCAGAAGGCGCGCCTGCGCCGAGGGACCGGGCAGATCGAGGAGACCTCCAATATTCTTGGGATTGGCTGTAGTCTGACCGACTACCAGAAGGTTATGGAGACGATTGAGGCGTGGCGCTCGAATCCGGTCAAGGCCAAGAGCCGCTACATCGTAGCGATTAATCCGCACAGCGTTATGATCGGCAAGCGCAATCGCAATGTGCGACGGGCCCTGGCCGGTGCGGCGCTATCGTTGCCTGATGGCGTCGGTATGGTCTGGGCGGCCAACATGCTTGGGTATTCGCACCATGGGCGCGTGACCGGTCCGACCCTGATGCTCAACCTGTGTGACAGCGGGCGCGCCTACGGGTTCCGGCATTTCTTCTACGGCGGAGCTGAAGGCGTGGCCGATGAGATGGCCGCGCGGCTATGCCGCGAATTTCCAGGTCTCGACGTGGTGGGTACGCACTGCCCACCCTTCCGCGGGCGGACAAGGGCGGAGGATGCGGATGAGATGGCACTGATCAACGCATCCAAAGCCGACATCTTGTGGGTGGGCTTGGGCGCGCCCAAACAGGAGCGCTGGATGGCCGCGCACGTGGATGCGATTCAGGTCCCCATCATGATCGGTGTCGGTGCTGCCTTTGACTATCACTCGGGCAATGTGAAGTGGGCACCCAAATGGATTAGAACCCTCGGGTTGGAGTGGGCTTACCGGCTGGCACATGAACCGCAGCGGCTCTGGCGGCGCAATCTCGACAGCCCCCTCTTCCTCTTTCACGTCCTGCTACAAAAGCTCAAGCCGCCGGCCTTTCGCGAAATCAACACCTCGTTGGATCGCTCGGCGGAGGCGGGTGCCCGGCACCACCCGTCGTCTGGGAGTGGACCGGAGGCGCGCAATATTCTGGTATTCGGGATGGGCCGTCGCAGTGCGCTCTTTCTCCAGGAGGTGGCCTCTTTGCCGACCGATCGCGGGGAGACTCGCCGTGTCGTCGGCCTTTTGGCCCAGGGTTGTGGTGCGATCTCGGAGCTCACGGTACACGGGTATGACGTACTGGGTAATATTGAGAGTCTTGCCCCCTTGTTGACCGACGGGTCCATCCAGGAGGTTGTGCTGGCCGAGCCGGTCGATACCGAACTGCGCCAGCGCTTGATCGATCTCTGCCGAGCGCAAGACGTGCTGCTCACCGAGTGGTGCGTCGAGACGAAACCGCTGACCGGACCAGAGCCCTGAGTCCCACGGCACCGAGCCGCAGCAGGCGCAAAGGGTAGTAGAGCGGAAAGAGCGGACCGGGCAGGCGCACGGCGCGCCAGTCGTTATGGCTGGGGCGCAACCCGCGCACAAGGAGGTAGCGCAGGCGTGAACACAGGCGCGCCCGTGCGCGCAGGTGGAAGCGCAGCCGCGCCGTATCATCGCGCTCGGGCTGACCGGCCTCTTCCGCCCACCGCCGCATGACCTCCCCCTGCAGAGCCGCCACACTGCGGTGCGCCGCCTGTCCCCTGCCCAGCGCCGGTGGTGCGGGGGCCCCATACGTCTGCACCGCCAGGGCCACCCCCAGGTCCAGCATGCGGCGACCATCCCCCACGTGGGCCAGTGCCATGACACGATCCCAGTCCATGTGGTCGGCCTGTCGCCAGAGCAGTCCGGCCAGATCGGCCATCCAGCAGGGCCGCGCCCAGAGGTGCTTGGTGCCATGCACGCAGAGAAAGAGGAAGAGGACCTCACGCGAGAGCGTGCGTAACGGGATACCGTCCAGCGTGACGGTGCGGGCTTCGTCCCATAGCGCGGTGGGGGCGATGCGGAACGAGAAGTAGTCGTGCATCAGCCGACCGGACAGATCGACATCGTGGTCGCCGCTGTGGTGACGCAGGATCAGCGGCGTGGCGGGGCGGAAAGGCGACGCCTCGACGGACGGGGGCAGGCCCAGAATGCGGCTGTAGCCCAGTGCTTCAATCACCGTGCGGGCCCGCGTTAGATACGGGCCGGGCACCAGGACGTCCAGATCATCAAACTGGCGCAGCGAGGGATCGTCATAAGCCTCCTGCGCCAGGATAGGGCCTTTGAAGAAGAGGGCCGGAATGGCCGCAGCCTCGAGCGACTGCGCGACCAATCCCAGGGCATGAGACAGGCGCGCGCTGCGCACCGCATTGGCGAGCTGAGTGTTTCGGAGCCGAGCCAGCAGGGCGGCCGCTGGCGGGTCGGACAGGTCGGCTGACTGGAGGCGATCATGGAGGATCGGTTCGGCCCGGTAGAATGCGGCCAGGTCGGCCAAGGCCGCCCAGTCCGTGTGAGGCGTGACCAGAGATCGAATGCGTGCCAGGGCGGAGTCGGAAAGGACAGGCACGCAGCAGGCAACCAGCAGGTCGATAGGCGCATGGGCCGTCGATTTCATGTCGCCCACCTTCCTGCCGAGTCTCCCGTAACCTGTGAGACGGGCCCTCCGGATGTCCTCTACACCTCGAAGATGGCCAAGCCGCCAAAATCGAGTGTGGCGAAGTAATCGTCAACTGTTTCGGCGCGGCGGATCTCTACGACCTCCCCGCTTTCGCGCAGAAGCAGCTCGGCGGAGCGGAGCTTGCCGTTGTAGTTAAAGCCCATGGCGTGCCCATGCGCGCCAGCATCGTGGATCACGACCAGGTCGCCCGCCTCAACCGTGGGTAGCGGGCGGTCGATCGCAAATTTGTCATTGTTCTCACAGAGCGAACCGGTGACATCATAGACGTGGTCTAGCGGCGCCGGCTCTTTGCCCACGACCGAAATATGGTGGTAGGCCCCGTACATGGCCGGGCGCATGAGGTTGGTCATGCAAGCATCCAGCCCCACATAGTCCTTGTAGGTGTGCTTCACGTGCAGCACGCGCGAGACGAGATAGCCATAGGGACCGGTGACCATGCGCCCGCACTCCAGGTAGATTTTGATGGGCGGATGGTTGGACGGACCGATGATCTCCTCGTAGACTGACTGTATACTTTGGCCGAGAGCGGCCACATCGATTGGCTCGTCTTCGGGCCGGTAGGGAATGCCGATTCCACCACCCAGGTTGACGAACTCAAAGGTGATTCCCAACTCGGTCGAGAGCTCCAGCACAAGCTTCAGAAGGAGCTGTGCCGTTTCCGTGAAGTAGCTGCTGTCGAGCTCGTTGGAGGCGACCATGGTGTGGAGACCAAAACGGGTGATACCCTTGTCGCGCAGGAGGCGGTAGCCTTCAAAAAGCTGCTCGCGCGTAAAACCGTACTTCGCCTCTTCGGGATGACCGATGATCGCGTTCCCTGCCTTGAGCTTTCCGGGGTTATAGCGGCAGCAGATCAGCTCTGGCAGCCCCGCCACCTCTTCGAGGTAGGCAATGTGCGAGATGTCATCCAGGTTGACTATGGCGCCCAGACCGTTGGCCTGACGATACTCTACGGCGGGCGTGTCGTTGGATGTGAACATGATGGATTCGCCCAGAATGCCCACTCGATCGGCGAGAAGTAGTTCGGGTAGGGAACTGCAGTCGGCGCCAAAACCCTCGGCCGAGAGGATACTCAGGAGGTAGGGGTTGGGTGCGGCTTTAACGGCAAAGAACTCCTTGAAGCCGGGATTCCATGCGAAGGCCGCCTGCAAGGCGCGTGCATTGGCGCGGATGGCCCTTTCATCATAGATATGAAAGGGCGTGGGAAATTGTTCCGTCAACGCCTCGAGCCATGTCGGATCGAACGGATGTGTCTTGGTCGCCATAGTACTCCTGTTTTATCTGTGCGCAGCAGGAAACTACGGTCGGAGGGAGCTGTCAAGTGCGGAGTCATTCAGGGCCGGACCTGGGCCCTGTCTCGTACGAGCCCTGCTACGACGATCCTGCCAAAGTCGATCACGCGTTCTTGCAACAGAATGAGTACTGGCAGTGGATCGTGCAAGCCGCGCGGTTCGGCTGAACCAACGAAATTACTTGCGGACCACCGCTCTTGGCGTAGCATGCAACCTTTCTGAACCAAGAGGAAGAAATCCAATGAAGACCACGCTCAGCGAACACACATGGCTCGCCCCGCGAGCTCTTTGGGCCACGCCCATCGCGGGTGAAGTGGGCATGCCGCCCCACCGAATTCTGCACGCCCTCGCTGCGCGTCTATCCGAGCCCTGCCGTCTGCGCCGCCTGGGCGTGCGGGTCGTGCCGAACAGCTATCCCAAGTGTGGCGGCATGCAGGTGCCGGACTGGCCCACAGCCTTGCGCGCGCGCAGCTGGACCGGATCGCGCTGGCAGACCGTTCTCGAGGAGAACAACATTCGGCGGCCCGCGCATGACCGCGTGCGGTGGTTCGATCTGGGTGGGCTCGAGTCTGCGGGTCTTCTGATTGAGGCCCGCGACTGCTCCGTCGATCACGGGTGGACCACCTGGAATCTCGCGGAGGGAGGCCTCGTGCTCGAAGGCACGCGGCCGGGGGTGGCCTGGCCGCTAGACCGTATCCTTGAGGTCGGGGCCATTGACACGCGCGGTTGCCCACGCGGGGTAGAGGCGGAAAGGCGGCCCGGCGAAGTTCGCTATCGCACCCGGCACCTCGAAGTGGGTTTTCGGCTGGGTCGCCCCGGCTTTTCATATCTGGCCTTGGACGAGCAGGGCCAGGGCCACACGGGGATCAACCTTTTGCGCCTCCAGAGCATTCTGGTGGAGTCGTCGCAAATCAACCCCACCATCACCCCCCTGCTGGACAATACAGCCCAGGGACCACGCCTACAGCCCGTCGGCGGCCCGGTCCTGATGGGGCTTCTGCCGTTCGAGGCCGAGGGCACCACGACCGTCAACGGGAATCTCATCACCTATACCATCGCGGTGCCCTCGGCAGGACAGCGCTACCGGATACGTTGGGAGGTGCAGCCCGAGGCGTTGCGCTGCCATGTTGAGCGCGTGGGCGCACGCCCCATCCGGGCCTGGAACAGCGGGGTCTGGCACGTCTGTCTCGCATCAGAAACAGCCGCCTGTACCTCCCTTGGCGCGGTGACACGCAAAGGTGAGGTGGGTTTGATGTCGCTGCCCGTTCTCTTCCACGCACCCGGGCATGGCACGTTGCGGGTGGAGGCCCAAGGGGCACCCATTCTATGGCGTGCTGATTCGTGGCGGCCGACCCACACCACATCATGGGAACTCAAACTGGGCGAAGTCCCGCAGCCGACGGGTGATTACCTGCTGACCGCAGGGCGGCATCAGGCCGACATTACATTTCAGGTGCACCACCACCACATCCCCACCCGGCGTGGCACGCCCGCCGTCGTCTCGCAGGCGATTGATCGCTGCGCCCTGACCGGACTAACCTATCGCGCCGACACGGCCACGCTGAGCAACAACGGCAATTCGATACATGCCATTATCTGCGCCGACGACTGGTCGGCGTCCACAGGCCGCCTGGGCACCGTCTTGCCCACCTTGGATGCTATCGATCTACTGGGCCGCTCACTCGAGCGCCATCTCGACGGCGGCCCCTCCTACGCATCAGGACACGCCACGATCAACGGGGATGCACACTACATGGAGGACGAGTACCTGCACTCGGGCGCATCAATTCTGGCGGCCATTGCGGCCTATCTGCGCGGCGCGGGGACGCGCGCCTGGCTCAGGCGTTATGCCACGCCGATTCGCGGCGAGATCGAGCGCATGCGTGCACGCGACCTCGATGGGGATGGACTGATCGAAAGCCGCTACCGCCGCGGCATCAGCGGCGAGCACCAGTGGAGCACACATTGGTATGACGCCATCTCCTGTGGATGGAAGGACGCCTTTAGCAATGCCATCCTCTACCCCGCCCTGCGCCAGTTGGCCGAGGAGCTGCCCCGCCTGGGTCAGCCAGGACTCGCCAGCGGACTTTCCGAATGGGCGGACGCCATGAAAGCCAGCTATGGTACCGCCTTTCTGAACGCCAAGACGGGATGGCTGGCCGGCTGGCGTTGCGCGGAAGACCGCCTGCATGACTATGCATTCCTGTATGTCAACGGCGCGGCCGTCTGTGGCGGATTGATTGAGGGCACCCAGGCGCGCGATATCATTGGCAGGCTCTGGTCTGACATGGAGAAGCAACAACTCGATTACCGATTCGGTTTGCCTGGCAACCTCGTTCCCATTCCCTATAGCGACGTTGCGTTGATCCTACAACCCGGTGTCTTTGAGAACGGCGCGCTGACCCATTGCCAGGCGCGGCATTTCCTTGGCGCGATGTATCGCGTCGGAATGCGGCGCGAAGCGGATGGTGTCCTGCGGGCACTGTGCGAAACGCTCGCCGATGGTTCCGCCTTCGGTGGCGTGGGGACGGGACAGGAGTGGCGGCGACGCGACGGAACCCCTGCGGGCTACGAGGGCATTCTCTCAGATCAATTCGGCGTGCTGAGCGTGGCGCTCGAGCGATATGGCCTTGATACCACGCTGGATCGGCACGCATGAAGCGAACATGGATCACCCAGGCGAAGGTAGTGGCATGATGACCAAACGTATCTATCTCAACGAAGACGATGCGCATTTCTATATCGACCATCCGCCGGAAGACATGAGTCCCGAGGGGGTTGACCGGTTGGTGGACACCTATGCTCTGAACACGCAGGTTGCGGGCATCATGTATTGCGTCAATCTGCAGCGCGCCCTTTTCCCCAGCCAGGTCTGGGAGCACTTCTGGGACGATGTCGACCCGGCGCTTAACGATGATCAGCCCGCGGTCCGGCGTCGGCCGGTTGCCGTACACAATCACCTGCTCCTGCGCGAACGTGGGATCGACCAGTTTGCGCGCTGGCTGGCGCGCAGCCGGGAGCACGGTATTGAGGGATGGTTGACCATGCGTATGAACGATTGCCACGGTCTCGAAGAACGCGAACGCCGCTATCCTGGTGCCCCGGAAGGTGTGATGGAGTGGACGTCGACCTTCTGGCGTGACCATCCGGAGTACCGCCGCGCGCCCTATCGCTGGGAACGCAGCTGGGAAGGGGCGTTTGACTATGGCCACCGCGCCGTGCGTGATCACCACATGGCCCTCATCCGCGAGCTATGCGAGCGCTACGACATGTTTGGACTGGAGCTCGACTGGCTCCGCTGGGGCATGCACTTCGCGCCCGGCCATGAAGCCGCCGGTCGCGAGCTGTTGACCGATTTCGTGCGCGAGGTCCGCGAGCTCACCGAAGCCTGTGCGAAACGCGTGGGGCACCCTGTGCGGCTGGGGCATCGTATCCCCAATCACCCGGAGGCCTGCCTGACGCTGGGCTACGATATTTTGGCGTGGATCAGGGAAGGGCTGGCCGATCAGTTCGTTCTGTCATCGCACGCGGGCGGTGCCGTGTTCGACTACCCGCTCGATGTATGGCGCGCCCTGGTCGGGCCCGACGTAAAACTCCTGACACACGCCAGTTCGGTGGCCAACGCATACCCCGGCTCAGCCGTCAACAGCTACGAATTCTACTTTGGTTCCGCGTCAGCGGCCCTGCAACGCGGGGCGGATGGCATCTACCTGTTCAACGAATGCTATCGCGAGGGTGACGACAAGGTGTTGCTTAACAAGATGCTGACCACCGCCGGTGATCCGGCAACCCTGGAGCGCGTCGTGCGGCGCTACGCGGTGACCTACCCTGCAGTCTGTCCGCCGGGCTCGTCCGAACGGACCATCCTCCCGATGGCACTCAGGCGGCCGACGCACGGCGCCAATTTTGCCCGCATGGATGAGAACATCACGCTGCGAATCATGATCGGAGCACGACCGACTACCGGTCGTGCCGTGCTCCGTCTGGGGTTCTCAGCAGGGGTGCCCAACTCAATCAGAAGCGCCTTCACACTCCGTCTCAATACGCATCCGGTTGAGCCCTGTGACGCCCCTGAATGGGAGCGCGTCAGTCAGCGGCTTGCGGAACGGTATCAATGGGTTGACGACCTGCCGACGACCGTGGCGGTGGCGGCATGCTGGGCGCTGCCGCTTGCGCACCTGCACGACGATGTGAACGTGATTGAGTTCGTGCCGCCGCAAATCGATGGCACGCTTGAGTGGGCCGAGATCGTGATTGATCCGCAGATGACTACGTAGAGCCTGGCCCGTTAGCGCCCGTTTTCCCATCTACTGGGGAAACGGCAAGACGTCCATGCGCCTGCCGTTCCCATGCATCCCTCTTCGCCCTCCGGGTAGCGTGCAGAGAGTTCTGCACATTCACTTATGATCAGGACACAGGGCGTTTTGTAGCCCCTTTTTCAATGTCCAACAGCCAACGAGGTTGTTACACAAAATATCTCATTTCTTTCGTAAGGCATTATAAATACGAGCTTTACCTTTTGGAAGGACGTAAAGTTCTTAGTTTTCTGTCGGATTGACACTGCCGATTTGGTAGAAATTCGTTCAGAAACGAGAGGGAGATGTCTGTGAAGGATATAAAAAAAGCCGGTGCCGGATCGCAACGCAGGGACGGTGGTGGAGAACATATATCGCAACCTGCTCTTTTTGAAGAGGACACCGTTGGCCAAGAAGATGCTGCCGCAACTGGACCTTCCGGGGCTGTCGGAGAACGCGCAGCCATCTACGCCCGAGTCTCCAGCGAGCAGCAGGAAAAAGATGACACCATAGAGAGTCAGATGGCCGCTATTGAGGCCTACGCGCGGGAACACAGCGTGAAGTTGATCGACGAAGACGTTTACATGGATGAAGGCTACTCGGGGCATGTCCTGCGTAGACCGGCACTGGATAAACTGCTGGACGGTGTCTATGAGGGTCGCTATGACCAAGTCCTGATCATGAACCCCTTTCGCCTGGCGAGGAACTATGGTCATCAGATTCTTCTGATGGAAGAGTTTCAGCGAGGTGATTGTCATGTGGTCTTTATTCAACGACCGATCGGCCAAGGCCCCGATGAGGATCTGTTGTTGCAGATGCAAGGGGTCATTGCGCAGTACGAGCACGCCAAGATCCAGGAGCGGACGCGACGTGGCAAGCTGCACCGGATGCGCCAAGGCGAGTTGGTCAGCGGACAGCGCGTGTTTGGGTACGCATACGTCAAACGCAAGAGCGATATTCCTGCGCACTTTGAAATCATTGAGACCGAGGCCGAGGTCATCCGCAAGGTCTATCACTGGTATGTTTACGATGGACTTACGCTTCGCGCAATCGCTCTGCGTTTGCGGGATGCGGCCATCCCGACAGTGCGGGGCGGGCGTTGGAGCGGAGCGCATATTGGGCGTATGATGGGTAATTCTCTGTACACCGGCACGGGCTACGCACACAAGATCGAAGCCGTTGAACCGAAGGTTCAGCAACGGGGATACAGGAAGTATCTCAAGAGCGGGCAACGCAAAAGGCCCAGGGAAGAGTGGATACCGTTCTCGTCTCCGAGCATCGTGGATGAAGAGATCTTCGAGTTGGCGCAGCAGCGCCTCCAGCTCAACCGTGAACGAGCAGCCCGGCGCACGAAGCGCAATTACTTGCTGCGGGGACTGGTGACCTGTGAATGCTGCCAGAAGGCCATGTTCGCCCACACCCAGAGCAAGAGCTACGTGTGTGGATACTCCAGTGCCGCTTATGCGAAAGACCAAGGTTTGGAGCCATGCGAGAACAAGCGTCGGCTTTCTGTCGGGCAGCTTGACGAATTGGTTTGGCGTGAAGTCGTCAAGTTGCTGAAGAAGCCTGCCATGCTGAAGAAGCATTATCCAAACCTCCGCGAGAAGATCCATCCCCGCGCAACCGGAGGATCGCCGGACAAGCTCGATGCAAAAATCGAGGAGGTCCAGAAGCAGGTCAAGCGTGCAAACAATCTCTTCATTCGTGGGATGCTCGACCAAGCGTCACACGATAGCAAGTACGGCGAGTTGAACGCCAAGCTCAGGCACCTACAGAGCCAGCGCGAAAAGGCTGCGGCAGACTGCATGGACGAGAAAGAGGCGGACGAGTTACTGCGCAGTTTCACGACCTTCGCCAAGACCATCAAAAGCCGTCTGAATACCGCCGACTTCGCTACTCGCCGTAACATCGTCGAGCAAGTCGTGAAACGCGTGATCATCGGAAAATCTGTCATAACTATCGAACACATAGCACCTTGCGAGAGAAACGTTTTACGTAACAACCTTGAACA
>JABMPJ010000073.1 GCA_013203785.1 Lentisphaerota bacterium | reverse complement strand
GCGCTGGCCCCGGGACGGGGCCGCGCTAGTGACGGGCGATCCAACTGCTCTTTTAGGTTCAATACGACGCCAGGCAGCACTGCCGCCGTGGCGGCATCAACGCACTATAGCCTGAGACCGACTTGGGCGCCGAATCACGGTCTTCGATAGAGACGTCTAGGTAAGAATGGCACTTAGATAAGCACCATTTAGCTCATTCCAATATCCAATAGCCAACAAGGAATATCCAATGTCCAAGTGAGCGTATACGGCGAATGGATAGCCATGGGCCGGGACATTCGCCAGTCGCACGCACTTGGGAGTTGGATATTTCTTGTTGGATATTGGGTGTTCCATTTCACCGAAAGAACGCCTTATCTAAGTGCCATTCGATTCTAGAGTAGAAGCGCACTACCCGTGGGGCGGCAGGCGTATCTGGCTTCAGAACAGGCTGCGCAATCGATTCCGATTCCGAGAAGACCTGTTTTGACCCAGTGGGTACTTCTCAGCTCACTTTGGGCGGTATGCGGGCGCCCTAGGCCCTGGGCGCCTATTCTTTGGCTCGATTGTCAGTTAGGGCTTGCGCTGCTGAGTGAGGGGCGTAGCTTTCACGGGTAACGGAGCAGGTCTGCTCTGTGGAGGATATGGCGAGACCGCTCTGCTCGGGTCGCCAAGCGGATGAATGCGTGGCACGTTAAGCTCGTGATTGTTGGCTGGCTGACGATGGGTGTTCGGCTACTGCCGGGTGCGCCCGATGGCACCGCACTGTCATCCGTGCTGCCGACCCCCGAGACGATCCTGTTCGAACTGAGAGCGGCGTGCCTGGCTCATCACCCATTGGCCATGGCCGCGCAGAAGCGTGCTGCGCAAGCGCAGCAGGGCTATGCTGGCACAGCCGGTTACTTTGATACGACGCTCTCCGGCAGCGCTGGCACGGCATCGTGGTCGCGCTCTATTCCTGGCTCCACTCTGGGCAGCGGTATAGTGGCCAACGGCGCGACGTTTGAGAGTGGCATCGAACGGGCCTTGCGCCCGGGCCTGTTTATCGGAGCGGGCCTGGCGGAACGTCGCCTGACGGAGCTTGGCGAGGGACGGGACGATCTCTACCAATCCTTGGCGGGCGTACAGCTTCGTGTGCCCCTGCTCAAGAACCGTGGGCACGCCGAGTGGCGCTGGGAGCAAAGGGAAACGGAAGCAGCCATCACCGTGGCGACACAGGAGGTTACCGCCGTACGGCAACAGCTTTGCCTGGAAACGGACACGGCGCTCATCAATCTGTTTGAGGCCACGTCAGGGCGTGATGCCTACCGGCAGTCGGCCCAGCGGGCGCGGGCATTGGTGGCCGAGGCCGAGGAGCTGGTACGGCTGAAAGCTGTACCGGCCTACCAAGTCCATGCCGCACGGTTGGACGCGGCGCTACAGGAGGAACAGGTCGCCATGGCGGAGCACGGTGTCGAGGCGGCACGGATCCGGTTACGCGCCTTGGTGGGCGCGCTTCCGGCAAGCCTCGATAGCGCGGACGGCTTGGTGGAATGGGCCGGTCGTTGCCCTCCAGCCCCACCGGTCAATCTAGATGATGCCTGTTCGCGGCGCGGTGTGATGGCGGCGGCAGAGGCCATGATCGAGCAGGCACGCGCGGCGGCCGGGGGGGCACGCGAGGCGATGCGCCCTGATCTGGCCCTGGCGCTGACGGCCTCGTGGCAGGGGGAGGATACTGATCAGCCTTGGGGCAGCCGCGCCCAGGGCGACGGGGAGACCCTTGGGGCCGATGCCGCGCTGGTCTGGCGCGTCCCTCTCGAACGGCGGCGCGAACGGGCGACATGGCGCGCGCGCGAAGCCCGTGTGGCAGAACAGGAAGCCTTGCGCGACCAGCAGCGCCGATTGGTCAGCGCGGAGATCGATGAGACCAGCCGTGCGCTCGACTCGGCCCGCGAACGGCTCGGGTTGGTGCGCGCGGCCGTCGAGGATGCAACGCGCGCCCTGGAGGCGGAGGCGGAACGATTCCGGCTGGGAGAAGGACGCAGCCGCAACGTGCTGGATGCGCAGAAAGACTTGATCACAACGATCCTGCGGCGCGAGACTGCGGCGGGAGCGGTCCTGCGCAGCCAGGCCGCCCTAGCCTATGCACGCGGCTATCCGGAGGGACTACTGCCGCCAGCGGCCGACCTGCCCATGAGGCCAGAACCTATGTTGGAGAAGGAGTAATCGTGCGATGAAGCGACTGAGTGAACTCTTGAAGCGGCGCGGCCGCGACGATGTAGAGACCGATAGTGAGTCGGGCGGCAGCCTGATACACGAGGCGGAGCAGGAACAGTATGTCGATGATCTACGGATTGTCACCTCGCAGAGCGCAGGCAGCGAGGAGCGACTGCAGAGGCAGGCCAAGAAGGAGATCCGCTCGGCCGCCGAAGACTCGCTCAAACGGATGCACGTCATGAAGATGGGGCGCTGCCCCGAGTGCGGACACCATACCCATCAGCACCTCTTCGCCACGATCTGCGATAGCTGCGGGTGGCACACCTTCGAGGTGCCACGCAGCGGAACGGTCCGCATTCACCTTGCGAACGGCGGCACGCCGGTCGAGGGAGAACGCTGCTACGTCATGAAGAGCGGTGCCGTGCTGGTGGTGGTGGACGACGTGGTGCGCGCCAAAATCCCGACCTCGGCGGTGAGTTGGATCGAGTATTTGTGGCACGAGACGGAACTCGATGCGCGCCACCGCCAAGTGCTTGATCGTCTCAGCCTACTCTGCGCCTGGTGCAATAAGGAGGCCAACCCGGAAGCCGACGGGTTTCATATGGCCCAGGTGGCGTTTGGATCAAGCCAGGAGCGCTACTGCTTCTGCCGTGATGAGTGCTATGAAGCCTTTCGCAAGATGTACCCCGCCCGTGTGCATCGTGACTGCTACGAGCGCGATTGCTCCACCTGCACCCTCTGCATCAAGCGCTACTCGGATGACAATGACGGGGTCCGTATGTTGGCCAAGGACTATTTGGAAGTGATGAAACAGTCGCGACAGGGGAATGATCGTGGGTGATTATAGAACCACAACCGGTGAGCCTTTACCCGATACACCGCGTGAGCGCCGCCGCTTCCGCCGCGTGCTTGCGCAGCGCCTGATTCTGGGCAGCATTGCCTTGATCTTGTTGGGCTTTGCCATACCTGTGACCCGTCGTATCGGGGCCAACGGCTACGTCACGACGGACCACTATGCGGAAGTGCGGCCCGCTATGGTGGGCCAGGTGGCCGAGATCTGTATTCGAAGCGGGCAACGTGTACGCCAGGGAGATCTCCTGGTGCGACTGGACGATGCGGCCGAGCAGGCCTCCCTGGAGGAGGCGCGCAGCAACGTCCATCGACTCGAAGCCGATGTCGTGCGGCGCGCCGCCGAGCTGGACGATTTGGCCCGCCGTCGCAAGGGCGAACTGGCCCTGTCCAAGCTGCGGTTCGAGCATAGCGGCACCACCCTGGCCCTTCTGGAGGAGCTGAGCGCCAAGGGGCTGTCCTCGGGTCGAGCTCTGGCCGATCAGCGTATGGCTGTGGCCGTAGCAGAGATGGAGTGGCAGTCCCGCCTCGCCGAGGATGCGACGCTGGCGGACAAGGAACTTGAGGTCATGCAGCGGGAATTGGAGTCCAAACGTAGTGCCATGGATCGGGCCGAGGCCCGCTTGGGCTCGCGCCATATCTACGCACCGATCGGGGGCGAGGTCGTACGATATGAATTTGTCATTGGGGAACAGGTCACACCGGAAACGGTGCTCTACGAAGTCTTCGGGGGCGAGGCGCTGGTGCTGAAGCTACGGATTCCGGAACGGCATGCCGCGCGTGTGCAGGTCGGGGCCGCTTACGCGGCGCGACTCGATTCCTTTCGCGGATGGGGCGACCGACGCTTTCGCGGCCGTGTTGAAATGATGCGCGCGGTGATCCAGTCAGATAATACCCGAACTTATCGCATGGCCTACTGCACCTTTGAACCCGGGCTGCACCGGGTGCTGCCAGGCACCTCGGCCGAGGCCCGTGTCACGGTCGGCCGCTCCTCGCTGTGGGCCTGGTTGTTCGGAGTATACTGACCCCATGGCTTCGCTGCGGACACAGTCGCTGTGGCGGTTCATCCGCCCCTTCCGCCGACATCTCGTGGGACTGTTGGGTCTCACCGCCTTTCTGTCGGTGTTGGGTCTGCTGCCACCCTTGGTGACCCGTTATATCATCGATCAAGTGATCACGCGCGGCGAGAGAGCTCTCTTCGTGCCTTTGGCCGTGGCTCTGATTGCTCTGCCCGCCCTGGCGGCCATCATCAGCCAGTGGCAGCACCGCTGGATTGCCTACATTGGACAGCGATTTGTACTCGGCATCCGCGCCACACTCTTCGATCACTTCATGGCGCTCTCCATTCGCTTCTTTCACCACCACAACACCGGCAAGCTGATCAGTCGGCTTATGGAGGACAGCGGGGTGGTCCAAAATCTGGTAACCGCTTCGTCGGTCCAGATTTTATCGGACCTGATTACGGCGCTGGTTTCATTGGGGGTCGCCTTCATGATCAACTGGCAGCTTGCCCTCGTGCTGCTGGTCGTGGTGGTTGCCTTCACGCTCAATTACCGCCTCAATGTCAGCCGGATCCGTGTCGCCGCACGACGTTTCCGGGGATCGCAGGACCGCATGGCCGGCGGTTTGACCAATCGCCTGACGGGCAACCTTACGGTCAAGACCTACGGCATGGAGGCACGCGAGCACGCCGTGTTCCAAGGCGAATCGGACCAGGCGGCGTTTCGGTTTGAAGAGAGCGTAACGATCAACAATACGTTCAACATGAACACCTCGCTACTGCAGGGACTCAGTCACGCGCTGGTTTTCTTTGTGGGGTGCGCCATGGTGTTGCGCAACACGGCGACCTACGGTGACGTGGTCGCGTTTACGGCCTACACGATGCAGCTCCTCTGGCCCGCGGTCCGATTCTCGTTGATATCGCAGCAGATCCAGGATGTTAGTGTATCGGCGGACCGCCTGCTCGAGTTGCTGGCCGAACCATGCGAAGTGACGAGCCCACCCCACGGTCTGCGGGTCAACAACCTGCGCGGCAACGTGGATTTCGATCAGGTTCACTTCCACTACGAGGAGGGCAAACCGGTGCTGCGCGGACTCGATCTGCACGTAGCGGCAGGATCCTCCATCGCCCTGGTGGGACCGACCGGTTGCGGCAAGACGACCGTGCTCTCTCTCCTGCTTCGTTTCTACGATGTCAGCAGCGGAGCGATTCGTATCGACGGCATGGATCTGCGTGACATGGATCTACACAGCCTGCGGCGACAGTTCGGCGTGGTGCTTCAGGAGTCGCTGCTATTCCACATCAGTGTAGCGGACAACATTCGCTACGCGCGCCCAGATGCCACGATGGACGAGGTGCGCGATGCCGCACGTATGGCGGAAATTCACACCGACATCGAGGCCCTGCCGCAGGGCTATGACACGTTGCTGGGGGCGCAGGGGGTGGAGCTATCCATCGGCCAAAAACAGCGCCTCAATATTGCACGTGCGGTGCTCGTCAACCCCCCCATGCTGATCATGGATGAGGCGACCAGCTCGCTCGACAGTGAATCGGAGCGTGCGATTCAGACGGCGCTGGACCACTTCCTGCAGGGCCGGACCTCGTTCATTGTGGCGCACCGCTTGAGCACAATTCGTAATGCCGACCGAATCATCCTGCTCGACGAGGGCGGCATTGTCGAAATGGGCAATCATAACGAGCTGATGGCCATTCGGAACGGGCGCTACCGGCACCTCTACGAAAGCCATGCGGCACAGGGCGTCCTGGGCGAAGGGGAGGGCTAAGCATGCCACGCGATCGCCATGCCATCAGCTACCGCCCCCCACGTGACGACGATCACGGGAGTGGAGGCGAGTGGCAGAGAGCTTTCCGTTTCCTGGGCGGCTATGTGCTTCCACATCGGTGGGGGATGCTCGTGGGCGTGGTCCTGCTCAGCTTCAACGCCTGTGCGGGGTATCTCATTGCCTACTATACGCAAGTCGTGGTGGACAGCATTCTCGTGGTGCAAGTCGCGGATCCGGACCGCCCGAGTGATGCCCTTCCCCTCCGGATTTCGGCGCGGGACCGGCACTCCGATGCATGGCGCGCGCCGCGCCATGGTGCCGTACATGAAACGACGCGGACCCTCCGAGCCAGTATGCGCCCTCCGGGTGCCATGTCGGCTCTGTGGGGTATGTTTCTAGCCTTCACCCTCACGCTGGTCGCGGTAAATGGTGCCGCCCGTGTGGCCGTGCGTCTGCGCGTCGGCATATCGCGCGAGATCACCCGTCGGCTTCGCGATGACCTGCATCAAAAAGTGCTCACCCTATCCAAGTCCTATCACGAACGGCACCCCCCCGGCCGCCTTCTGGCGCGCATTCTTTCGGACGTGGATGTGATTCGTCAGCAGCTGATGCAGACCATTTTCCAGGCCGGGCACCAGATCGTTATGGCCGTGGTGGGCTTGGCCATCCTGATGAGCATTGAGTGGAGACTGGCCCTGTTAGTCATGACCACACTCGGGCCCTACGTCTGGCTGGTCCACCGCTTTCAGGGCAAGATCATGCCGATTTCAAGAGAGACCCGGCATACCAACTCCTGCATGTACGGCTACGTGGCTCAGAAGATCGATGCGGTGCGCGCCGTGATGGCCTACGGGCGCGAGGCCGGCGAGCGCCTCACCTTTCGGCGACTGGCGCACTGCATGTTCCGGGACGTCACAGCGCAGGAGCGCTACAGTGCTCAGCTCAATATGTGGGCCGCGCTGTTGACGTCAACTGTAACGCTGGGGCTTTTTCTGATCGGGGCGCATAGCGTGATGCAGGGCAGCATGACGCTCGGCCGTATGCTCTACGCGTACAGTGTGACCGCCATGCTGTTTTCTCCCATCCTTGGCTTGACCCAGCTCTCAGTGGTTGTCTCGTCCGTGGTCGTGATGGCGCAACGGTTGCAGAACATTATGGATGCAGAGGTCGAAATCCGCGACGCGCCAGGGGCCGTTGATTTTCCTGTGCCCTTGCGCGGCTCACTCTCGCTGCACAACGTCTGCTTCGCCTATGCCAACCAGAACGAACCGGTCCTGCGCGACATATCGTTACATATACCGGCGGGGCAATGGGTGTGCATCATGGGGGCAAGCGGGAGTGGCAAGAGCACGCTGCTACACCTCATCAGCCGCCTCTATGATCCTCAGACCGGCCATCTTTCTGCGGATGGCATTCCGCTGCGGCAGATTCGAATCGGTTCGCTTCGGCAGGGCATGGCCCTGGTGCCTCAGGAAGCCCAGATATTCACCGGTAGCGTCCGCGACAATATTACCTACGGCGATGCCGACGCCACACCCCAGCAGATCATGGCCGCTGCCCGCGCCGCCGAGTGTCATGACTTCATTATGGAGATGCCGATCCAGTACGAGACATTGGTCGGCGAACGTGGCAGTACCCTTTCGGGCGGGCAGCGCCAACGCATCTCAATTGCGCGCGCCCTGCTCACACAACCGGAGGTGCTCATCCTCGACGATGTGACCTCCGCCCTCGATGCAGACACCGAACGGCGAATCCAGGAGACATTAGCGAGCCTGATGCGCGGCAAGACCGCCGTGGTGGTGTCACAGCGCGTCTCCATGGCCCAGCGCTGCCATAAGATCTTCGTGTTGGCGGGCGGTGTTATTGCCGAGCAGGGCACACATGCCTCATTGATCCAAGAGGACGGTTTCTATGCCCGGCTCTGTGCGCAGCAGCTCGAAGGAACCAGCGGCAAACCAGACGGCAGCCCTGCGTAGGACACGCGCCATGCGCGGCAACGGTGATGGGACTGTGGCACCCGACTAAAACAACATCATCCACGCCGTCTTTAATAAAAACTCGCGTCTCCCGCCCAGTATGACATAGTCCGCCCCCCTCCGAGCCGATTTGTGTCGGAGACCATTGAATCTGACAGGAACCTGCTATGCCCAAGACCAACAAAGTATTCAAGCTGACGATTGAGCGTCCGCGTAACATAAAGAACGACATTCTCTCTGGCCTGACGGTGGCCTTGGCGTTGGTACCGGAAGCTGTCGCTTTCTCGTTTGTCGCAAAGGTTGATCCGGTGGTCGGGCTATACGCCGCCTTCATGATGGGACTCATCACGGCAATCTGTGGTGGACGGCCGGGGATGATTTCTGGGGCGACCGGTGCGGTGGCGGTCATCTTTGCCCCCCTGATGCTGGGACTGTATGAACAGGGCATGGATTCGGACACGGCAACGCAGTATCTTTTTGCATCGGTTATCTTAATGGGGCTCATTCAGATCGTCTTTGGCGTCTTTAAGCTGGGTAAATTCATCCGAATGGTCCCGCACCCCGTCATGCTCGGCTTTGTGAATGGGCTGGCCATCATTATCTTCAGGGCGCAGTTCGAGATGTTCTATGTCGGTCACGGGGCCGAGGCTCATCTACTTGCGATGGGACCCATGGCGATCATGGTGGGCATGATCGGTCTCACGATGGGCATCAGCCTCTTCCTCCCCAAGCTCACCAAAGCCGTTCCTGAGACGCTGGTTGCGATTGTAACCGTGACCGTGCTCTCTGTGGTGCTCGCCAAGCTGGGTATTCACGAGTCGCGCACGGTTCTGGATTTCGTTCAAGGCATGGATCCATCGAAGACGACCATCGCGGCTGGCTTCCCGACATTCTTGATTCCCTCCGCGCCGTTCAACTGGGCCACCATCAAGATGATTCTGCCCTACTCCGCTCTGGCGGCGGCGGTCGGTCTGATTGAATCGCTCATGACCCTCACGCTTGTGGATGAGCTCACCGAAACGCGCGGGCGCGGCAATCGCGAATGCATTGGCCAGGGCCTCGCCAATGTGGTTAATGGCTTTTTTGGCGGCATGGGTGGCTGCGCCATGATCGGCCAAAGCATGATCAACTTTCGTGGCGGTGGTCGCGGCCGACTCTCTGGCATTTCGGCGGCGCTCTGTCTTCTCGCCTTCTTACTTTTTGCCGCACCACTGGTAGAGATCGTTCCGCTTGCGGCACTCGTTGGCGTTATGTTTATGGTGGTGATCGGTACGTTTGAGTGGTCGAGCTTTCGCGTCCTGCCCAGCGTGCCAAAGATGGATGCGTTTATCATCATACTGGTCTCGGTGGTTACGGTGATGCACGATCTGGCGTCTGCGGTCCTGGTGGGGATTATCGTCTCGGCGCTCGCCTTCGCCTGGGAGCACGGCAAGAAGATCCACGCCCGCGTGGAGACCGCCAGCAATGGGGCCAAGCTTTATCGACTGGAGAGCGCGCTCTTCTTCGGGTCGGCCCAGTCGTTCAAGGATCTGTTTGATCCCATCAATGACCCACAAGATGTGGTGATTGATTTTGCGGCCGCGCGCGTCTACGACCATTCTGCGATTGAAGCGATCAACAACATCACAAAGCGCTATGCCGATCAAGGCAAGGACCTGCATCTGCTCAATCTGAGTAAAGAGTGCCAGGAGCTACTTGATAAAGCCGACAATATTGTGGAGTGCAGCGTGATCGAGCACCTGGATTGGCATATTGCCGACGACCGGTTGGATTAGCCTGACGTTATCCGAAAAAACGCCCATACTCCGGAAGATCTCAATATCCAACAGCCAACACTCAAATCCAATGTCCAAGGAGGGATCTTTGGCCACGCTTCACGCGACCATCTGCGAGTCCCGTACTGATCGCTTGAATTCTCACCTTGGACATTGGATATTCGTTGCCATTCCCTTCGGTCATTGCTTTCGCTTCGCTCAAGCCTGTCTCCGCTTCGCTCCGGCTGTTGGCTGTTGGATATTCCACTCCGTTTCCAGGTGTTACGGAATCCTCTACCTTGTCCGGATAGGCTCGGGCCTGCATGTGCAGACCCACTCCTACGCGCAGACCTTCACGACGGTGCGCCCGATGTCGGCGGGGGATTCGACAACGTGGATGCCGCACTCAGCCATCAGCTTCTTTTTGGCAGCGGCGGACTCGTCCGCTCCTGATACAATCGCGCCGGCGTGCCCCATGCGTCGTCCGGGCGGCGCGGTCTGACCAGCAATGAAGCCTATCACTGGTTTGCTCATATGGTCTTTGGCAAACTGAGCCGCTTCGATCTCCATCGATCCGCCGATCTCGCCAATCATCACCACGGCATCGGTCTCCGAATCGGCCTCAAACAGCTCAAGCAGCTCCTTCATCGAGGTGCCGATGATCGGGTCGCCACCAATACCGATACAGGTCGACTGCCCCAGCCCTTCGGCGCAGAGCTGGTGCACGGCCTCGTAGGTCAACGTTCCCGATTTTGAAATGACGCCCACCCTGCCCTTCTGTGCAATAAAGCCGGGCATGATCCCGACTTTGGCCTCATCGGGTGTCAAGATGCCGGGGCAATTGGGACCAATGAAGCGCGAGCCAGTCTGCTGGACAAAGGCTTTCACCTCAACCATCTGTGCGATTGGAATACCTTCCGTAATGCAGACGATCAGCTCGATGCCCGCCGCAGCGGCCTCCATGATCGCATCTGCCGCGAAGGGTGGAGGCACAAAGATCAGTGATACGTTGGCGCCGGTGGCACGGCGCGCTTCGGCGCAGCTATTGAATACGGGCACCGCCCCTTCGAGCGCGGTCTGCCCGCCCTTACCGGGCGTGACGCCGCCCACCACGTTGTGGCCATATTCTAGGCACTGGGCCGCATGAAAACCACCTTCGGAACCGGTAATGCCCTGCACGATGATCTTTGAATTCTTGTTTACCAAAATCGACATATATCAACCCCTCTTCTGATTGCGGGTGGTTTTGTGGCAGAGCACGCTAGCCCTGCGCCGCTTTTACGACCTTGTTGGCGGCATCCTCAAAAGAGTCTGCCGAGATAATGGCGACCCCGGAATTGGCCAAAAGCTCCTTGGCTATATCCGCATTGGTCCCTGCCAGCCGCACCACGACCGGCACGTTCAGATCGAGGTCTTTAACCGCCTCGATGATGCCATTGGCGATACGATCGCACCGGACGATCCCGCCAAAGATATTGATCAGTACGGCTTTCACGTTGGGGTCGGAGAGAATGATCCGAAAACCATTCTTCACGGTCTCCACGTTAGCTCCGCCGCCCACATCGAGGAAGTTCGCGGGCGAGCCACCGACCTGCTTAATAATATCCATCGTGGCCATGGCCAGCCCGGCACCGTTGACCATACACCCGACGGTGCCGTCGAGCTTGATGTAATTGAGATCGTATTTCCCCGCATCGACTTCGGCGGGATCCTCCTCCTCCAGATCGCGCATGGCGGCCAGATCGGGATGCAGGTAGAGCGCGTTGTCATCGAGGTTGATCTTGGAATCAAGCGCCACGAGGTCGCCCTGCCCCGTCACAATCAGCGGATTGATCTCAACGATGGAGCAGTCAAGCTCCTGGTAGAGTTTGTAGAGCTTTTGAAACATGGCGACGGCCTGTTTAGCCGCGGTGCCCTCGAGTCCGAGTGCCTGAGCGAGAGCGCGGGCCTGAAACAGACGGAGTCCGAAACCGGGATGGATTGCCTCCCTGACGATTTTCTCCGGCGAGGTCCTGGCCACCTCCTCAATCTCCATGCCGCCCTCGGTCGACACCATGAAGACATCCATGCTTTGCGTGCGGTCGAGCGTAATGGCGGCATACAGCTCCTGCTTGATGTCGAGCGCCTGTGCCACCATCACCTTTTTGACCAGCCGTCCCTCCGCACCGGTCTGGTGGGTGACGAGTGTCATACCCAGAATGGTCTCTATGTTGGCCAGTGCGCTGGCGCGATCGGGTGAGAACTTAACGCCGCCGCCCTTGCCGCGGCCGCCGGCATGCACCTGTGCCTTGATCACAAACTGCTCTGCAGCGCACTCGGCATGGAGCTGATCAAGTGCCGCGTCGGCCTGCGACGGATCGTCGATGGTGATGCCCGCCGGGATCGCGACGCCGTAGCGCTTCAGAAGCTGCATGGCTTGGTATTCGTGTATTTTCATGAAAAGGACAACTCCTGATGCATTCGTGCTGTCAAGCGCTCGACGCTAGCGCAGAGCCTGGTTAATTTTATCGAGTGTCTCAGCCCCTGGGCAGAGTACGTCCTGCGAGAGCTCACGCAACGGAACCTGCGTTGTGTTCATGGCATCGTGAACTTCACATGAATCAGGATCGATGAAGAGGAGCCCAGTCAGCACTTTGCCTTCGTCTTTGTACTCCTGCATCAGCGCCAAGGCCGAGCGGCGGCTATAGATATCGAGGTGGGGGTCTATCTTGTGAAGATTAATAACCGAGCCGTCGTGCATGGTGACGTTTTTTGAGGAGCCCGCTTCATACTGCGCGGTAATCTCCTCTGCTCTGGGCACATAATCAACGACATTGCTTGAAGCCATGTGCTGACGCATGTAGTCGTACGCCTTGGTTGAGCCCGGCGAGTTGTTGAAGGTGACGCAGGGCGAGATGATATTGATGAAGGCAAAGCCCTGGTGCGCAATGCCGGCCTGGATCATAGGCACAAGCTGTTCCTTGTCGCCGGAGAACCCGTTGGCCACGAAGCTGGCACCCAGTTGCAGGGCGATGGAACAGAGATCAATCGGTTCGAGCGCGTTGGGCTCGCCCTTCTTACTCTTGGAGCCGATATCGGTGGTGGCGGAATCCTGCCCTTTGGTCAAGCCATATACCCCGTTGTTTTCGCAGATATAGACCATGTTAACGTTGCGGCGCACCGCGTGCACGAACTGCCCCATGCCGATGGAGGCGGTATCGCCGTCACCGGAGACGCCGATGTAGACGAGGTCCCGCTGAGCCAGGTTGGCGCCGGTCGCGACTGCCGCCATGCGGCCGTGGACCGTGTTGAAGCCGTGTGAGTTACCGAGCAAATAGGTGGGTGTCTTCGAGGAACAGCCGATGCCAGAGAGCTTGGCGACCCTGTGTGGCTCAAGCGATATTTCGAAGCAGGCATCAATGATGGCCGCACTGATTGAATCGTGGCCGCAGCCGGCACAGAGGGTGGACGCTGCGCCTTCATAGTCCTTGGTGGTGTAGCCCAAGTTGTTTTTAGGAAGATTGGGGTGTCGGTAGGCGGGTATCTCGTAGCTCATGCGTGGCTCTCGTTCTCGTCGTCCAATGTGGTCCTATGGACATCCATTTGGCTAGCGGGTTTTCGGTTTTCTTCCGCGTCGCGGCGACATCGTGGTTTGCAGAATCCAGTTGCGAATCTCGCGGCGAATATAGCGTGCGGTGATCGGGCTGCCGTCATAGTGCAGCACCGACACGAGCTGATCGTGGCGGAAATCAAGCTCGTTCACAAGCAGGGTGCGCATCTGAGCATCTCGATTCTGCTCGATCACGAAGACATAGTCGTGGGCGTCTATGAATTCGGCCACTTCATTGGAGAACGGCAGGGCTTTGATGCCCATACTATCCAACGAGATCCCATGAAGGTCATGCAGGTGGTAGATCGCCTCAAGCGTGGCGGCCTCGCTGGTACCGTAGTAGACCACGCCCACTGTGCAGGGCTGACCGGTGGTCCTGATCACCGGGGGAGGAACGTGCTCCCGCGCCGTCTCCCATTTCCTCAGCAGACGGTCCATGTTGGCCACATAGGGCTGGGTGCCTTCGCTGTAGATCGCGTACTCATCTTTGGACGTGCCGCGCGTGAAAAATGACCCCTTGGTGGGGTGGGTTCCTGGATAGGTGCGGTAGGGAATGCCGTCTCCGTCCACATCCAGGTAACGGCCGAATTTCTCGGTCATGTTCTCCAAGTCCTCGGCGGTATAGACCTTGCCGCGGTCGTATCGCTTCTCGTCATCCCACTCGAGTGGATCGCTGACACACTCGTTCATCCCGAGGTCGAGGTCAGAGAGTACGATCACCGGGGTCTGAAGTCGATCGGTCAAATCAAACGCGATGGCCGTGAACTCGAAGCACTCCTTGGGTGTGGAGGGATAGAGGCAGACGTGCTTGGTGTCACCATGCGAGGCGTAGGCACAGTACAGCACATCCGATTGTTGGGTGCGCGTCGGCATGCCGGTGGAGGGGCCGGCGCGCTGGACGTTGATGATCACCGACGGGATCTCGGCAAAATAGGCCAGCCCGATGAACTCATTCATCAGTGAGAAACCAGGTCCGCTGGTGGCCGTGAAAGCGCGTGCGCCATTCCACGCGGCACCAATCACCATGCCGATCGCGGCCAGCTCATCTTCGGCCTGCATGATGGCGAAATTCTTCTTGCCGGTCTCTGCATCGATGCGGAGCCGACGGCAGTAGCGAGAGAAGGCGTCGACGACCGATGTCGATGGCGTGATGGGATACCACGCCGCGACGGTGGCGCCGCCATAGACCGCGCCGAGCCCGCAGGCGGTGTTGCCATCCATCATGATCTTACCGTCGACGTTGGATCGCCGCTCGACCCGGAAGGTGATCGGACAGTCAAAGTTCTGTATGGCATGATCAAAACCGATCTCCAGTGCGCGCACATTCGGAGCAATCAACTTCTCTTTACCCTTGAATTGGACGGCAATGAGATCGGTAAGCACGTCGAGCTCGACACCGAGCAGGGCACCCAGCGACCCAACATACATAATGTTGCGGAAGAGCTGCTGTTGCCGCTCGTCGCTATACTCCGCACGGCACATCTCCATAAAGGGAATACCGATAAAATCGATGTCATCGCGCAGCAGGCGTTTATCGAGCGGCTTCGTGGAGTCGTATATGAAATAGGCTTCGCGCTCCAGCTTGGCGATATCCCGCGCCATGCTCTGCGGATTCATGCCGACCATGACATCGATCCCACCGCGACGGCCGAGGAACCCTTTTTCGTTAATACGGACTTCGTACCAGGTGGGCAACCCCTGAATGTTAGACGGGAAGATGTTCTTGGGACTGACCGGGATACCCATGCGGAAAATGGCTTTGCTGAATAGCTTATTCGCGCTGGCCGATCCGGTGCCGTTGACGTTGGCAAACCGGACGACAAACTGATTGATTACGATATCACGTTTCATGGGCGGTCATCTCGCGTGGGTCAGGTGTTATGTGTGGGCTTCCTGCTTCTTGCTTGCCTGGGGGGTGATGTAGAGGAACTTCTGCATATCCCACGCGGCGGTGGGGCAGCGTTCGGCGCACAGTCCACAGTGGAGACAAACGTCCTCATCCTTCACCATCACCCGCCCCGTCGGAAGGGGCTCTGAAACATACAGATCTTGCGTCAGGTTGCGGGCGGGGACTTTCAACGTCTCCCTTAACACGCTCTCCTCTTCGTTTTCGGCGAAGGTCAAGCAGTCCACGGGGCAGACGTCGATGCACGCATCGCACTCGATGCATAGCTTCTCCTTGAAGACCGTCTGCACATCGCAGTTCAGGCAGCGCTGTGCCTCACCCAGGGCTGCGACAGGATCAAACCCAAGCTCCACCTCCAATTTATGGCTGTGGAGGGCGTCCTTCATATCTACTTGCGGCACGACATTTCGTT
This sequence comes from Lentisphaerota bacterium, assembly GCA_013203785.1. GTDB lineage: Bacteria > Verrucomicrobiota > Kiritimatiellia > UBA8416 > JABMPJ01 > JABMPJ01. The sequence continues at coordinate 1,532 of JABMPJ010000073.1, read as the reverse complement.
CATCTTCCGTAACCTCGCTGGCATAGCTCCAGTCGTGAATACCCATTTTCTGGCTGATCAAGGTGATGCCCGGGCCAGGCCGGTCCGTCAGGGTACGCCCATTGACGAACATATCGATCGACAGCGCCGCCGCGTGCCCGTGGGCCACGGCCGTGATAATGTTCTCTGGGCCAAACGCTGCATCCCCGCCGAAGAAGACCTTCGGGTTGGTCGACTGAAATGTTACGGGATCAACGACGGGCATGTCCCATTTCCCGAACTCAAGCCCGATGTCGCGCTCGATCCAGGGGAAGGCGTTCTCCTGGCCAATGGCGAGCAGAACGGTATCACAGGCGTAGATGACCTCCTCACCGGTCGGCACCAGCGTGCGTTTACCCGCATCGTCGTAAACGGCGGTCACCTTCTCGAAACGTACGCCACTTAACTTGCCATCCGTCAGCAGGTACTCCACAGGCTTGTGGTTTTCGTGCATGGGAATACCTTCACGCTTGGCATCTTCGATTTCCCACGCCGAGGCCTTCACCTCACTGAACGGGCTGCGGATCAGAACGTTAATCTCTTCCGCACCCAGTCGGATGGCCGTACGGCAGCAGTCCATCGCCGTATTGCCGCCGCCAAGCACAATCACGCGTTTGGCGGCCCGATCAACATGGCCAAAGGCGATATCCGCCAGCCATTCGATGCCAATGCGGATGGCGTTGGTACCCTCCTCTTCGTACCCCGGTAGTATGAGATTGCGGCCGTGCGGCGCTCCGGTGCCGACAAACACCGCGTCGTAGGTCTTATCCAGTATTTTCTTAAGACTATCCACATAGGTGTTGAAAATCGTGGTGACGCCCATGTCCAGGATGTAAGCGATTTCCTCATTGAGTACAGCTTCGGGCAGGCGGAACGATGGGATCTGGCTACGCATGAAGCCGCCCGCCCTATGGTGCTCGTCGTAGAGATCAACCTCATATCCGAGCGGCATCAGGTCGCGCGCTACCGTCAGGGAGGCCGGTCCGGCCCCGATCAACGCAATGCGAAAGCCATTTCTCTCCTTCGGGATCTCAGGAAGCCGATTCTTGATCGGCTCCTTCAGATCGGCACAGACACGCTTGAGGCGACAGATCGCCACGGGCGTGTCTTCAACACGCCCCCGGCGGCAAGCCGGCTCACAGGGCCGGTCGCAGGTGCGGCCCAGAACCCCGGGGAAGACATTGGATTCCCAGTTGATCATGTACGCATCGGTGTAACGCTCGGCGGCAATCAGCCGAATGTATTCCGGTACGGGGGTGTGGGCCGGGCAGGCATACTGACAATCAACGACCTTGTGGAAATATTCAGGATTCTCTACGTCCGTAGGTTTCACGTGATTCTTTCCGATCCATCAAAAAGGGGACAAATCAACTCTCACCAAATTCTCGACCGTCTGAGTCCGAGTAACCTAGACGGAGTTGCCCGACCTTGCCAGCTCAAAACGCATAGAGAACCCTTATGCGAATTGCGCCACATTAAATCTTACCGAAGCGACGGAGGTCAATTGGCGAAAT
>JABMPJ010000072.1 GCA_013203785.1 Lentisphaerota bacterium | reverse complement strand
TCCTTGTTGGCTGTTGGATATTGAAAAGGAACAGAACAGACGGTAAGTCTGTAACTGCAGAGCTTGTAATAGTGGCGTTTAGGTCACCTCTTCTCATGCGTGTCTCCTTCTGCTCGCCAGATGGCTTTACCGATGAAGAAGGGGCCCAGCTGCTCCAGATAGAGCGAGGTCTGCTTGGTCTTGCGCATGCGCTGGATCAGCTGCGAGAGCGGATAGAGCTCTTTGCCTACCAGCCCGGCGATAAAGTCGTTGTCCTGCGTGCCCAATCCGTGACAGGCCAGGCGCACGTCGTGGGCATAATCTGCGGAGCCGTAGGCGCGACCGATGGCGCCGTGCTCCATCAGGATGGCACGTTGTTCGGCCGAGGTAAGCTGTTCAAACTGTCCCGAGCGTCGTATCGGGTACCATACCGCCCAAGGCCATTCGCGGCGGGTGAGCCGCTCGATCGGCCGATTGATCAGGACGTGCTGCAGGTCGGGCTCGTAGCCAATGGTATAGGTGCGCCCGAGCATCGTGAGCTCTGGCCGCGGAGTGAGCGTTGAGAAGGGGGCCTTGTTGAGCTGAGGGCGTAGTGTTTCAACGAAATAGTTGGGATCGGTACTGTACGTCAGCAGGCCCACACCATAGGGGTCGTTCACATCTGCGTAGAGCACACCGGGCGTCTGCACGGCTTGCAGCGCTTCAACCAGTGGGCCTGTATCCGATACACCCGTAAAAGCAAGCAAGTGGATGAAGAGGCGACTATCCAGCGCTATGGGTTCGCCGTTGAGCAGCCCGTGTTCACGAATGTCGACGCCGTTTGCTGTTTCGTCCTTGTTTCTGTCTCTATGGGCCATAGGTCCTCGTGTTATCTCTGACTATGTTGCTGCTTCGGCCAATCCGAACAGGTCGCGTACGGTGGCGGCGTAGCCGTCTGCTTCGCAGGCGGTTGCCTTCGCTTTCAGGCGCACCGTCGGCTCGTGCAACAGTCGGTTGACCAGTGAGCGTGAGAAGTGTTGGATATGGGCCAACGTGTCCGGATCCACGTCGCCGATCTGGTTCAATGTGCGAGCCAACTCGGCCTCGCGCAGCTCGTCCGCCTTGCGCCGCATATCGATGATAATGGGTTTCATTGCGAGTTCGCGCAGGTGCCCATTGAACCGCTCTATTTCGGTGGCGATGATGGCTTCCACGCGGGGCACCTCGCATTGGCGTGCGGCGAGCGATTCATCAAGGGTTGCTTGCAGGTCGTCGACATCAAAGAGGTGAACGTGGGGCAGCGCGGCGACATCTGAGTGGACGTTACGTGGCACGGCTAGATCCACGATCACGAGAGGTCTGTCGCGTCCAGCCACGCATGCGGCATTGACGATGGGGGTCGGGGTGTGCGCGGCGGTAATCAACACGTCTGCGGCCGCGATAGCACGGCTCAAACCCTCCAGCCCGTAGGCTAGCCCTTCCGAGCCGGCCACGGCCTCCTCGGCTTTTAGGAGGGTGCGGTTGATCATGGCGACTGAGCGGGCGCCGCGGCTGTGCAGGGCCTTCTGGGCCAATCGTCCCATCTGTCCGGCGCCGAGCACGGCGGCATGCTTGTCGTGCAGGTCGCCCGTTGTGCGTTTAAGCATAGCGATGGCGACCGAGCTGACGCTGGCCGGATTGCTCGAAATGGCGGTCTCTGTACGTGCGCGTTTCCCGGTGCGGATGGCGGCCTTGAAAAGGCCGCCCAGAATGGCGCTCACCGTGCCCGCGGCCACCGCGGTCATGTAGGCGTCTGTGATCTGGCCCTGGACCTGGGACTCGCCCAGGACCAAGGATTCCAGTCCTGCCGCGACTCGCAAGAGATGTTCAATCGCTTCGCGGTCGGCGAGGGTGTAGGTATGTTCAGAAAACGCGTCGAGGGGTACACCGCTCACGTCGGACATGAGCTTAAGCAGGTCGGTGCGCGGACAGGTGACGGATGCGCTCACCACGGCATAGAGCTCGATGCGGTTGCAGGTCGACACCACGGCCAGTTCGCGCAGACTGGAGAGGGCCGCAAACGAGGGTTCGCAGTCCGCTAAAGAGCAGCTGAGCTTTTCCCGCAACGCCACCGGGGCCGTGCGATGGCTAAGCCCCAGACAAATGATCGTTGTTGCTGTCATCATACACCCCGGCTACTGCCAGATGAACACCGTTCAGTAGCACATTAATGCGTCTCAGGAGGCGAACATTCGCCTCCGGTCGTACATGAATATTTTCAGGAAGCGTCATGGCCGTCTCCAGCAGTGAGTCCCTAAAAGAGATCGATACCTGTAAAGCGGTCGTCAGCGGCATGTCCATTTGTCGGCAGAGCTGGCCATAGGTGCCCCCCAAGCGGCGCGCTTCCGCCAGGAGATGCTCCTCGGCATCACCGGAGATGTACTTCCGCGCCACGGCCATCAGTTGCTGGCCGATCAGACGACCGCGTTTACGGCCCTCCTCATCAATCGACTCCATCCACGGCAGGCTGTGCGAATCGGCGATTTCCTGTCGCGCCGCCGACAACGCACGATCGGCCCACGCCTGCTCGATCGCTTTGTAGGAGCAAAATCCACGTGGGTTGTGCGCCAACAGGTCGATGTCGACCGAAGAGAAGCGGCGGTGCCCGCCCGGTGTCAGCATGACCGGGATCTCGCCCCTATTGGCCCAGCGGCGCAACGTGGTCGTGTGAACGCTAAGCTGGGTGGCGGCCTCCTTGAGGGATAGCCACCGTTGAGAATCTGTTGCCTTCTGAGTCATATAATAGCTATAAAAGTCTCTGTAAGAACGCCAAAATCTATGCAAATGTATGCACGGATTGAGAGGCTACCTTGGCGTGCTCTTTGAGTCAAGTGCGTGGGTCCTGGGGGCGCGTTTTATGTTGTCGAATAGAAGATCGGAGTCTGAATGTCGTGCAGGGAGCTGGGTATGGGGTCGATCAGTGGGGCGATTGGAGCGCTGTGGGGGTGCGTGGGTGTCTCATTGATTTTGGGACGCGGTCTTGCCTCTCTATTTCCCCATGTACGAGATCTTGCTGGTGTTGAGCTGGAGTGGTTTCATTGGGTTGTGATGGCGGCCTGGAGCGTCTTGATGGCGTATAGCGAGGGCTATAGAGGGTTCCAGCTCAAGTTCGCACCCCGTGTGGCCGTGCGTGCGTTTTACCTCAAAGGGCATCCGACCACGGTGCGTGTTATTCTGGCTCCGCTTTTTTGTATGGGGTATTTCTACGCCACGCGTCGGCGAAAGCTGCTCACCTATTCGCTGACGGGTGGCATTGTCGGTCTCATCATTGTGTGTGGAAAGCTCGCTCAGCCGTGGCGGGGACTCGTCGATGTCGGCGTCCTGATCGGCCTGGGATGGGGCATGATATCGGTGTGGATATTTATGGCCAAAGCCTTCCTCGGGCCGGGCACGGCGGCTCGCACGGAGTCGCTGGAGCAGCTGAGCGAATAAAAACTCGGTAAAATACCTCAATTCAACTTGCCTCATTGGCACGCTCACGTAGGATACCGCACTAACTCCAACTTCTATATCGCGATGAAAGGGACTGCCTGATGACACACCGTGAACGTTTTCTGGGATCATTGAATCGCGAACCGCTCGATCTGCTCCCGTGGGCGGATGGGCTCTGGGGTGAGACGCTGGAGCGATATATCGCCGAAGGTCACCTCACAAAAGAGGAGGATATTGTCAGTCATTTCGACATGAGTCGGCGCTGTGGGGGGTGGCTGAACAGTACCGCTCGGCTCAATGATGAACAACTCCTGGAGGAGACCGAAGAGACCAAGCTGGTCAAGAACGGCAACGGTGCCACCCTGCGCTGGTGGAAGCACAAGGCCGGCACGCCGGAACACGTCGATTTTGACGTTCAGGATCGCGAGGCATGGGAGGCCGATATCAAGCCCCACCTGGTGGAACTGAACCGCGAGCGGATACCCTTTGATAATTACCGCAAGGAAAAAGCCCTGGCGGCAGAGGAGGGGCGCGCCTTTGGTTGGTCGGGTGTCGCACCGTTCGAGCAGATGCACCCGATGTGCGGGCATGAGTACATGCTTATGGGGATGGCCTTGGACCCGGACTGGGTCAAAGACATGGTCAACACCTACGCGGACCTGACGATCAACCATCTCGAGCTGCTCTTCGCGGAAGAGGGTGCCCCCGAGTTTTTCTGGTTCTATGAAGACATGGGATTCAAAGAGAAACCATTCATGTCACCGGCGATGTACGAGGACATTGTGCAGCCGGGGCACGCGAAGCTCTTCGAGTATGCGCATAGCAAAGGGTGCAAGGTGATCGTTCACTCCTGTGGGTTTGTGGAGCCGCTTGTGCCTGGCCTCGTCGATGCTGGCGGATTGCCTACAGGCCATGGAGGTTAAGGCAGGCATGGACATGCCGCGCATCGCCAAGACGTTTGGCGATCGCATCACCTTCTGCGGTAATCTGGATATTCGGATCGTGGCCTCCAATGACCGCGCGGCCATCGACGAGGAGATCGAGAAGAAGATTAAGCCGGTCCTCGATATGGGCAGCAGTTTCATCGTCCACTCCGACCACTCGATTCCTCCCGATGTCGATCACGACACGCTGAAGTATCTGTTTGAGCGCGGCAGCACGATCACGCAGCGACTGTAACAGTATTGCGCCCGGTGGCCGCGCCACATCATATCGAGCATGGGTACGGTAGTGCGTTTCTACTCCAGAACCCCCTGAACGTCTCGTGTTTACGCTAACACCTTACGAGCGCCAAGCGTGTCCTGTTCCCCTGTAGAGTTGGCCGTCCTCGGCCAATAAT
>JABMPJ010000071.1 GCA_013203785.1 Lentisphaerota bacterium | reverse complement strand
TTTGGACTGGTGCTCTTTGGGTTCATGTGGACTGTGGGGGCGCCCGTCATGTTGACTTACGGCGTGGTACGTGGGCTGGGGCAGAGCATGCCACATGCGATTATTCCGCAGTTCATCGGGGCGCTGATCGGTCGATACTACTTCCAGAAACGACTGGGCCTCAAGTGGCGCCAGTACATTCCCGTTGTGGCGGCAGGCTTTGCTTGTGGTATGGGCTTGATCACTACGGTGGGGGTCGGAATTACGTTTTTGAACAAGGCCGTGATTAGTCTGCCGTATTGATGTGCGGGCTTCGTGGAGCAACTGGATATGAACACTGAACATCGAACATCGAACGTCCAACACCGAACGGCTGACACTTCGATGTTCGATGTTGAGTGTTCGATGTTCGATGTTCGCCATCCGGAACCATGGGGGAGGTGGCTATGAGCCGGGAAACGCTGATACGCATCACAGATGTCTGCAAGACGTTTACGCGCGGCAAGACCGAAGTGCATGCCCTGAAGGATATCAATCTGGATGTGCATCGCGGCGAGTATCTCTCGATCATGGGCCCATCCGGATCAGGCAAGAGTACCCTATTCAACATGGTGGGTGCCCTCGATCGGCCTACCAGCGGCAGAGTCGAAGTGGCGGGGCTACGAATCGATGAGCTGACGCGTCGGCAGCTGGCTCATTTCCGGGGCAACTACATTGGGTATGTCTTCCAAGCCTACAACTTACTGCCCGCCTATGACGCCATGACCAACTGCACGCTGCCACTGCTCTTCGCTGGGGTCGCCCCTCAGGACGCTCGCCAGCGGGCTCAGAGCGTTCTGGAGCGAGTGGGGCTCGGACATAGACTGGAGCATCGGCCTGATGAAATGTCCGGTGGTCAGCAGCAGCGTGTCGCCGTGGCACGGGCACTGGCCAACGATCCGGCCATCATTCTCGCCGACGAGCCGACCGCCAATCTCGACCTGCAGACTGGGGATGAGATCATTGAGCTGCTGGCCACGCTCTGCCGGGAGTTTGGGGTGACGGTGATCAGTGCGACCCACGATCACAAGATGCTTGATCGATCCGATCGTGTGCTGTGGATCAAGGATGGCGGCGTAGATCGGTTGGAGCGACGCGAGGACCTCAACATCCGCGTTGGGACGGTGGGATAGGGCTCGCCCCAAAAAAGGGTAGGGCGAGCTCGCCGACCAAGTCGTTGTGACAACGACCCACCCGGACCACTCGCCCTGCCTCAGCCGGAGAAGCGCGTCGCAGCGGCTCTATTAAAACTCGCCGCGAACACCAAACTGTACGGCCAGCCCCTCGACTTCGAGTGTGCCGTTGTTGTCGGCGGTTACGCCTGCAGGCAGGTTGGCGTCCAAGTCCATCGAGATGTAGTCGATGTTGACAAGGTAGCGCACCCTGTCACCCATGGCGATCTGTAGACCGATCATAAAACCGGTGCTGTCATCGAAATCAACTTCGTCCAACAGCGCTTCGTCATCCAACCACTCGGTGCCGATGAACTGGATCAGGCCAATGCGCGGACCGATGCTCAGCGACTGAGATGCCGCAACCGTGCCTGAGAGCGTGGCCTGTGTGAAGAAGGAGCGAACGGACTCGTTCACAATCACGCCGACACCAAGCATGGCGTCGAGGTAGAACTTCCCGTCTATGTCGGCTCCGATACCGGCGGAAATGTTCGGCATCATATAGACGGATGACGCCGTGCTGCGACCGCCGCCCGAATCGAGTCCGAAATTGTTGCCGCTCATATCGATCAAGAGCGCTGCCGGAATAGCGTTGATTACAAAGTCAAAGGAGATGTCGCTATCCTCGTCATTGTACTCGCCTTCATCCATGCCGGCGGCTTCCTTATCGAGGTTAACCTCTTCCATCGTTGCTGCCGCGGGCTCGGCACCACCGTCTGCGGCAAAAGCACTGCCCGTGACCATCAGGACCGCCAGCAGCATCACCATTATACCCAGTAATTTGTTCCTCATCTCACCTCTCCTTTTTAAGGTGCTATTGCACCCCCTATTTCCATCTGATCCCGCAACCTACACGCGCCCCATGCAAAAGGCAATCCCCTTTTTTTTGGTTTTTTTGAGTCGACCAACGCTGCTTGGGGCGTGCTAAAGTGTCCGTTGGCGGCGATATCCTTGACGTGGGGACCGTTGTCGCAAGGGATTCTCCGCCGGGAGCATGAGCTCTGCTGTGATAAATACCGTAGGTTAGCTCATCTTAATAGAAGAATTTGGGTTGACAGTTCACTGTATTGGGCGTAAAAACGTTCCCGAGACTGTGATAGGTCTCGATTGTGCACAGAAAGAGAGTAAACGATGAGACTGCGTACTACATTGGCGGTTGTGATGTTGGCGTCTATAGCTTGTGGCGTGGCGGGTGCTGCGCCGGATCTGTCGGTTCTTCCGGCTAGGGTTCGGGGCGTTGTGCTTCTGCCTGATGGTGAGACGCCGGTCGATAAGCTGTAGGTTCGCCTGTGGAATGCCGAGACCGAGGAAGTGGTATTCAAGACCCGGACCGATGCGGACGGGATCTTTGAAGTACCGAAGCTCACGGAAGGATCCCACTACGTTACAGTAGGACCGGTCCGTATAGACATGCGTGTCCTGACGGCTCGTGCCGGGGTAACGCCTCAGCCCCATGGGTTGGTGGTCGTGGTCCCGAAACGTTTGCCCATGATGCCCGTGTTGATCCCGGGAGCAACGGCGCTGGCGCTTCCCCGCATCATGAGTCCCTGAGGACTCTTGGCGCCGGATAGCATAGCAATGATTGATACCTGTCGCCATGCGCGGCAGGCGTGTCGTAGAGGTGGCAGAGGCGAGAGCTAATGCCACCTTTTTTTCGGTGACACCCCCCCCGCCTGTCGGTACGATCGGATAACCATGAAACACCTCCGCTTGCTTCTTACGATGCCTACGTTGCTTCTGCTCGTCGGCTGTAGCAGCCAGGACTTTGGTCGACCCATTGGCCGCATCGGCGACGTGGTCGATTCGGGTGAGGCCTATGTCAAGGAGGGCGGTGAGGAGGATGCGCTGCGGCGGGCTACGCAGCTGGCTTCAATCCTCGCGGAGTGGGAGCGGCAGAAGACAGCCGTCGATACGGACTATACGTTGGGGCCGGACGATGTGTTGACCATCGGGATACTCTCGCTGGAAGCGCCGGAGAAGGTGACTGCTCTGACGCGTACGATCAGCAAAGACGGTACGGTTACACTGCCGCTGATAGGGGTCCTGGCCTGCGTGGGCAAAACGGCGCGCCAATTTCAAGTTGAGGTCATTAATGCCTATTCCGGCAGGTATCTTAATGAACCGCAGGTGGATGTCGCGGTGTTGGAGTACCGCAGTGCGCCCGTGGTCGTGACCGGTGCGGTATCCAAGCCGGGCGTCTACTACCTGCGCCACAACCAAAGCAGCGTCCTTGAAGTGCTCTCCTTAGCGGATGGTTTAGCGGGGGGGGCGGGGGATGATCTGCTCATTGTCCGCAAACGTGACCCCAATAGCCCGCGCCATGAGCCCCCCCCCGCGGCTCCGACGGCCGCATCTTCGGTCGTGGCGGCCGTCGTCGCAGAAGATGTGCTGGTTTCCCCCGAGCCCTGGACTGGGAGTCACATTCAAGACTTGGTGATTCGCGGGACTGAAGAGGATGAGATGGCGTGGGTGGCGGAAACCGCTTTAGCCGCTGATGATGGTGTCTCCGATGTTTCCGATGACGCGGCTTTGGTGGCGGTGGGTGGAGATGTTGGGGGATCGGCTGGACTGGATTCTGAAGAGATGCTTGAAGGGGCCGCCGGCGAGATGGAGATGGATGAGGCTGCGATCGACCTGGATGCCGACCTCCTTACCGTGGACCTGCGCCGGTTGCTGGATGAAGGCGATATGCGACTTAATCTACCGATCCAGGGGGGCGACATCGTGACGGTTCCGCCGGGACGCAATGAATATATTTACGTCATGGGCTATGTCCAACGCCCCGGTGCATTCGACTTGAATGGGCGTAAGCATGTGCGGGCGCTCCAGGCGGTGGCCATGGCCGGCGGCCTGTCGGGCTCGGCGCGCTCGCAGAACTCGTTCCTGATCATCGACAAACCGGGTGGGCGCAAAGTGGTGCCGATTGATCTGACCAAGATAGCACGTGGCAGCCGTCCCCCTGTCTATATGGAGTCTGGGAATACACTCGTGATCGGGTCGAGTATGATGGGCAAGCTGGCCGAGTTCATCAAGCCCAGTGCCAATGTCGGCGCCACCCTGACGCCGGGAATCTAGCCGCATCCCAAACGCCTTGAGCCTGCTGCGTGGTAACCACGCACAGGTCGGAGATACAACGTATGACAGACGCGCCGCAGTCGAATGCCTCCGCCACACCCTCGCTGTCCGCGGTTCCGCAGAACCACTCACTGCTGACCTACTATCTGGGTATTCTACAGCGGCGTATCTGGATCATTATCCCGCTGGTGATTATGGGTACTACGATCGGCCTGATTCGGAGTATGCGCCAGCCTCGCATCTATCGCGGAACAGCGCGCTTGCTGGTCGAGACGCAAGTGCCCGGAGTGATGGGGTTCGAGCGCGGCAACGCCGACGCGCAAGGATGGGACATCGATTACTATGAGACGCAGCAGGAGCTCGTGCGTAGCCGAGCCGTGCTGGATATTGCTCTAGAAGAACCGGAGGTCGGCTCGATTATCGAGATGGAAACGGGGGGGCCGGGCGGTTCGAAGATTTTTCGTGAGTTGAGGCGCTCGTTACTGGCGGTGCTTGGAGCAACTCCGGCTCCACTGGCGGAGCCGTGGGAGTTATTACAGGAACGTATCCAAGCGCGGCATCTCGCCGAGACCCATTTTCTGGACGTCTCGGCAACGAGTTTGAACAGCGTGAACGCCGCCCGCCTGGCCAATGCGGCGGCGCATGCCTTCGAGGCCTACCACCGTCTGACCCGCGAGGAATCACTGGGTGATGCCTTCGTCAAATTGGAGAGGGAGAGAGACAAAGAAGAGTTGGCCATGATCGAATCCGAGCAGGCTCTGCAGGAGTTCAGAGAGACGGCTCAAGGCGTTACGGTGGGAGGCTCCGGAGCGAACCAGCCTGCGATTGACAGGCTCAACACGATCAACCACCAACTGACGCAGGTGCAACTCAATCGCATTGAACTGGAGTCTCAGATTGCGGTTATGGAAAAGGCCATGAAGGCGGATGACATCGCCGACGGTCTGACCAGTCGTCTCTTATTCGCTCTGCCGGTTATCAAGACCGATGAAGGACTGACTGACGCGCGCCGCGACCTCGCCGCAGCCCAGAAGGATCGCTCCATGCTGGCCCAGACCTATGGTGCCGCGCATCCGCTCTTACAGGCCGCTACCTCGAAATCTGAGCTTCTGCTTGAGCAGTTTCAAACCGGCTTGGCCGACGTGGTCGCGGCGGAACGGAACCGTTACACGATGCTGGGTCGCGAAGAGGCGGAACTGGAGCGGCAGTATGGTGAGCAGAAGGCTTCGGCGTTGGAGTTGGCCAGGGAAGACTTCATGCTGACTCGCCTGCAGAATTCCGTTGATCGTCACCGCCAGCTCTATGATTCGCTCGTAGCGCGGATGCGTGAAGTGGATGTCAGCACCGGTCTGATTCAGACCAATGTCCGCATTGTCCAGCGGGCGGAGCCGCCTCACAAGCCCGCCAATGCCGGACGGGGCCGCAGCGTTGCGGTCTCCCTCATCATAAGCCTTCTCCTCGGGATTGGACTGGCCTTTCTCTTCGAGAACCTGGACGACACGGTTAAGACACCCGAAGATCTCAAGGAACGGTTGAGCGTTCCCCTTCTCGGTTTCGTACCGTCCATTCTGACCGAAGCTGAGCAAACTGCCCAAGAGGGAGCCCCGCAGCGCGACATCGTGAAGGATCTCGTGAAGAACCTGAAGACCAGCATTCGGGATCGGCTCTTCGTGTTACGGCCGGATTGGTTCGCCAAGCCGGATGTTCAGCCGACGGCCAGTTCGGATGCAGAGCGGCGCCACCGTGGAATGATGGTGGTCAACGAGTCGATCTCGTCGGTGGCGGAGGCCTATCGCGGCATCCGGACGAGTCTTTTCTATTCTGTGCCCGCCAACACGGTCAAGACCCTTGCGCTGACCTCCTGCCGCCCTCAGGAAGGCAAGACGACGACCTGCTGCAACCTGGCCCTCTCTATTGCCCAGACCGGTAAACACGTCCTGCTGATCGACGGTGACCTGCATCGTCCCATGATTCACCGCACCCTGGGCGTCGAGCGCGCGATCGGGCTGACCAGTGTGCTGGTGGGGGAATGTGTGTGGTCTGAGGCGATCAATCGGGTTGAGATTGATGCGGAAACCGACCGTCACTTGGATGTCATGACCGCTGGCCCGATCTCACCCAACCCTTCGGAACTCCTCGGCTCGGCCCGTATGAAGGAGTTTATCGAAGAGGTCCAGCGGGATTACGACTGGGTCATTATCGACACACCTCCGATCCTGTTCGTTTCTGACGCTAGCGTAATGAGCGTTCTCTGCGACGGTGTCATTATGGTCGTTAAGTCCGGCACCAGCACGCGGACGCTGCTGAATCGGGCACGCGAGCAACTCGACAGCGTCTCCGCCAACATCCTCGGGTCGATTCTAAACAATGTCCTGGTGTCGCGTATGGGGCGGCATTCATCCTCATACTACAACTATGGCTACTCTCGCTATGCCAAAGACTATAAGAGTCTCTACTACGCCAGCGAAGATTCTGAGCCGGTAGCGGCAGAGCCGCCGGTGGTGGTGCGCGTCACGCCGCCCCCCACTCCGTCACCGGGGGTGGTGTCTGATTCGGAGCCGGGCATTGCGGGGCCAGCGTCGCCGGAGCCCTCACCGCAGCTTCTTCCCGATGTGCGGCCACCCGAACCGGCACCCGCCTCTCGCTATGAGCTCCAGCTGCGCAAGGCGGAGCGCCTCGCTCGGGCGGGGCAGACGGACCGGGCGCGCGAGCTCATCGAGTCCATACTTGCCTTGGATGATACGGATATCCCTACCCGCGAAGCCATGATCAAACTGGAGCTCGACGCCGGGAAAACGGAGGTATCTGCGCGCCTGTCTCAGGCGCTGCTGGCCGATGACCCCAACAATCCTTACGCCCTTTACGTCCTCGGGTCGCTTGATATTGTGAGTGGCGACTATCAGAGTGCCGAGGCACGGCTACGTGAAAGCGTGGAGCGCCGCCCGCACGCCGAGTCGCTTAACAATCTGGGCTGGCTGATCAATGAGATGGGGCGCGCCAAGGAGGCGGAAGCCTATGTCCGGCGGGCCCTGGAGACGGATGCCAAAGTGCACAATGCATGGGATACGCTGGGACTTATCCTTCTCAAGCAGGACCGTACGGAAGAGGCGGCTACGGCGTTCGAAACAGCACTCCATCTGGATAGCAATGATATCTGTGCCATTCTCAATACCGCTGAGATCCGCGTGCGGCAGGGGCGGCTGCGTCCAGCGCGCAAGTTGCTGCGTAAGCTAGCCCCTCGTCTCAACCAACTGATTGCGACGGAACGGGATCGCTATGAGAACCTGAAGACCCTAGCCCTTAATTCGTGAGTCGTATGGCCTCTGCCCGCACATCGAAGACACAACGCGCGTTGCAGGGCGCTGCGCGCTGGCTGGCCGTCGTGGCCGTGGTGCTCTCGCCCTGGCTCTTTGGGAGTGCCGAACCTTGGGCCTATCTGATGATCGCCGCCGTGGCAGGGCTGGCCACCGTGGTGTGGCTCTTTGCGGTGGCGTGCTCGCCCGAACCGGAATTCAGCTTGTCAGGTTTCTCGCTGCTGCTCCTCCTTCTGATTGGAGTGACGGTCTTGCAGATGGTTCCGCTGTCCCGTTCTGTGGTGGCGGTGCTCAACCCTTTCTCGGCAACCCTGACGGATTCGGCCAACCATGTCCTCTCTCTGCTGGAGGAGGGGGGGGCAGCGCCCGCTCGTATTGACTACACGCTGTCGCTCTCGCCGGGAGCGACGTGGCGTAGTGTCTGGTTGCTGGTGGCTTACGTGGGTGTCCTGCTCGTTCTTGTGAACACCTGCCGCCATTGGCGTCACATGACCTCGATCACGGGGGTGGTCGTGTTGTCGGGGTTCATCATGGCCCTTGTCGCGCTGGTGCACCGCTTCTCCGGGTCGTACGATATTCTGTGGATTCACAAGCCGCGTTACGGGGGCCTTATCTTTGGACCTTTCACGAACCGCAACCACTTTGCGGCCCAGATGAATATGCTCTTTGGTGTGGCGCTCGGTCTTTTTCTCTCATCGCAACATATCTCTGAGATTCTCTCCTGGCCCAGTTGGCGCGACCGGGTGGCCTGGTTGTCAAGCCGCAGCGCCAGTCGCATTGCGCTGACCGCATTTGCGGTCGTTCTGATCGGCGGGGCCTCCTGTGCCTCGGCCTCGCGCGGCGGTATGTTGAGTCTTTCGGTGGGTCTGGCTATGGCCGCTGTCGTTGTAACACGCCGACGGAGTGTCGGCGCTTCGGCTCGCATGGCGGTGTTCGGCCTAAGCGCACTGGTGGTGCTCACTATGCTCTGGCTGGCGCGTGAGGACGTCTTCCGACGTTTGGGTGAGTTCGCCATTCTGTTCAGGGATCCGATGGCTGATTTTCGTACCATCGCTACGGCGGATACGCTGCGTCTCTATCTCCGCTGCCCCTTGACGGGGTGCGGGTTTGGGGCCTTTCGGCACGCCTTTACCATGGTACAGAGTCCCGACCTCAGTGACCGCTGGTTGCATGCGCACAATGATTGGGTCCAGCTACTGGCAGAGGGCGGTTGGCTGGGAACCATCGTGTTCATGAGTGCGATGATCACCCTGGTGCGCTACGTCGCACTTCGTCTGCCCGAGCTGTCGGACCGGGCCCGCCTTTTTGTCCTGGGTATGTCGGTGGGGCTTTGCACCATCGCGCTCCACAGTGTTGTGGACTACAGCCTGCACAAGCCCGGCAACGCCCTCCTGCTCTGTTTTTTGGCGGCTATGGCGATCACGGCCATTCATCTTCGCCACCGCCCGCCTGAGCAGGTGACCCGGCCACAACACGAGCTCTTGCGCGCCATGACGCATCAACCCCCGCCGCCGCCGCGCCGCTGGCTCAAGGGCAAGCTACGCCGCCGCGCCATGCGCGGAATGGCCCTATCCCTATTGACGCTCGTCTGCATTCTGCTCTTCCTTGAGGGGCGGGCCTTGCGTGGTGAGCTGGCCTTCTCGCGCTTCTACTACCTGCGCCGTATGACGGAGAGGGCTGAGAATCTTGCCGGTCTTGAAAACACGGTCAAGAGCGCCTGTGAAGAAGCCCGCCAGGTCCAAGAGATGGCGCCGCACAACCACGATGCACTGGGAGAAGTAACCGCGGAACTTCTAAAGTGGACCGTAGATGGGCGGCTTCCGCGTGAGCTCCGCACCCGAATCGCATCTCAGGCGATCAACTGTGCGCTGGTATCGGTGCAAGGCGCGCCCTCGGACTATCTGACCTGGCTCGCCCTGGCGCGGACCTATTTCACTCTCGGAATGTGGGACCAGGCCGAGCTCTGTCTGGTCTATTCACGTTCGCTCGTGCGGCACCGTACGCAGGTGCGCATGTTTGCGCCCCCCGCAGATCAGTGAGCCCCGTTGCGTAAGCGTCGGCAGGCGAATAGGTAGAACGTCCGTACGCGTCGCCCCCGCCAGTGACTCCATACTTTGAGCGGGGGATCAATGCGCTCAAACTGCGCGCGCAGCGTAGCAGTTGGATGGGCATCACGAGAGACGTAGAGGGCATCCTGCCCTGTCTGTTCCATGCCATAGGTCGGCCAGAAAGAGTACTGATTCTCAATGCCCTCATGGTTGGGGATGTATGTACGGGGATGGCCGGTCATATAGAACGACATCAGACTGGCCGACTGGTAATCGCGGCCGATGATAAAGGAGAGGTCTTTCTCGGTCTGGTAGCGTTCAACCTGAGTGGCCAGATCGTCCCATCCACGTATGCGGTAGAGGAGCGCTTCCACTCTTGGCACTGTCACTGCCGGAGCCAAGAGCAGTATACTGGCCGCGATGCCGGACGCTGAGAGGGCCAGCCTGGTCGTGATGCGGGCCCAACGATTCTTGTCGTAGAGCGGCAGCCAGCACGCGGCGATGAGCGGCAATCCGCTCATCATCGCCGCCGCCGTCCAATTGGCCTCGCCTTCATCATTAAGGGCCAAGACGGTATAGAGTACCAGGAGCGGAAGCATCAGGCTGACCAGGAAACGATAGGCCACTGGTGCCTGCCGACGGACGCGGCGGCTCAGCATGCTATGCAGCACGCCGACGACAAAGAAGGGGCTGTAGGCGGCCAGCTGTCCCACGAGGTAAGCCAAGAATTCCGAGGGCGATACGTGCCAACTCTGATCCAGTGCCCCGCGCTCCTGTAGATGCACAAAGGTGATCCAGTCGTGCCGCGCATTCCACCAGAGAACCGGTGTTAGAAAGGCCAATGCGGTGAGGCACATCAGCCAGAAAGAGGGGCGTCGTAGATGGTGGCGGTGGGGGGACGACCAGAGCAAGAAGAGGGCAAACGAGGGCAGCAGCGCCACATTGGTGTATTTCGCCAACATCCCCAAACCAATCAAGGCACCAGTCAAGAGCCAGGGGCCCAGACGATCTGAGTTCTTCGCCTTCCAGAAGAGGCTGGCACTGGCCATCCAGAAGAAGATAAAGAGCGGATCGATCGTCATCAATAGGCCGCCGATCACGAACAGCGGTGTGCAGAGCGCAAGGATGAGAGTCCAGAATGCGATGCGCCGTGAGAAAAGCTGTATGGTTAGACGGTAGAGCAGGAGCAGCGTGCCCGTCCCCAGCAGGATGCTGAGGAGACGGACGCCGATGGCCGAGTCGCCTAGGAGCAGTGTGCCGAGGTAGATGGCCCATGCGACCAGAGGCCCCTTGCTGTAGTAGCACCAGTCCAGATGCTTCGACCAGCGCCAGTAGTAGGCCTCGTCGCCGATAAGCTCAAAAGAAGAACAGACCCACAATCGGACAAGCGTCACGGCAATCAGGATGGCCGGAACCAGCCATACATAGGGCGGTCGTACCGGTGGGGTCGACCGCGCGGGGGATGAATCGTTGTTGTTAGGACTGCTCATGGGCTATCGTACGCTCTCATTGCGGTGCCAGACGATCTGCTTGACCGGGCCTGTCTCGTTCCATTGTGGTGGCAGCCGCAAGCCACCGCTCCAGATCTGCATGGTCAGATGATCGGGTAGCCGACCGATCGCAACAATATCGACCGGTTGTCTGCCTGCGTCAATGATCACTTTGTAGATGTGGGCCGAGGGCACCACGATACGGAGCTTGCCGCGCTTGTGAAAGATGAGGCCTCTGGTCCAGCAGCGGTATTGGGCCTGTGGGATTCCCCCTCTCTCGTGGAGGTGGAGACTGGTCTCGTAGCGAGCCCAGGGCAGGCCGTGCCCGAAGAGCTCGCCCATGATTTTCAATGGCCCTTCATCGACGAATTCGATCTCGAGAGGGCAGAGGTCCGTAAGCAATTCCAAGGCGCCACCCTGGCTCTCAGCGAATTCAGGGACGCATCGGACCATGCGCTTGTAGATTGGCGAGGCCGCCGCCACCGCAAGTTGCAGCAGGAGCGGGATGACGATGAGCAGCGCCAGACTGCGCCATCGGTGGAGGGGGGCGGATGGTGCCGGGTCGGCATCCTCGCGTGCGGGTACGTTGATCACTCCGTAGTAGAGCAGCAGGTTCACCGTGAAGGCGATCGAGGCTGACCAGGCCACATCTGATAAATAGTGGCCCCCCACACGCAATCGGGTCAGCCCGACTGCCCACCCGAAGGCGAGAACACCTGTCAGCACGAGCAGGGCCGATCGTCGCTGGTGGCGGCGCAGCATGAAGTAGAGGGCCGTCAGTGTGAAAACCGCCGCGCTGTGACCGCAGGGGAAGGACCGCCCTCGCCCGGCGACCCCCGGGCTCCACACCGGTCGAAAGGGCCACGATCCGCCGAAAACGTCAACTTCAAGAGGCCTGGGCCGTCCCCAGTTTGCCTTCAGAACCCCCTCGGAGACAAGGCCGGAACCCAGCCAAATCGCGAGCAGCAGGAAAACGCAGTGGACGCGGTAGCGATGGTTGCCGACTCCGGCGGTACTCACGAGCAGGTAGAGTAATGCCGCCGCAACGGGCAGCCCCAGAGCGATCCGGGGCGCGGCGTAGAGCCAGTTCCATGGAAAAGTGTCGGCAAGCGGCCAGCTGTTGGACATTCCACTCTGTAGAAAGTGGCCTGCGACAGCCAGATCAAACATGGGCAGCGAGAGGCCTACGCTGACGGCTATCAGAAATCCCGCCAGGATGAGATCAGCGCGCCAGTAACGCTGGTAGCGCCAGAGGCGCTCGGCGTGCGCTCGCACTCCCTTCATCAGCCCGCTAACCTTTCTTTCTGATCAAGGTGATGCCGAGTGCCATAAAGAGGATCACGGGTATCCATATGATGAGTTCGGGGTGAGCCGCCGGGACTTGCACGAGGGACTGGGCCATGAGGGTCATTAGATAGAAGACAAGAAAGATGACCAGGCTCAGAGCAATCCCCACGCCGGTCGATTTGCGGTGTGAACGTATCCCAAGCGGAATGCCAATCAATACGAGTGCCAGTGAGGAGAAGGCCATGGCCGAGCGGCGGCTGATTTCAAACAGAAGAAAGGAGCGCTGAAGCGCGAGGTCGCGCGCATCGAGTTCGGGATAGTCCTTGTCAAGCTGTTGGAGCGATCTCCACAGAGCGCGTGAGGGCAAATCTTCGTGGTCCGGTATGTATTCACCTGGCTGGCCCAACTGGGCAATATCGAGGGACCACTCATCGAGAAAAACCGGTCGGGGCAGGTCTCGCGAGAAGGGATCGACGCGGACCTCCATGAGCTTCATGGCCAGGCCGCTGCTGGCACCGGTTTCGTAGACGCGACCGCGTCTGGCATGAATCGCGCGCACGAGACTGGGGTCACGTGCATCATAGATCCGGACATCACTGATCAGATCGCCCTTGCGGTGCCCAATATATATGGTCAATCCGGGAATGTCCCGAGAGGGGCGTCCCTCCTCGATCATGTCGAGGGGCGAAACTGATCGGAGTTTGGCTTGCTCGGTACGGCGTGCAAGGTGGGCCAGCGGCTCAATCTCATGGTTCACATAGAGCGAGATGGCGACCAGTCCGCACACGAGGAGCAACGTGCTGCGGATGATGATGGTCATGTTCAGCCCGAGTGTCTGCATGGCCATGATCTCGCCGTCATCGGAGAGACGACCGAAAATCAGAAGGCAGCTCACCAGGCCGCCCAGGGGGATGGCCAGAACGATGGACGTGGGCAGATGGGCAACGAAGATGGTAACGATGGGTTGCCAGGGCATCCCGCGGGCGATCAGATCTGCTAGTTTAAATACGGCCCCTATGGATGAAGCAAAAGTCACGAAGACCATAGCCACAACGAAGGTCAGCAGAAAGTCTGCCGCTACGTATCTGTCGAGAATTCGACTCCCCATCACTACTCCCGTCTCCCATGCAGCCTCAGCCATAAGCCCTGTACCTGTCAAGCGGACGATTCGGTTTGCCCCCCAGCCGGTCCCTGGGGCATAGTCCGGCCATGGTCTTCTTTCTCCGTAGACGCCTCATTTCGATGGGGACAACCCTCCATGTGTTCGCAGTGCTCTTGCTTCTGTCGGCCACGCTCTCTGCTGCGGCGCCCATTCTCCTTATCCGCGGTACCACCTCGACCCCCAACGACGCCGAGCGGAACTTTGCCGCTGCAGTCACCCGCCGCGTGGATGGATGGCTCACCGAACTGGGGGTGGCCCATGAGGTTGTGGATGACGATGCGCTGTCGAGTTGCCGACTGAAGCCGGCCCGTGTGGCTGTGCTGACGTACAACCCCAACCCGCCTGCGGCAGAGCTCAGGCTGTTGGAGCAATACGTGAAGGGCGGTGGCCGCTTGATCGTTTTCTACGCGGCCGACGTCGGCTTGGCGCGCCTGATGGAGGTCCGTCTGGGGGCTTACCGCGCTGACCCAACGGCACGCCGGTGGACCCGCATGCGCTTTGAACCGGCTGGTGTAGCGGGTGCA
The DNA here is from genome assembly GCA_013203785.1 of Lentisphaerota bacterium. GTDB lineage: Bacteria > Verrucomicrobiota > Kiritimatiellia > UBA8416 > JABMPJ01 > JABMPJ01. Next base: position 17,623 of record JABMPJ010000071.1, on the reverse strand, counting down.
CCTGGCAGCGTGCTGCAGCGTTCGCGCAATATCCGGCCTGTGACTCCGCTTGGGCGCACCGGCAGGGTTGTGGCCTACTGGGAAGATGTTGATGGCCAACGCGGTGAGCCCGCCTGGGTAGAGACAACCTCCGGCTACTGGATGAGCCACGTGCTTCTGGACGACGGTGATACCTGGCACAAGCAGCAGCTGTTGGTCGCGCTCCTGGGCGCGTTGGACCCGTCCGTGTGGCCTATCGCCGCTGCTGCGGCCCTGTGCCGCGCCGAGACCCTTGGACAGTTTCGCTCCTTCTCTGAGACCGAGCGGCAGATACGTTCGCGGGCCCCGCGTACCGGCAGTGCGGCGGGTGTGGCGGCCACGCTTGGCGCGGCGCGGCGCATCCGTCTACAGGTCAAGACACTAATCGATCAAGCTGAGTATGTCGCCGCAATTGAGCAGGCAAACATCCTCTATGGCCAGCTCATTGAAGCCTATGCCTCCACATTTCAGGTCTGGCAGCAACCTCTCCGGTGTGTGTGGGATCACTCGGGGCTGGGGCTCTACCCTGGCGACTGGTCGCGCAGTGGCCACGTCCTGGACCAGCACGAGGTGACCGACCTCTTCGTCAACGCCAGTTGGCCGGGCAAGGCACTCTATCCGAGCACGCTATTGCCTGTGGACGATCGTGTCGCACTCTATGGCGGCGATCCACTACGGGACGCCCTTGCGGCCGGTCATGCGCACGGGATGAAGGTGCACCTCTGGAAGGTCTGCTGGAACCTGGATGGCGCCCCGGCCGCGCTCATGACGCGGCTTGACAGAGGCGGGCGCCTACAGCGCAGCGACGGGGGAGAGACGTTGCCCTGGCTCTGTCCGTCCCATCCCGATAACCTGCGCTATGAGAAAGACGCACTGCGCGAGGCCCTGACGCGTTATGCGGTGGACGGGATACACTTGGACTACATTCGTTATCCGGGTTCCCACGCCTGCTACTGCGATGGCTGCCGCAGGCGGTTTGAGGCGCACCTCGGCCGCCGCGTCGCTGTCTGGCCCGCGGATGCACGCCGTGGGCACGAACAGCCTGTTTTCAATCGCTGGCGCTGCGCCCAGATCACGCGGCTTGTCAGAGATGTCAGCAGCTTTGCGCGGCAGATGCGGCCGGGTATCCAGATCTCAGCCGCCGTTTACGGCAAGTACCCCAGTTGTGTGGGCAGCGTCGCACAGGAGTGGCCCGCCTGGGTCAACGACGGGCTCATAGATTTTGTGGTGCCGATGGATTACAGCACCAGTCTGGAGGCTTTCACATCGCTCGTCACGGAGCAGGTCGCCCTTGTCAATGAGCCGCGTCGTCTCTGCCCCGGCATCGGCGTGACGGCGGCTGAAAGCCGCTTGGGCGTTCCCGCGGTCCTACAGCAGCTGGAAGTGGTGAAGCAGAGCGGCGCGGGTGGCTTTGTCTTCTTCGACCTCAACGAGGTCCTCGCCCAGGAAATCCTGCCTTACCTCACGCGACCCGGCCCCTGATTCCTACTTCTCCCCCGCCACCACTTCGGCAATATTGAGGGCGTGGTCCTTCATGCGGCGGTAGTAGTTGAGCATGTCGGTATAGATCAGACTGAAGAAAGGCGATACTTCCTCACTCTGTAGGCGTGTCAGGTGCGCCCGCCGGAACGCCTTCATCTGCTCGCCGATGGCTGCGCCTTCGCTCGTGGCTTCGACGAGCAAATCCTTGCTCTCGTCGGCGACATACTCACCGACCTTGGCAATGTAGCTGGCGACATGGTCGTGCAGTGCGAGGATCTTCGTTAGGGCCGGCTCATCCAGCTCGAGCTCGAGCTCCTGCAATTTCTTGTGCGCCTTCAACACATTGGCGACGTAGTCGCTCAGCGACTCATACTCGTCCGCCAATCGCATCTGCATGTGGGCCGTTGTGGTAATGGCGTGTGGCACCTGGCCCGCGACCAAGCGGCTCAAGTAAAGGAATATCTCCTTTTGCACGGTGTCGAGAGTCTCCTCGCGCTGGAAGACCCCGCGTTCCAGATCACTGTTGCTCGTCTTTTCCAGCAGGCAGAGTCGGAGTTGCACCATCATCGTGTTGACGCTATCGACCATGAACTTGATCTGGCTGGCCGACTGCACCATGCCGAGCGATGGCGTGTCGAGCATACGTACATCCAGATAGGTCAGGTGAGAGACCTCCTTGGTCTTGCGATCCGGAACGAGCAGGGTCACCAGTTTGCCCAGCAGCCCGCTCATGGGGAGGAATACTATGACATTGGCGACGTTGAAACTGGTGTGCACCGTCGCAATGCCGGCCGTGATGATCTGCGCAAAGACCTTCTCGTCCATGGTGTCAATCGACATGAGCAGCGGGTTGTGGCCGGATGTAGCCGCAACAACGCGCGCCACAACCTTGATGACAAATGGGAAGAGTGCGATGAACCACGTCGTCCCAATGACATTGAAAAGGACGTGTGCATAGGCCGCTCGCCTGGCGGTGGTTGTCGTGCCAAGAGAGGCCAGCCATGCTGTTATCGTTGTGCCGATATTTTCGCCCAGCACTAGCGCGGCGGCGGTCTGAAATTCGATCACACCCGTCGACGCCAGGCCGATGGTGATACCGAGCGTGGCCGACGAGGATTGAACCACCATGGTCAGGACGCAGCCAACCAGTGCGCACTTGATGATGCCGAAATAGCTGACCGCTTGGAACGCATGGAACCATGCACTGAATTCTTCGTGCGAGCGGAGCGGTTTGAAGCCGTTCTTCATCAATTCAAGGCCAAAGAAGACCATGCCGACTCCCATGATCGCCATCCCGATGTAGCGAACCCGATCCTTCTTCGAGAAGAGAAAGAAGAAGGCGGCAATGCCTAGGATGGGTAGACCGTACTTGCCGATATGCAGGACGAGAATCCAGCCCGTGATCGTGGTGCCGATGTTGGCTCCCATGATGACGCCGATGGCCTGCATCAACGTCATAATGCCACTGTTGACGAACCCGACCACCATAACCGTCGTTACGGAACTGGATTGAACCAGGCAGGTGACCAATAGCCCCACGACAACGCCCATCACCCGGTTGTTGGTAACGGCCCCGATCATCTTTCGAAGTCGATTTCCTGAAACCGCCTGTAACCCTTCTGACATGTACTTCATGCCAAGCAGGAAAACACCCAATCCCCCCACCACCTGCGATGCAATCTTGAAGAAGAGGTCTATGGCCATGCTACTCCTTACTGGTCAAAAGCTGGGACAAAAAAACAGAGTGGATAGATGGTAGCAGGGCTACGTCGAAATGCCATCTGTTTGTAATCAATTATTGATTAGAATTTAACGTGGACAGGCCCGATCAGGAAGCGGCATCGGAGCCGCAAGCCATGAGGGCCGAGAGTAGGGTCTCAAGTTTGGCGGCCAGATTCTCGGCAGCATTCAATCGGAAGAACGCCTGGGCTGGCTGGACATCTTTGGAATGGCGCCTCAATGCCACGCGCGCCGTGACGCCCATCTTAATGTCGGCGTCCACAAACCCTGCCAGGGGGTGCTGCTCCGACGCATGAGGCGGGGGACCGTTACCGCCACGCTTGGCGCTGTAGCGGGTCCACGTAAAGGTCGGTTCGCCGTCAACCATGACTATCCGTTGGTCGGCGTCGGCATAGCCCCTGCGTAGCCGCGCCGGTACGGGAGCGGCAAAAAGGTGTTCTGACAGGAAGTGGACGGCTGCGTCGCGTGGGAGGTTCCTGGCCCGTGTACGCAGGCGGGGTATGGCGCGTACATCAGAGAGGAGGAGTGATGAGGGCTCCTCAAAGTCGAAAGAGCCATCATCCCTGCTGATGAACCCAATGCTCCGTTCTCCGGGAGCCAAGAGCACGAGGAGGCGAACTTCCGCTTGCCCATTGCTGACTGGCGCGGCCTGTAGGTGTACGACCCCGGCCGGCCTGTCCCACTGTAGAACGCCGCCTGGCTCGAGTTGCCCAATGAACTCGCCTCCGTCCGTGATCAGGATGGAGGACGCGCCCTCCGGTGCTGTCATACTGATCCGCACGTCATCTGTCGCCAGGGGGGCGGGTGGTGCGGGCTCGGCCAGCGGCGCGGGCGCAGGGGGGAGGATGGGTGGGGGGAGGGCAGCTGGCGGTGACCGGAACGAGCGGCACGAGCTCATGAGCATGGCAAGGGCTAGGACTGTCAAGATTCGGAACATGGTTTATCCTTTGTAACCAGCCTACGCAACTCGCGCCGCTGGTCAAGCGCGGAGTGGGGTGAATCCGGCGCTGCGCAGAATATGAAGCGTGCTACAAATGGGGTCAGTCCCCCCAGGATTCATGAATGACGGCACTGTCCAATTGTCTCATTTGGATTAAGAAGCGAGACACTTTGTGCGACAGACAGTGCCGACAGGGGCGAGCGTACTCGGCGTAGCAGGTTGTATTTCCGGCACAGGTGGGAAGAATCGTATTCAAGCGTCTCATGGCACGCATTTTGCAGCGCTAATATGGTTCCTATGTGGTTCCTTGATAGTGGAGGTTCTTTTGAAGCGATATAGACCTGTTACGCTTGCTGTTCTAACTGTCTTGGCCACAGCGTGCGCACGGGTGCCGGATGCCCCGGCCTTAAGCTCCAGAGATGTCCTTCGCATCTTGGCCGACGAAGTGCTTCAGCCCAGTGCCGATACAAACGGCATCTCCGCCTTTCTAACCTCGGCTCCGCTGAGCACCGGTATTGTTGAACAGTCGTTCGGTGGGGGCCCCACAGTCGATGTGTCCACCGTGAGCGGTAATGCGCAGTGGTTCGCACTGGTCGATCTGCACCCCTGCGAGTTCTTTGAGCATGATGTGAAGTATGTCTTCATTGACGACGTCAGTGGGGTCGTCACCGTGACCAATGCAACCGACTGGCCAACTCTGGATGGCTACAGTTTTGATGATGGGCCTGGGGCGACAGATAAACTCATCGCCGTCTATCCCATCGTACCGCGTCCGGACCTCCAATCGGCCGTTCCTGACCCCGGTGCCCTACTGGGCGACTATGGCGATGCACCGGATGGCGGCCCCGCCTATCCAGGCGTGATGGGCAGGTTTGCCACGCTCTATTCCACCACCAACAGCCCTTTTGCTGAGCCTGGCGGGCATACGCATGGCGTGGGTACCCGGATGCTCGGTGTCGCCGCTACCTCAGAACTGGGGCCGTCGGATCCGGCTGACCCGGACGGGGTTCACAACCTTGATGATGCCGATAGCGATGAGCGTATGTTTCTGGCCTGGGACCCCAACAGCGCCCCACCGCGTGCGCTCATCCTCTTCGATACCACGATCATCACTCCACCTGGTCCTGTCGAAGCCGCCGTCACTGAGACGCTCTATTTCAACGCGCTGCTAGATTTTGACCAGGGAGGAAGCTGGAGTAATGGTGCGTCTGGCGCGGAGTGGGCCGTTACCAACCAAGCCCTCATTGCGACGATTGGACAGACCGATACCTTCGCATCGGATTGGTTTACCTGGGGGGCGCCTTCTAACATGCCCACGCTGGTGTGGATGCGAACGATGCTAACAACGGCCGGTGTGCCGCTGATATATGGCGCGGATGGATGGAGCGGTGGAGGACACTTCGGAGAGGGCGAAGTCGAAGATTTCAAGGTGTACCTCGATGCTTGTCCCGGAGATGGCTGTCCCCCGCCGCCCCCGCCGCCCGGAGAACCGGATGATGATGACGAGCCGGAAGATACGCCTCCTCCCGGTCCCAAAATAGGGTGGAACGATCTGCCCGTCAGGTATTTCGCGCTGGTCGTGCAGGGCCCCGATCATAAGGGCCAGACCGCGGCGGCCGAAGCTGGCGCCCTCATGAGCCGGACGCTCAAAGCGCAGGGCTACCAGTCCTCAGGTTTGAGCGGGGCGACCGCAACGGTAGCCAACATGGCGGCATGGCTTGCCGCCGTGAAGGCCCAGGTCGCCTGCCAGGACAAGATACTGATCTACTTTGTTGCGCATGGTGCCAAGAACACACCGGGCGGCAGCATGCGACTACAGTCCAAGAGTCCCGGCAATCCGGGGACAATGACCGGGGCGCAGCTTAAGGCGTTGTTGGATGCGATTCCGCCCTGCCTGATCACAGAGGATTGCGATACGCCCAGCACCTGTTGCGGGGTGACCGTCATCATTGAATCCTGCTACTCCGGCCAATTTCTGGGCGCAATCAGTGATGACGGACGCGATGTCATCACCACCTCATCCAGCTCTGAGCCCTCCAATTTCGGGGCTGACGGCAGCGGTGGGGAGTACTCTGACCGCTACGCGGAGTGTGCGGATGCCGGTGCCTCGGGCGTCGATACCAACAGCAATGGGCAGGTTGAGCCCATGGAAATCCATGCCTGCGCCACGGCGGCGCTGAAGAGGAATCAGACGCCGCAGACCAGCAGCGGAAGCTGCGACTGTCTCTGCCCCTGGATTATATGGGATTGCCTCCACTCGCTCGGTGGCACCGGGGTGTTTGGTCCGGCCCAGTGGGGCTATAATGGAGCACCCGTGGGCGACACCTTCGCAGGCGGACCCGAGGCCGTAGGGCCTGAAATCGATCCAAAATATGAGTGGTTCAAGCCCCTTGTTGAGCCCAACGAGTGGCTCTGGTACGCGGCGCTGCCCTGTCCCCTCATACCGTTCAACGTGCCGATGGATGTGCAGATTTTCAATATTCCGACCGGTGTCCAGGCCCAGGTCAGTCTGGAGTTGCCGTGTTGGATCGGCGATCTCACCTCTCTTCCCCCTATTCCGTTCCTGCTGCAGATTGATGTTACGGGGGACAACTTTATCTTGCTTGATCAGGAGGGAACACCGCTCGGTGGCGGTCCCTTCAGCCTGTATCCCAATGGTCTCAATCCCTCGCAATTCCAACCGTCTGGAATTGAGCGATCCAATTTCAAGATGGACGCGCCGATCGAGATTCAAATCGAGCAACTCTCGCTACAGAGTCTCTCTCCCATTGTGGTGACGGTGGGGCCACCGCGCGACAACCACGTCTACTATATTGACGTGACGCCTAACCTCAATGACACGCCATTCTTCCAACAGAAGGGCCCTCTGCAAAACAATACATCCATCATCGATCCGCTCGATGTTCCAGGTTACGATCCACTTCATCCGGTCCTCTTCTTGCGCGCTCGCGCAGGGGCGCCACCTCCCTGATCAGTGCGGGGACGGGGCCACCGTTACGGCAATGGAGTGAGTAACAGCATGTTTGTTTTTCGAATGGAGTGCCGTCGCGTGACGGCGGTGGCGGTTGAGGTGGCTCTCGATTCTTTGGGTGTCATGTTGACGCGATGGGACGATGCCGAGGTCGATCTTGTCCGCTTCGAAGAGTACTTTTCTGACGCCGCGTCGGCGGATGTCAGGGCGACGCAGATGACGCGGGTGTTGGCGTCGTGGTCCGAAGCGAGCGGCTGTGCGATCGAGGTGGCCGAGTTGCTCGATCGCGATTGGCAGGAGGCCTGGAAGGCCACGATCCATGCCGCGCGCGTCTCGGATCGTGTGGTCATCAAACCCTCATGGGAGAAGTGGGACACGCAGCCGGATGATTGCGTGATAGAGATTGACCCGGGCATGAGTTTCGGGACCGGTTTGCACTTTACCACTCGCAGCTGCCTACGCTTCCTGGATAGGCTCCTGCGCGCTCACCCGGTTGACCGTTTCTGTGATTTGGGCTGTGGCTCCGGCATCCTGTCCATCGCGGCGATCAAGTTGGGGGTCAGCGCGGCGACGGCCTTCGATATCGATGATGATGCCGTGCGAATCACCGCTGAGAACTGCGAGCGCAACGGGGTGGTGGGGCGGGTCTGCGTGCGCCGGGCGGCCTTGGCCGCGCTCGGGCCGATCGACAGCTGTCCTCTCGTGGCCGCAAATATTTTGGCGCATGTCCTACGCGAGGAGATCGATCTGATCGCTACCACTGTGGCACCGGGCGGCCACCTTATGCTGGCCGGAACGACCGAGGGTGATTTTGCGGCTGTCTCCGCACTGTACACAGCGCGGGGTTTTGAGTGCATTGCCGACGAGGGTGATGGTGAGTGGCGCAGCGGTCTCTATCGTCAGGTGGGGGCCGCCAAAAAATGAGAGGGCGACTCGTCCGAGCCGCCCCCTCCAATAACCGTCTACCCGCAACGCAGCACTGCGCCGCAGTACCCTTACAGATCAAATGGACTAATGACGTCGCCCTTCTCGGCCTGTAGTTTCTCAAGGCGGGCACGCTCGGAGGCCATCTCGTCCTTCCATGTCTGAGGCGTGTCGGCAATTGTATCGTAGATCGCTTTCATGCGGTCGTGTTTGGCCAGGACCTTCGGAATACGAATGGAGAATTGGTCGATGTAGGCCTGCTCCGTGTAATCCTCATTCAGCACTTGCTTGAACAAGGCCTTCAGATCCTCATACTTCGGGATCTTGCCGTAGGCGGCATCCAAGGCTTCGACATCGCCATGCACGCGCAGCTCGATCCATTTGATCCAGACGCCTTTGTCCAGTTTTCCGTTGAGGAACTTGCCATCCTTCTTGATGAAGTAGTTCGTCCCAAAGACCTTGGGCCGCTTGATCTCCTTGGCAAAGTTGAGGTTATTCTGAATGTAGCGACCGACACTCATGGAGAGGAAGTCCATGTTGGACATGACGTTCCAGGCCCGCACGCCTTCCTGGCCGATCGTGGCCGCCGTGGTCTCGGACTCGAGCGTGGCACCCATGGTGCAGACGCCGTGCTCCCAGCTGTAGGCTTCGCGCACCGGAACGTTGGTATCGCTGTCGCGGCCCCCGTAGATGATGCCGCCGATGGGGAGTCCTTCAGGGGTGTCCCACGCCGGATCCGCATTCTTGAGATCGCGCATCTGGACGGTGTAGCGGGCGTTCTTGTGGCTGCAAGTCGTCGGTTTGCCATCGGGGCCAACCATACCGTCGGTCCACTGGCCGCAGTGGTTCTCACCTGCGAGGGGGATATCCTCGCCCATTCCCAGCCAGTAGGGTCTGCCGTCTTTGACTAGCACGTTGCCGAAGACCACTTCACCGGGCTTGGTCAGGACATCATGAATCACAGGGTCGTCACTGGCATTGACGTCGGTGATGATCCCGAAGATACCGTTCTCAACGTTGGCGGCGCGGAACTCGCCATCGATTACGCGGAAGTAGGCCAAGTCATCGCCGACAATGTTCTCACCGGAGATCATGGCAGTGGACGTCTTGCCGCAGGCGCTCGGGAAGGCCCCAGCCAGGTAGGTCTTGCGACCGTTGGGCCCGTTGCTGCGCATGATGAACATGTGCTCGGCGAGCCACCCTTCTCGGTCGGCCTTACGGATCGCCAGGCGCAGCGAGAGCTTCTTGAGGCCGACCGTGTTGCCGGCATACTGCGTGTTGACGCTGAGCGTCGTGTTCTGGGTGTAATCCATATAGACCCGATTCAGGTCGTAGTTCTTGGAGGTGTTGCGCTCATCGACTTCGCCGGTCGCGTGGCGGAACTTGAAGAATTCAAAGCTATCACCCTTGGCGGACTGGCGTTTGAACTCCTCATAGCCGCGCCGGTAGAGCAGGTCTTCGCTGTGGCAGACGTAGGCCGAATCTGTGATCTGCAGACAGGGAATCGCGAAGATGGAGTTCGTGGTGCCCAGGCAGAGGAAGCGTACCAGCATCTGACGGCCACGGTAGGCCCCGCGTTGGAGATCGTCCATCTCTTTGAGGCCTTCGGCCCGTACCATCTGGTTGAGCTTCTTGTCCAGCTCGACGCCCTCGGGTACGAGATACTTGGTCACATCCTTCTTTCGGGCCTGGTCAAAATAGCCATCCCAGTGAACCGTGTGGCCTTCAATGTTGAGGGGAATCTCCTCTTTGTTGTCGATCGCCAGTTGGCGGCAGTAGGCCACGTCGGCATCGGAGTCGTCGCCGACCCATACGCTGTCTGGCTCGCAGAGGGTTATAGCCTCGGCTACGAAATCGGTCACCTCATCGTTGTTGATGGTCATGAGCTTCTGGAGGCTCTCCGCACTCATCTTACTGGTCAGCAGTGCCTGGGTGGACTGATTCATAGTTCTCTCTCCCTGATTTGACTTTTTGGCAAATGAAAGGCGGGGTACGGCCTGCTGGCCATGCGCTCCGCAGAAGTGCGATAGTGAGCCATATCTCCACATTCACCGCAAGCACGAAAAGTTGCTTTTTCGTTTGAAACCGCTCAAAGGGAAGGTATGATCACCCACTATCACAACCGTGATCGGTCCCCGGGCAAGAAGTCAGGGGGAGGACAAGAGGGTTTACAGATCGGCCTCGGCGGCGTGATGCAATCCATAACAAGAGGGAAAAGGTGTAGTATGTACCGTGTTTTGTTGACGATAGCCTTCATGTGGGTCTGGACAGTTGGGGCACAGGCGGTACAGCCCATGATGATGCAAGGTGCGCGCGAGATCGCGCTGAGTGGTTCGCTGGATGATGACGGCGAGGATATGGGCTTGTCGTTGAGCGGTCGCTACGGGTTCTTCTTGGTAGATGGGGTCGAGGCGGGTGCTTACGGGGGGCTCGGTTTCCGGGGCAGTGACAGCAAGGATCTTTCGTTGGGTGTCTTCGGGGAATACAACTTCGATCAGGGCGGGGCACTGGTGCCCTACGCGGGCGGCGGCGCCGGTTGGGCATGGATGGATCGCGGAGCGGCGGACGACAGCTATCTGGAGCTGCAAGGCTGGGGCGGTGCCAAGTACTTCTTCGTCGACTACGCCGCCATCGGCGTGGAGCTGGTTCTCAAAGTGGCCAGCGAAGACGTCTACAATGGCTATGACGACGGCATCGACTGGCTCTTCCGCCTGACCACGCGCTGGTTCTTCTAACCTCAACCGCATCCTACGGGGGGAGACTTATGAGACGGCTGCGGGATACTCTTGCGGATGAATCCACTTTTGCCATCGGCGCAGAGCTGGTCACGACGCGTGGCATCATCATGCAGGAGGACTCGGCACGCATCGCGCAATTTGCCGATGAACTCTGCCAGGATGAGGAAGTCGACTGGATCTCCGTGACCGACAACGCGGGCGGCAATGTTATGCTGGCCCCTGATCACCTGGCGCGTCGGATCCGCGACAACGGTAAGAATGCGCTGATCCATATCACCTGCAAGGACAACAACCGCAACGCCCTCGAAAGCACGGCCTGGAAATATGCCAGCGAAGGCTTCGAGAACCTGTTGGTCCTATCGGGGGACTATCCCATCGATGGGTTCAACGGGATGGCTCAGCCGGTTTTCGATATCGATTCGGTGGGTCTCTTGCATATGCTACACGATATGAATCAGGGCCTACGCATCCGCGGTCGCAAGCCCAATACCTACCTTCGTCTCGACCAGACCGATTTCTATCTCGGCTGCGCGGTCTCGCCTTTCAAGCTGACTGAGGCCGAGCAGATGATGCAGTATGAGAAGCTGAAGTTGAAGGCGCGCTGTGGTGCCCACTTTGTGATTCCGCAGCTCGGATACGACATCCACAAGTTCCACGAGTTGATCTGCTTCATGCGCGAGAACGACCTCAATATGCCGCTGATCGGCAACATCTACCGTCTTACCGCCGGCGTGGCCCGTATCTTCAACCGTGGCATGATCCCTGGTTGCGTCGTCTCCGACGGCTTGCTCGAACGGGTCGACAAGGAGAAGCAGTCTGAGGACAAGGGACGCGCCTTCTTCATTGATTTCGCGGCCAAGCAGTTTGCCACCTTCCGGGGCATGGGTTTTGCGGGGGCCTACATCGGGGGCGTCAACAAACATGCCGATTTTCGCGCGATCCTTGACAAGGCGAAGGAGTATGAGGGTGCCGATTGGAAGGAGTTCATCCCCGAGCTGACGAACCCCCGTCCCAAGGAGTTCTTCTACTACGCCACCGACCCGCAGACGGGCCTGGCTGATCCGGGCAAGCTGAGCGAGGAGTATCTTGGCGCGGCCGGTGACTGGGCGCGACATGTCTCACCCTTCTATCGTTTCTCACGGGCGCTTCACGATCTCGTATTCGACTACAAAGCCCCGCTTTTCAGCAGCTCCCGAAAGCTTTTCGGCTATCTCGAAAAGCACAAGACGCTCTCTGAGGTGTCCTACTTCAACGAGCGTATGTGGAAGGCGGCGCTCTTCGAGTGCCGCGAGTGCGGGGACTGCTCTCTTCCCGATGTGGCTTACCTCTGTCCGCAGTCGCAATGCGCCAAGAACGAGCGCAACGGGCCCTGTGGTGGGAGCCTGGCGGATCGCTGCGAGGTGACGAAGACAGGGAAGGATTGCATCTGGGTCAGGGCCTATGCGCGCAACAAGTATTTCAACGGCAACAGCAAGCCGCTGCTTGAGCGGCCTCCCATTATTAAGAACAACGATCTCAACGGTACATCAGGATGGGCCAACTGCTTCCTGATGCGCGATCACAACGCCTACCTGGCTCAGGAGGACGGCAGCAAATGAAACCCATCATATCAAACACATCGTGCATGGTGTCGGACGGTGCTTGGGGCACCGAACTGCTCAATATGGGTGTCAACGCCGGAGGTTGTCCCGAAGAGTGGAATCTGACCCACCCCGATAAAATCAGCTCCGTCGCGTCGGCCTATGTGGAGGCCGGAAGCCAGGTCATCCTTACCAACACTTTTGGTGCCAACACCAATATCCTCGAGCGCTATGGATTGCTGGAGCAACTGGCGCAGATCAACCGGCGCGGCGCCGAAATATCGCGCCAGGCAGCGGGAGATTCCGTTCTTGTGTTTGGCTCGATCGGCCCCTTCGGCAGACTCCTCTCGATGGAGGAGGCGGATGACGACGAGGTTTCCGGGAGCATCACGGCGCAGGCCGCGGCATTGCTGGCTGGTGGCGTGGACGGCATCGCGTTAGAGACCATGACGGATTTGGCTGAGCTGGTCCTGGCCATCAAGGCCGTTAAGGCGCTCTCCGATCTGCCGGTCGTGGCATCCATGTCGTACGACAGCGGCCCCGCCAAACAGTGCACAATGATGGGGGTCACTCCCGAAGAAGCTGCGGCCGGATGCGTTGCGGCCGGGGCGGATATCATTGGCTCCAACTGCGGACTGGGGGTCGATAATAGCATCCGTATCTGTGAAGAGTTGCGCCGACACACCACCTTGCCGCTCTGGATCAAGGCCAACGCGGGCTTCCCCGAGTTGTTGGGCGATCGGGTCGTTTACTCGATGGATGCAAACGGCTTCGCGGATTTTGCGCCGTTATTGGTCAAGGCGGGGGCGAACATTATCGGGGGCTGCTGCGGTACCGATTCGGACCATATCAGGGCGATCAGACGTCAACTGGGTATGTGAGGACACAGAGTCAGTAGGAGGAGCGGGAACATGTACCTGACATACGGTGAAGTTATGATGCGCATCGCGCCAGCGGGCAAACTGCGCTTTCGGCAAACGATGCCGGGCAGCGTCGATGTAACCTTTGGCGGCGGCGAAGCCAATGTGGCCGCCTCGTTGGCGCTGTTTGGTAATCAAGTATCCTATCTCACGGCGATACCTGACAACGCCATTACTCAGTCTATGCTAGCCGATCTCAAAAGGGTGGGGGTCGATACGGGGCGCGTCCTCCTGCGCAAAGAGGGGCGGCTGGGTGTCTATTTTCTGGAGACGGGTGCCAATCAGCGTAGTTCCAATGTGATCTACGACCGCGACCACTCGGCGATTTCGCTCGCAGTGCCATCGGAATATGATTTTGATGCGGCCCTTACAGACGTCCATTGGCTCCATATTACAGGCATTACCCCATCGCTCAGCAGCAACGCTTTTGCCTCGACGCTGGAGCTGGCGCGGCGCGCTCAGGCGCACGGGGCAACGGTCTCGTGTGATCTGAACTTCCGCAAGAAGCTCTGGCGCTGGCAGCCGGGGACAGAGCCCCGGCAACTGGCCGCCGACTGCATGAGGCAGATCCTGCCCTTCGTCGATCTCGTGATTGCCAACGAGGAGGATGCGGCCGATGTTCTGGATATTCATGCCGAGGGTACATCCGTCGAGGCTGGCCAGATCAATGCCGCAGCTTATGAGCAAGTGGCTCGTACTATGATGGTGCAGTTTCCTAATGTCAGCCAGGTCGCCATCACACTGCGCGAGAGCATTTCCGCCTCGCATAACAACTGGGGGGCGATGCTCTTCGATCGCGCGGCGGACCGCGCCTTCCTGGCCCCGTTGAATGCCGAGGGCGAATACGAACCCTACGAAATCTGTGACATCGTCGACCGCGTGGGGGGTGGGGACTCCTTCGGGGCCGGCCTGATACATGCTCTCAACAGCCCCACCTACGCCGCCCCGGACAACGCGATTCGCTTCGCGGTCGCGGCGAGCTGCCTGAAACACTCGATTAAGGGTGATTTCAACTACGTCACACTGGGCGAGGTCGAAGCGCTCTTCGCCGGCCAGGCCTCCGGCCGGGTGCGACGCTAGCGCTTCCGCACGCCCAAGCACAATCCTGGCTCCTTTTCGTTACGTGGCGCGCTCTCCCGCCTTGTCCCGTTGGATGCTGCTTGCTAGAATGCGCGTTTCTGAGACAAGAACATGAAACAGGAGTAAACGAAGACAATGCAAATTAGTGATGGTATCAAGAGCTATGAGTGGATCGAAAACTGGGCGAAAATTCCGGATACGCCGAGCGGCCGCGAGAACGGGCGAACACATGGCGTGGCCGTTCTGAAGTTGGGCAACGTGGTGATCTTCAACCAGGCCAATCCGGCCGTGCTCATATACAACCCGGACGGTGAACTGCTGGAGTCGTGGGGCGACCGCTTCGCGGGTGCACACGGTCTGACTGCGGTAGAAGAAGACGGCGTCGAGTATCTCTGGCTAACCGACCAGAACACCGCTGAAGTCGTCAAAACGACCCTCACGGGTGAGACCGTGTTGACCCTCGCATGCCCGGATCTACCGATCTACGCCGAGAAAAAATTCATTCCAACCTGGGTGGCCGTTGACGAAGTGCGGCATGGCGGTTCGGGCGATATATGGGTCACGGATGGCTACGGTACCGGGCTCATTCATCGTTACAGCGCGGATGGCACCTATGTCAGCTCCATCGACGGAAGTGAAGGGGGCGGTCTATTCAGTTGCCCCCACGGGATCTGGATCGATACGCGCAAAGCAGAGCATGAGCTCCTGGTGGCTGATCGCGGCAATCACCGCATCCAGGTCTACACGATGGAAGGCATCTACAAGCGGACCTTCGGAGCTGACGTCTTGACGAGCCCCGACTGCTTTGCTCCCAACGGTGATGAAATCGTGGTACCGGAGTTGTTTGGTCGCCTGGCGGTCTTCGATGCCAACGAAGCGCTCGTGGGATACCTGGGCGATCAGCCCGAGGCCCAGAAGCTCGCAGGGTGGCCCAACGTGGCGCCGGAGTTGATCGTAGAGGGTAAGTTCAACAGCCCACATGGAGCCGCCGCCGACGCTGCGGGCAACATCTACTCGGGTGAGTGGATTGTGGGCGGCCGCCTCGTAAAGCTTGCCCTGGTCAGCTAAGCCACAGGCGGGGGCCGGTGAGGCGTGGCTATGGGGATATCACGCATGGGCAAGAAGAAGATCGGACTGGCGCTGGGAGGCGGTGGTGCCAAGGGGTTGGCCCACGTGCCGATGCTTGAGGCGCTGGATGAGCTGGGCATACGGCCCCATCGCATCACCGGCACCAGCATCGGTTCGATCCTGGGCATGCTCTATGCCTCGGGGATCAGCGGCACGCGCATCCGTGAGGGGGTGCGCCGTATGATCATCAGCAAGGACGACTCGTTTCGCGACTCGCTCAAGAAACGGGACGTACTGCGCTGGTTTGAATTCCTGGATGTGGAGTTCGGGCGTGGTGGCCTCTTCAAAGGCGATAAGTTCATCGAGTTTCTTTACAAGCAGATGGACAAGCATACCTTTGAGGAGCTCGAGACACCGCTCCGCGTCGTGGCCACCGACTTCTGGACCTCCGAGCAGGTGGTGCTGGCGGAGGGCGACCTGCTCTCCGCAGTGAAAGCCAGCATGGGACTGCCCGGTGTCTTTACGCCCGTCAAGCGGGATGGCCGTGTCTTGATCGACGGTGGTGGCGTCAACCCGGTGCCGCACGATCTGCTGGAAGACTGCGACATTGTGATTGCGATTGATGTCATGGGCCAGATGCAGCCGGACAAACCAGGGCAAATCCCTAACCTGGTGCGTGCTGTGCTGGGCACCTTCGATATCATGCAGAATTCGATTATCGCCGCCAAGCGCCAGCTGACCCCCCCTGACATCTACATACGCCCGATGATCGTGGGGATTGATATCCTCGACTTCCACAAGGCCGATGAGGTCTATGCCCAAGCTGCCCCCGAGCGTGACCGGCTGGTGGAGGAATTGAAGCGGCTGGGCGTGGTTGAGACCTCGGCGACGTTGGCGGGGGGCGGATGAGCGTCAGCAGCGATCCGCTGGAGATGGCCACGCCGTACGACGTGGTACGCGTCAAGGGAGAGCAGGTGCTGCGCGTCACGCAGGGCGTCGTGACCGAAGTACCTGTCACGATTATGGCCGGCGAGGTGGAGTTGGCCACGCTGCATGGCTCACCGGCGCACCTCAAGGAATTTGCCTACGGCTTCCTCTTCGGTAGTGCCTTTATCCGCTCGATTGAGGAGGTTCTCTCAATCACGGTAGATTCCTCCCGCTGGGTCATCCATGTTGAGCTGGCGCGTCCGCCCGATCCCTCCATTATCTCAAAGCGGCTCTATACCTCCGGCTGCGGAAAGGGTGTGATGTTTGCTCATCTCAGTGAGATGGCCTCGCGTCGTCCCGTGGCATCGGACTTACGCATCACGCGCGAGCAAGTTGTGGGGCTGTCGCGCTGGCTTCAACACGCCAGTCCACTCCATCAACAGACCGGTGGCCTGCACAGCAGCGGCATCAGCGTCGAGGGTGCGCTGCCTGAGCATCACATTGATGACATCGGACGCCACAGTGCTGTGGATAAGGCGATCGGTCGTGCCCTGCTGGATGGCGTAGATTTCACGCGCACGGTCCTGGTCTCCTCCGGCCGAATCTCCTCCGATATTCTACACAAGAGCGGCCGGGCCGGCATTCCGATCATCGTGGCGCGCAGTGCGCCGACCCATCAGACCGTGCTTCGCGCACGCGACCAAGGCGTCACAGTGATTGGCTTTGCACGCGGCGACGGGTTCACGGTCTACGCGCACGAAGAGCGCATCCACCTCCCCGAACCGGGCCATGTCGAGGCGGGCAGGGCACCTGCGTAACGCCCGTTGAGGGTGCTGAGTTGACCGTCCAGAAGTGCCGCGAGGCGAAGACGTGCCCCGAGTGTGATTTGAGCTGTGCCTCGAAGGCTTCGCCCTGCGCTGCCTCCGGACGAAGCCTGAAGGCGGGGTAATCGAATCGGAACTATGGTGAGGTCACCGGCGGGAACGTTTTTGATAGATGCGGACAGTTTGCATCATAACGTTGTCATAGACAACGTGTTCTAAAAGCCATGAGTGTCGCTTCGCGGACAAGGACGGTCAGCCTGAGATGCGGTCAGGACAGAGCGGTGCCCTAAACGCCCGGTTTGAAGGGTTTGGGACGCTCTTTCGACTTTACCAGCCTACTCGCCGAGTACGCGATCCGTACGCTCGGTGGGGTGGGAGGGCTCCTCAGCAATGAGGAGTCCTATCCCGTTG
>JABMPJ010000070.1 GCA_013203785.1 Lentisphaerota bacterium | reverse complement strand
GATATTCCTTGTTGGCTGTTGGATATTGATAAGGAACGCGAATCGGGGAGTGTTTACCAACGCAAAGTTGCGAAGAACCAGAGAAGAATCCGTCGTGATTCGGGAGCATCTTCTCTTTGTATTCTGTAGTGTTGGCCGTCCTCGGCCACTGGTTGGCCGGGGACGGCCAACGCTACACGCGCTGTGCGCGCCAAGGGTATTATGCGTCGACGGTGGGTGGCTCTCCCATCGGTTCCACCAAGCGATCCTCAGCGGCCTGCCGCGCGGCGTCAACCGCGGCGAAACGCTCGAGCTGCTGCCCAAAGGCGCGATGCAGCTCGGAGAGCGACTGCATGGTCGCGTAGGCGTAGGTTTCCAGCGCCTTCAGTGCGGCTCGCTCCAGTTTCCGGCCCGCGTCGGGCTCCGAACTCAGGCGCTGCCACAGAGCCGCCTGGGGAGTCACTCCGCTGGGAACAACGATCTGTAGAGCGGGATCCAATCGGCCCTCAGCAAGGAGCTCTTGCCAAATTACAAAGTCGTGCGGATCAGGATGGACCCCCTTGAGCTTCCACGGTGCCCGAAAATGGACACAGCTGCAGCGTGGATCCCTGCCGATGCCCACCCGACCCCAGCGCCCGATGATGCGCTGCCACATGTCGAGGTCGGCGCGGCGTGGCAACGTCTCGCTCCACAGTCCAAGCTCATCGAAGACCGCGCGCCGGTGTATAACCGTGGCGGCCGGCAGGCGGTTGTCTCCGGCCATGAAGGCCGTATAGTAGCCCTCATCGTGCAGCGGGCCCACGGTCGGAACCATGACGCCGTCGCTGTTGACAGAGAGAGAGCCAACCGCGCCCAGTTGCACCGCAGGGTCACGCATCAGCGCTACCTGACGCGCCAGGTGTTCATCGAGTACGAGGTCATCGTCCGCCATAAACCCGATCAGTTCGCCGCGCGCCTGTCGCAGGGCCGTGTTGCGGTTGGCGTAGCCGAAGCCGGGACCCTTGGGAAGATCGAACCAGCGCACGCGGGGATGACGTTGCTGCAGGGCCTCGATCCAATCCGCCGTGCCGTCCGAACAGCCGTCGCCCACGACCAGCAGCTCCCAGTCCTGAAAAGATTGCGCCAGGAGGCTCTTAACCGCCACGGCCAGTGTATCGCAGCGATTGTGGGTGGGTAGCAGAATGGAGAGGTGTGGCATCATGGTCGAAACCGTAGCTAAAACAACGCGTCAGTATCCTCTCAAGCCGGGAGGCAGCGCATAGGGAATCTTCTGCGTGTAGAGCGGCAGACGGAGCTTATCGGGGCGATCGACATCGTAGGGCCCTCCGGTTGGGCAGTTGATGAACATAACCTCGTTATTCCCCACATTGTAATCACAGTGCCACACCTCGATGGGAACCGTCAGCGAACGACGACGACGCTCGGAGAGCAAGACGTGAAAGCACTGTCCGAACGTAGGGGAGTTCTCACGCCCATCATACATCGCAACATCCATTTCGCCATGGATCACCGTATAGCGGTCCTCATGGTGAAGGTGAATATTCCACCCCTTGCCCACGCCGGGCAGGATGGTCGAGCAGTAGACCCGGGTCAACGGTTCAGGATGCCACTGCCACTCCTCATCAAAAACTTCAAAGAGCATCCCTCGGTCGTCGGGAAAGACCTGCACCTCGCGAATCAATGCCCCGTGAGGCAGAGCATCGAGAATCTGCCGATCCTGAGTAGCCATCCGCTCATCCTGCGTCGCCGCCGCAATCAATTCGCTGTTGCCCATCATGCCTGCTCCCATCCCTATGTCGTAGTCACGACTCTATAGAACTCGACCCGCGAATGCCACGGTCTTTTCCCTTCAATCATCATCAGGGCACCACGTGGTCGGGTAGCGAGGTACACGCGTAAAGGCATGACGGCGACAGGAAACAAGCCACGCATTCTGCCGACACACTTCCCGAATTCGCTATTTACTGTATCGGTATTGGGCGCTAGTGTGCGGCTCTCCTGGGGGCGGGTTTTTCGAATAGCGATGTGGAACGTGGGGGGGCAGGCGATGAAATATGGACATTTTTCGGAAGATGGGCGTGAGTATGTGGTTGAGCGGCCGGATACGCCGCGGCCCTGGATCAACTATCTCTGCAATCGAGATGGGAACTATGTCTCGCTGTTGAGTGCCAACGCCGGTGGCTACTCCTTTGTCGGGTGCCCCAAAGACGGTCGTGTGACGCGCTGGCGCTACAATGGTCTGCCGCAGGATCGACCCGGGCGATACCTCTACATGAAGAGCGTGGACGACAACGATGTCTGGTCGCTCTCCTGGCAGCCGACCGCCAAGCCCGTGCAACACTATGGCGTCAGACATGGCCTCGGCTACACGACATTCTCCTGCAACTACCACGGTGTTGAGGCAGAAGCAACCTACTTTGTCCCCCTCGATGATCCGCTGGAAATATGGAGCGTCACACTGAAGAACACAGCGGCAACGCCGCAACGACTGGAGGTATTTCCCTTTGCGGAGATGTGCTTGGGGCATGCACTGACCGATCTGATCAACAAACCCAATGACCAGCACTTTAACCGCCTCTGGTTTCGAGATGATGCCAATGCTCTCTTCTCGACAAAAACGTATTGGGTAACCGGCGGAAGCGCGAATATTCAGGAGAATAAGGCGTGGAACAAGGTGGCCTTCATGGCGTCTTCGCTGAAAACGCTGTCCTATGCGGGCGAACGCGAGGTCTTCTTTGGCCCCTATGGCGATGAGCGCAACCCCGCGGCGATCGCGGACGGCACGCTTCAGAGCACGTCGGTGTCATCGGGGAACGTGGTGTCGTGCCTCCAGCACCGCCTCACACTCGGTCTTGGTGAGAGCGTGACGTTTCATGTGCTTCTGGGCGCCGCCGACAAGCAGAATGCTGGCGTATCCGACCCAGACCGGGATCGGGCCGTGGTGTCTGAGGCCAACTGTATAGCACTAATTAAGAAGTATGCCCTCCGTGAGTCCGTGGATCACGCCCTCGATGCGGTGAAGCAGTACTGGACCGCGTTTACATCGACGGTTCAGGTGGATACACCGTGCACCGCGATGAATACCTATCTCAATACATGGAATCAGTATCAGGGCAAAGTCACCTTCCTGCTGTCCCGCAACGCCTCTTACTACCATTGGGGGGTGACGCGCGGAATGGGCTTCCGAGACAGCCTGCAGGATACGATTAGTGTGGTGATGACAGAGCCCGACCTGGTGAGAGCGCGGCTTCTACTCCTGGCTCGCTATCAGCGTTCCGATGGTGTTTGCGCACACTGCTTCCATCCCGTGTCCGGTGTGGCGGAGTTCACCGGACACAAGGATGACCCGCTCTGGTTGATCACGGCCACCTGGTACTATCTGGCGGAGACCGGCGACATCTCTGTGCTTGAGGCTTCTGCTGCGTTCCACGACGGGGTGGAGGCAACGCTGCTGGACCACCTGGATGCATCGGTGAAATTTATCGATAGCAACCTCGGACCCAATGGGATTCCCACGTTTGGGCGCGGTGACTGGAACGATACGCTGGATTTTGTGGGTGGTCAGGACGGGTCCGGTGAAAGTGTGTGGGTGGGGATGTTCTATGCCTATAACCTTCGTCTGTTCGCGGACATCATGCAGACGCTTCTGAACGACGCCGAGCAGGCGGACCGTATGAGGGCGAAGTATGAGGCTGTGCGCACGGCGCTAGATCAGCATGCATGGGATGGCGAGTGGTACATCCGCGCCGCTTGTGCCAATGGCACCAAACTGGGCAGTTCGGAATGCCGCGAAGGCCGGATCTATCTGAACCCCCAAACGTGGTCCGTGCTATCCGGGGTGGCCGGTGAGCGGGGTGAAGGCGCAATGCGCGCCGCGGCAGAACATCTGGACACGGAATTCGGGCCCAAGCTTCTCGCACCTGCCTACCATGAGATAGACGATCAGATCGGCCTGATTACACGTTGCGTGTGGGGCAAGAAGGAGAACGGCTCGATATTCAACCATACAACCACATGGGCGATCATGGCCGAGTGTATGCTGGGGCATGGGCAACGCGCTATGGGTCTGTATGAAAAGCTACTGCCTTGCAGTTTCGACCATGATCGCTACCAGATTGAACCCTATGTCTACGCTCAGTACACGACCTCCGACGAACACGAGACGTTCGGTCAGGGCAGTCATGCATGGTTGTCTGGCACAGCGGCCTGGATGTTTCGGGCCGCCTTGGACTCCATCCTGGGTATCCAAGTGACGTTAAAGGGCATCAGGATTAATCCCTGTGTTCCGTCGCAATGGGAGCGGTTCAACGTTGTCCGCAAGTATCGCGGTACGACGTATCGTGTCAGCGTGGTGCGTGAGGACACGGATCAGATTGGCGTTCCCACGCTTGAGATCGATGGCGAGGCAGTAGCGCTCGACAGTATACTACCGCAATCGGGCGGCGATATGTCGGTCGTCTTAACCTTGACGAAGTGATGTGGTCTTGCCGCAACGCTTGTTGTTGTGCGGCTAAGGTAAGAGTGCTCTGGGCGCCTGTCCCTACCCCCGAATGGCACTTTATGTGGCGCACCACATAAAGTGCCATTCGTCCCTACCCCCTTGCCTCAGCCCTGCTTGGTACCGCTCAACGTGCCGGATCCACTGCCGGTTCCGCTGGTCTGGAAACTGCCGGACATTGTGGTACCGCTGATCGTGGCATTGATCGTTACGATGGCACCGTACGTCGTCGTAATGCTTCCCGTCAGCGTGGTTCCGGCGTACTGGTACGTGCCCGTTCCTGTCCCGAACGCATCCGTCGTGGTGACGGTTCCATCCGCATGAAACACCATGCTAATCGAGCCCGCTCCGCCCGTCGTGGTAACCGTCCATGTTCCCTCAACAGCCGATACGGGCACGCTGCCCGTGTCACTCGTACCATCCATGCTGTCCGTGGTGTCGGTGCTGTCAGAGCTGCTTTCATCGCATCCGACGAGTGCCAAACAGACCCCCATTACCGCTACCAACAACCATCTCGATTCTCGGCCCTGCATAGCAACCTCCTTCGTTCCAACGGTCCGCCGATGCGCCCGACACCACGGGCACCCCTCCGCGACCCAAAAGAAAAGATTATTGAACTGCTAATCTATTTGTCAACAGTTTCAACATTGAGAGGCATTTGCAGTGTTGCATGATTTGGAGGGTTGGCGATTGGATTGTCTAATGAATCAGTGTGTGAGTGCGTGTTGCGTAACCTGTTGGAGATCGAGGGGTCAATCTTGCGCTGTGCCTCCCCCACAAACCCACAGACTCACATACTCCCACACTTTTCCGGGGTAAGAGAAATAGTTGCTCTCTCTCTTTACGCTGATCTCATTGATCAATATCGCAGCTCAAAAGGCTCCACTGGAACCGCGGACCGCACGACGCAAGGGCTGGTCAGAAAGAGAGTGCGAGGGCTGGCACGCGGCGCATGGCAAGCCATGTGGCTCTGGGGTGATGGCTGCCCTACACGAAACTCAGGTCGGGGATAGTGCTGCGCCGTGCGGGCGGCAACGACTCCAGGAAGGCTTTGGCGCTGGCATAACCGGCGGCGAGCGCCTTCAGGTTGCCATCAACAAACTTGGCCTTGACCGTACTGCGCGTGGCGGCCTCGAGCGCCTTAAGACTTACGATATTCGAACACCCGCACAGAACCCCCAGGCCCACGACATTGGCGGCCATACGGGTGCCACAGGCGTCGGCAGCCATTTGGGTCATAGGCAGTTCGACGACTCGCGTGGTGGGGACCACTTTGACGTTGGTGGAATCAACAATGAAGAGTCCGCTGTCCCGCAGCGTCGTGTAGTACCGATCGCACGCCTGTTGGCTGAGACAGATGAGGACATTGCAGCTCGGGTTGCGGAGATCATCGATCTCGCCCCGACTCAGCACGACTTGCGAGCGGCTCGCGCCACCGCGCGCCTCGGGGCCGTAGGAGCGTGACTGCACCACGTTGAGTCCACCATGAATCGCCGCCGCCTCGGCCAGAAGGCGCCCCATCAGCTGCAACCCCTGGCCGCCGGTTCCACTCAGGATGATGGTGGCGTTATTCGCCCTATTTTCGGTCGGTTTGCTCATGGTTCACGCCCGGTGGCCTTCGCCGGTTTCGGAGCGACATCGCCAAGCTTCTGACGGAGATAATTGGGAACGGTCGTGTCACAGTGCAAAACCCCCAGGGGTAGCCGTCCCTCGCTCTTCTCCTCCTCCATGTCCATGTCAGGCTTCACAAGAACGGTGCGTTCTTTAAGCTGCTGGAACATGTCAAGATGGCTCGGGATACCGTTCAGTCGACCGAACGAGGTGTGGCAGTTCGAGACGATCTCAATCATCGAGAAGCCGTCGTGTTTGAGCCCCTGGTGGATCATCTTCTGCATGTGTCGTGCGTTGGTGATACTGGTGCGGGCCACAAACGTGGCACCGGCACCGATGGCCAGGTCACAGGTGTCGAACGGCCGGGCAAACTGTCCACGCGGTGTGGTAGTCGAGCGGGCGCCGTGTGGTGTGGTGGGCGACACCTGGCCACCGGTCATACCGTAGATGGAGTTGTTCACGACGATGGCCGTGAGGTTCAGGTTGCGGCGGGCGCTATGAATGAAGTGGTTGCCGCCAATCGCCAGCGCATCGCCGTCACCCATGTAGACCACCACATCGAGGTGGGGTTTGGCCAGCTTAACGCCGGTGGCGAACGTTAGCGCCCGTCCATGCGTGGTGTGCAGCGTGTTGCAGTCCATATAGACGGGCATGCGGCCAGTGCAGCCGATTCCTGCGACGACCACAGTGGTGTCCTTTTCAAAGCCCGCATCGTGAAACGCACGGATAGAAGAGCCCAGTATGATTCCAAGGCCACAACCCGGACACCAGAGGTGAGGGAATTTCTTCGAGTGGCGCAACCACAGGCGCGCGTCGTACGGGATATTCTTGGCGGCCTTGCTCGCCACGGTGACGACTGGTTCGGTTACTGTTTCAGAGGACATCGTGCTCCACCCTTTCCACAATGTCTGCGGCTGTGATGAATTCAGAGTTCAGAACGTTGAGCCCTTTGATCCGACCACGGCCGTCATGCGAGAGGCGTTCGACCTCCTTGCGCAACTGCCCTACGTTCATTTCAGGGATCAGCACATAACTCACCTGGTCCAGCATGGTCTCCACGGCCTGTTTTGGAAAGGGCCACAGAATTTGAGGCCGCAGGGCGCCCGCTTTGATATTGCGGTCACGCAGGATACGGACGGCACGGCGGGCGGAGCGGGAGACGGAGCCATAGGAGAAGATACAGATCTCGGCATCCTCCATCATATAGCTCTCAACCATGGTCAGGTCACGGATGTTGCGGATCTCCTTGTTCTTAAACTTCTCCATCAACGCGTGGGTTTCGGATGGCACCTCCGTCGGAAAGCCGCTGCTGTCGTGTGCCAAACCGGTAACATGGAAGCGATAGCCCTCCCCAAAGCCAGCCATGGGAGAAATTCCCGTGGGCGTCGATTCGTAGTGCCGATACCAGTCTGCCGGCACCGTGGGGCGCAGGCGATTGACGACCTCCAGTTCGCCCTCAGGTGGAAGCTGGACCTTCTCGCACATGTGCCCGACAAGTTCATCTGAGAGAATGATGGCAGGCATGCGAAACTTCTCCGACAAGTTGAACGCCTTGATAGTCAGGGTATAGCACTCCAACACGGAGGCGGGCGCGAGGACGACAGTCGGATAGTCACCGTGGGAACCGTATTTGGCCTGCATCACATCGCCTTGCGACATATGTGTCGGCAGGCCGGTGCTGGGGCCGCCACGCATAACGTTGATGATCACGCAGGGCACCTCTGCCATGGCCGCAAAACCAATGTGTTCCTGCATGAGCGAAAAGCCCGGGCCGCTGGTGGCGGTGAACGACTTAAGACCCGTCAGGGAGGCCCCAATCACCGCACCGAGGCTGGCGATTTCATCCTCCATCTGGATAAACACGCCACCGATATCGGGAAACATGGCGGCTGCGATTTCAGCGACCTCGGTGGAGGGGGTGATGGGATAGCCGGCATAAAAGCGCGCACCAGCGGCAATGGCACCCAGTGTAACCGCCTCGTTGCCCGTCATCAGGCGTGGTTCCATCGTGGTGGCGGTCGTCATACGGCAGGCTTCTCCTCCACGTGGCCATGGGGCAGCACGCGTATCGCGAAATCAGGACAATGTAGCACACAGAGCTGGCAGCCGGTGCACTGCTCCGGCTGGACGACGGTGGGTTTGCCCTCGTCATTGCACACGTACACGTCATGCGGGCAGTAGGCTTCACAGAGACCGCAGGCCTTGCACCAGGCATGGTAAAGATCGATGTCGAAACGCGGCCGCTTGGGGGCACCGGATACAGGAGGGGCACCCTCGGTACCCGTCGACTCGTTAGGTGACGCAACGCTCATCGGTACTCCCCGCGCATGAACTTGACCCGACAATGCCGACAACAGAACGGAAATGCAATCGCTATGTCCAAATATAAAAGGTAACAATCAACAACACGTTAACCCTGTTTTTTCCGGGAGTTGGCCGCCGATCAGAGGTTGACTTTCGCCATTCCATTCCGTACATTCCGCAGCTGTTCACTAGCTGTGCCCCCTTCGTCTATCGGCTAGGACATCGGGTTCTCATCCCGGAAAGAGGGGTTCGATTCCCCTAGGGGGTGCCATGAAGTAGAGGCGCGCAAGCTCGCCTCACGTCATGGCAAGCCGACCCGCACCTGAATCAAGACTCATTGGCGGACCTGCGCATCTGCCCTGCTCCCCCCTTGAGCACGACTGGAGTAGGCGTGGACAATCATCCCTGACCGTACAGCACGGCACGACGTCGCCATGATAGAGCGATGCAGCGCCTGCTTCACAGGTCAGGACTCAACCAAGCCAGGAGCTCGCGTTGCATGCGGGCCTGTATGGCGGGACTAGTCAGGTCACGGTTGAGTGTGTCTGACATGGAGTGCTGGTTGGCGGCTTGGAAGAATGTTAGGGCGGAGAGCGTGAAGATATAGGTTTTGAAGGAGCAGGATGCCGGGGCCATACCCGCTGCTTGGGCCGCACGATAGACCTTCGCGAGCCGGGCGTAGGCCCCACGCTTCCAGGCAACAGGCAAGCGCGGTGCCACGGCGCTTTCAAGGTTATTCCATGAGAGCAACCGCCAGAAATGAGGGTGGTGGCGGTGCAACCGCCGATAGCCATCGATCAGTGTCTTGGTCAAATCCTCCGGTGCGGCTTCGGCCTCCTCGATCAGGGATGACTCCTCGGCCGTGACCGCGTCAAACACGTGGGTGATGACCGCCTCGTAGAGCGCCTGCTTGTTTCCAAAGTAGGCGTAGAGGAGCTGCTTGTTGGCCCCGGCCCGCTGCGCAATGGCATCCACGCGCGTGCCGTCGTAGCCGTGCTCCGAGAATGTTTCGGTGGCAGCCTCGAGGAGTAGAGCACGCGTTGCGATTGAGCGATCTTGTTTGGGATGACGAATGGCCATTGAATACTCTTAGGGGGTCAACCAGCGGTCGCGATTCTCATGCACAAAGGCGTCGTCGTTAAGCTCTGGGTAGGATCGAATCACGCGGTCGATCTCTTCCGCCTGGCCCGGCGAGAGCGTCTCTTCAGGGTTCAGACATACGATATTCGTCATGAGCCCCTGACGACGCAACACTTCGTGGATGCCGGGGATGCAGCCCGCGAACCTATTGGCCGCATCGAAAAACGCTGCGTTGGCGTCGGTGATCGCGATGCCTGTGGCCAGCAAGTCGGTCGGAACCGTCGTACCCGCCGTCCTGACGGTCCGGATCTTCTCCAGCAGGGCCACCGCCTGGCGGGTCCATACGGCCCAGTGGCCCAATAGACCGCCCACGATCCTTGGCGCGCAGGGTCCGTGCGTGGTCACGAGGGGATAGGGAGTGAGGAGGTCTGCCACGATGTTGTCGTCGTTACCCGTATAGAGAGCCACACGGTCACCGACACCGGCCTCGGCGACAGCACGGACGACATCAAGGGTCTGGTACCGGTTGAACGGGGCCATCTTGATGCCTATGACGTTCTCGATTTCAGCAAATTCACGCCAGAAAGCGTAGGGCAGCAGCGTTCCGCCCACAGATGGCTGCATATAGAAGCCCACCAGCGGCATCACCTCCGCGATGCGCTTGCAGTGTGCAAGGACTTCGGTCAGAGGAGTCTCTCTAAATGCAGCCAGGCTCAGCAGGGCAGCATGGTAACCAAGCTCTAAAGCTAACGCGCTCTCCTCGAGGGCCTGATCGGTGTCGCCGCAGACCCCGGCGATCAACATGACGTTGTGCTTGCTGCTATCGCTCCACGCCCGCGTCGTCTCAGCCGCCAGCTCCAAAACGGGGCGGTAGAGTCCGATCTCCGGATCACGAATGGCGAGCTGCGTACTGTGGACGCCCACGGCGAGGCCGCCGGCACCGGCGTCCAGATAGTAGCGGGTCAGGGCCCGCTGGTATCGCTCGTCCAAGTGGCGCTGATCATCGAGGGCGAGTGGATGAGCCGGAATGACGAGGCCATTCGCAAAGGCGTTCCGCAGGGCCGGTGAGAGTTCCGTAAGATCCATAGCGTCTATTTCCCGCTGTTTGTGTGGGTGGCGGGGTTAGTAGGCCCCGCTCGTTACTTCAAAATGGGTCGGTCGGTCTAGCGTTGGCAATCCACGCATGATCCATTCAGCCTGGAGTCGAATCAGTGTGTCGGCCGAGATGTGAGGGGCACCGAAGCGCCTGTGGCACTCGGATGCGTCGCTCAGATAGTTGAGCGAACCGGCGGTGCCCGTAAACGTCACAGGTTTGTTCATGAGCGTGCCAAATGTCTCTGCCACTTGGCGTGTCTGAAGGCGCTCCGGGCCAGTGACATTGAGCCGTGCTGCGGGGGTCGAGGCCAGCTCAAGCGCATGTAGGGCGTAGCGGTTGGCATCGCCCTGCCACACCACATTGAACGTCGATACCGAGATGTCTACCGGCTGTCCATGCCAGATCTTCGTAGCGATATCGAACAGGGCGCCGTAGCGGAGATCGACGGAGTAGTTTAGACGGTACAGGCAGACGGCCGTCTTCGCGCTGTCACAGAAATATTCGAAGATCCGCTCGCGGCCCATGCACGATTGCGCGTACTCGCCCACAGGGGCGGGTGGGGTTGACTCATCGCAGCCCGTTGATGTGGACGGCATCAGGGGGTATACGCACCCGGTGGAGAAGACCACGACGCGACTATGAGGAAAGTGCTCGCCCACCGCCGCGGGAATGAGGACGTTGCTGGCCCACGTTTGCGGTTCCGATCCGATCGTGCCAAATTTTCTCCCCGCCAGGTAGAGCACGTTCGGCACGGCGGGTAGCTGTGCGATCGCGGAACGATCCAGAAGGTCACAGCGCATGGGAATCATGCCCAGGGCACGGGCCCGTTCAACAGCGCCTGCTTCCGAGAAGCGGGATACCGCATAGATTCTCTGATCCCCTCCTGCGGCCTCCCTTGCCCGGACGGCGAGCGCGCCCAACGAAAGCCCCATCTTGCCATTGGCGCCAAGGATTATGAGATCACCATCCAGACGACGAAAGAGGGAAACCAACTCCGCATCCGGCGTCGCCAGAGCCGACTCTAACGCCGCCTCGCTTTTGATCATATCCGTCTCGGTGGTTTGCATGGTCGCTATGATGCAACTCATTGGTTGCACTTTCAAGCAGGTATTGCGCACCCATGCTCATTACGGCCCCGTCTTGCGAGGCCGCTCGCCCTCCCACCCAGACGCACACCGTACTGCTTTGGGAGGGCCGTCGGCCTCGGCGGCTGTGGTGGCTGGGATGCGGCCGTAGTGCGAACGGCCAGGGGCATTTCATCTGAGATGAGTTAGTGCAGGCCTGGTTGCGTGACACGATAAATGACTGGACGTGGTAATATTTTTTTGCTTCACCTGCGGCATGAAACGACACAAGTTTGCCGATGAGCCTCAG
>JABMPJ010000069.1 GCA_013203785.1 Lentisphaerota bacterium | reverse complement strand
CCTCGACCCCTACAAGCTCAGGACGCTCATTGATGCAAAACAACGCTCAATCTTCAGCAAGCTTCGGTAACATCAATTATGGCGCAGCCATGTCTCTCGCGGGACATGCTTCGGTAACCTTTTATTCTGGCGCAACGCGGTCAGTCCACTGAGACATTAACTGAAAACTGGCTGTGAGATCCATATCGCCCAGCGTTCCATCTCCGTCGTTTACGAACGGATCGAGCGATGTGATTTGAATCTTGATCGCGGGATTTTTCCATTTCAGGTATGCAGCGGCACGTTTTGCGGCCCAGTTGCCCGCACTGTGGGCGATAAAGAGCACCTGTGACGGCGATTTTGCACCCAAGGCCTTGCCGAGTTTCAGCCCATGGGCTGAAGCAGCATCGCGGCTGGCGTTGGCATTGGCGATCAATTCTGAAGAGAGGCTATTAGGGCCTGTCGAGGCATCCCTGGCCCAATCATATCGAGTAACGACCCACCCCTGTGCTAGGACTACGGGGCATGCCAGTAGGTTCCCTTCAATGGTCTGCCATGTAGCCAAGTCCCCGTAATGGTTGACGTTCCCGTCAGGATTCCAGCCGTGCAAGAGAACAATGACCTTCTTGCCAGTAGCAACGGATGAGAAATCGGACCCGAAGGACATCGGGGTTTGTGGCGTTTCGGCCTGAATTAGCGGGAGTTGGTCAGCAGACAGGACCCGAAGATTCTGGTAGTTTGGATCCAAATCCGGCATGGCCCCCGATGTGCGCCCATGATAGGAGACAAAGAAGTCGACGCTTGCAACGGGGTCACTGCCGGCAACCTGAAAAGTCCAATCACTCTCTGATGCAATTACGGCCGGCGTGTGCCCGTCTTGGAATCCATACCACACATACAGGTTCTGTCCACTGACGGCAGACTTCATGGCATAGCCGCCAGGCGCGCAGTGCAGTTCGTTCCCGTAACTGACATCGTATAGCAGACTGATTGAAGGGGTGATGCCGGGATTAAACGTGATGCGGAGATAAAATTCATCCAGTTCACTGTTCAGCGGCACGTTGCCATTGAGATCAGGCGTGTACGTTGTGGCAGAGCCAATGTCGTGAGTGTCTCCCCAGCCCCAAAGATTATCCTGGCCGAACACATGGTATGCGTTGTGATCCGCGCCGAATACCCTCTGAGGCAAGTATAGCATTACACAAAGCACAATCAGCCGCATGATGATCTTCATCAATTAGTTCTCCTCTCCAGCCGTCACGACAAAGGCGTTGATCAACCGCGATTCCTCTTCGGTTACAGGCGCATGCTGCGGCAATTCCGCAACATACTCCAGGATGGCCTTGGTAAGGTATGGGTCATGCAAGGCAACAAACGGATTGGAGGCCTCGATCAATTCAGCCACCGAAAGCGAAGGCTCTCTCGTCAACGCCTTGTAAGCCGCCAAGTAGTGAACTTCAGATTCCCACTGCCGGTCCTTCGTCAGGCGTCCGAATTCATGAGCGGTGGCCAGAGCCGTAGCCCGGTCTATTTGTTGTGTCCGAAGTGTAGGCAGGGCGGAGACGAGCGTAGTCAAGCGGTCAAGGTAGTCAGGCTCCAGTTGTGACTGCGCCAGTATGTCGATGTTTGTGAGGACAATACCTGCCGCTATGTGAGCGCCCAATTCCTGTCGGTCGGTTGCGGAGAGAGTGGGATCAACCGCACGCTGTGTCATCGCATCCCGGCACAGCGCGTCCGCCCAGTGCTCGAAAAATGCAACGCTGTTTGCGGGCACGCCATTGCTGACAACCGTCTCCACAAAACCACGAATCGCCTGCTGGGTTTCTATGAGCGCACGATGATTCACATAACGCAAGTTTGTCGGATACAGGATTGATGGTGTAGGCCGTGCTGGTTTAACGGACGGCGTTACAGGCAGGGCGGCTTCAGTATCATGCTCGTCGTGACCAAGTGACGGAGCATTGTTTGGCTGTAGCGGTGCATTCGTGACGGCCTGACAGACCGCCCTTTCGGTGAGGATGCGCGTGGGTTGTGCGCGGTTGTGCCATTGGATCGCAATCCAAATACCTCCTGCCACGATTACAGTGGCGAGGAGAATCGTCATGACTTGTCTTGGTTTGTTCATGTTATTCACTTCGGACAGTAACCGAAACCGTAAAAACACTGTCTTTCGCGTGGTTGTCTAAGTCGTTCGTATCGCCTCGCCAGACGTCACCTGCGTAAAGCGCGGCCACGACTGCCCGGAGTAAGCACCTCATACGCCGGGATTTCAAGCTCCCTTTCTCGTCGGCGTGCTCGGCCCGTCGTGTCTACTGCTGGAGATAGTACACCGATTCATCCATCTCCGGGTCAGGCACGTATGCCCGTCTGACTATCTTGATGGACGACGGGGCTTGCGCGTCAATCTTGCTGTCTATTTCCGTGATCAGTTCATTCAATTCTTGGCAGTCCTCTGCCCGAAGATAGAAGCGGTGCTTATCCGCCCATTGCATGAGTGCCCCAAACCTCCGTTTGTTGACGCGACTGCCATCACGAATCGCACGGAGTTCCGCAAGTGATTGGTCGATTCGTGCTCGCTCAATGGCCGGTCTCAGGTTGGGCACAAAATCAACGCCACCGTCCTCAGAAATCACGACGGCAAGGGATGGCGTCTTGGCTGTCGCAACGTAACGCACCGCAGAGTTGAATCTTGCTCCACGTCCTGGATCGCCTTGGTCCGTCGCCATACCGTCAAGAATCGTTCCTATCGCATGGCAGAACCCATCCGGGGCTATGAGGATTGCACCGTCTATGGGGGTCAAATGCCGCAAGAGGTGCGGTGTCACATTGCAGGGCACCAACGGCGTTGCCTGTGTACCCAGTCTCTTTGCCTCCGCCTCTGCGCTCTCAGAAATCAGAAGCATGGTTCCGTGGGTCTCGTGTTCGGCCTCTTTGACCAAGGCGGTCAGTTCATCAACTTTCTCGGCAGTCAGTCCCTTGAAGATACGGGGCAGGTCGGCACGCAACTTCTTTTCGTCAAACGAGCGCTTGGGAAGATACGGTTGCCCGTACTTGACGCGCATGATGGGATTGCCCTCGTGGGCGAGTTCCCAATGGTGATGCTCCAGAACCCTCACACAGAAGAGGTCCTCGTCGTTTCCGTCGTATCCCTGGACTGTTGCGAGACCGTGTATTTCCTCGGAATCGCAAGCAAGGGCCAAATCGCCGGACGCGAGTTCAAGGAGTTTTCTTGCCGTTCTATAGTTGCCAAGCCGAGTGGGGGCGGCAAACACGGCATTGAGAGACACTGCCGGGTGGTCACGACGTGCCAGGATGATCGTCCCTTTGCCGGCCGCTTTCTCGTAGTGGAGTGACGATATCGTATTGCAGTCCCGAAACAGGGCGTGCATGCCCTCGATTCGGTTCCGGTCTATTCGCCACACAACCCCCGTCATGAGGCTGTCGGCGGCCGCCCGGAGTAATTCCTCTGCATTGACGATGTTGTCACCGCAACCTGGGTTGGGCTTCTGGAGTGCATCGGCGGTCTCCCTGAGGAACGCAAGGACGGCTGCTTTTGTAAGAGACGTTGGGACCGTGACGTTCCTGTATTCGTGCATCGCGACACTGCCCTTCTTGAGGGTATAGTGGGAAGCAATGACGGAGTTCTGAAGGCCGAGCACCAGAGACACCCAGTAATTGTCTATCCGCATGGGGAACGACGCCCAAAAGGAGAGGCCCGGCGGTTTCGCCGGGTGATCATGGATGACGCGCAAGATTGCGTCCTGAAGTGAGCGTTTGCAGAGACCTTCGTCTTGCCACTTCTGGGCCAGAGGATGCGATTGCATAATCTGCCGTTCGGGATAAGTCGAATGTAGCTCCTCGGCGATTCCGGGAACGCCGTTGAAATCTTCAGATGAAATCCAAAAGTCATTCTCCGGTTCTACGCAGGCGGGGAAGGTTTCCTTCGTTGGGTCTGCCAGTATCCCGACGAGAAAGACTTCCGGGTCAAATGCAGGATCCAGCATCCTGAAGACACGTTCTGCCGCCAACTGTTGCCTGACCCTGAAGTGGGGCTGGTATCCCCACATGAAGTGCGTAATATTCATGCTCATCGGTCCCTCCACGATTGCGAGGGCCATACTACTGCGTTCCCACTGCGCACGCGATGTGATTGTTCTGTTGTGCGCGACGGCGGATGCATCCTCCGTCACCCTTTCTTGGGCTGGTCCGTCAACGCGAGAATGTCGCCTTTGTCTGCGTCTGGTGCGCTGTTCGCGATGAATAGACACTCGATCGGTGCAACATTCCATTCCTGGTCCTGGGGATAGGACACTCTCGCTTGTTCCGTGGCCGGGGCAGGACGCGGCTGACTTGGTTGCGGCTGCGGGGACGTTCGACTTGCCTGCGGGGCTGAATCTTCGTTACTCATTGGTTAGGTCCTCCGAAAATGCCCAACATGTGGGCCGCTCGTTGTAGAGGCGGGTCAGCGTGCGGGGTTTCTTTTCGTCGGGGGCCGTCCCGACAAACCAAGCGTCACGTTTGGCGACCAACTCGCGCGCGGCGGCGGCGATAGCCGCGCAACGCGCATCGGTAGTCAGTTTGTCTCACAGTGAATGGAATTCCGACAGGGATGTCACAGTTCTCGCGCCCGTTACCCACGGTCACATTATTCCTTGACGATTGCGCCCGATGTCGGGACAATGCCGACGATATGAGTCTTCCAGTTCTAGATCGAGTTCAAGCGTGGGATACGGCCGGTGTCATCGGTCCATGCATGCCCGTATCCCCGGTGTTCGAGAGTAGCGCGGGTGTCCTCTACGAGAGCGACTGCCTGGATGTACTTCCACACATCGTAGATGAGTCAATTGATACGGTCTTCGCCGATCCACCATTCAACCTGGCAAAGAAATACGGGAAAAAGGTGAATGACAGCCGGTCAGATGGAGAATATGTCCGGTGGTGCAAGCGCTGGCTTGATGAGTGCATTCGCGTCATCAAGCCTGGGGGGGCGATCTTCATCTACAACCTACCGAAATGGAATATCCTGATCGGCGCGCACCTTGCCGAGAGCGGCATGGATTTCCGGCACTGGATCGCCGTCAACATCAAGCTTTCGCTTCCGATTCCAGGGCGGCTCTATCCGTCTCACTACAGCCTGCTCTACTACACGAAGGGCAAACCCAAGGCCTTCAAGAAAATCCGCACGCCAATCGAGACATGCCGACACTGTGGCGGGGAAATAAAGGACTACGGCGGCCATAGGGGAGCAATGAACCCCAACGGGGTGAATCTGACTGACGTATGGCATGACATTACACCGGTCAGGCATTGGAAGTTCAAGAGCCGGAAACGGCCTGCCAACCAGCTATCTACAAAGATCCTGGAGCGGGTTGTGAATATTTCAACGGTGGAAGGTGATATCGTGCTGGATCCGTTTGGTGGCAGCGGGACAACGTTCGATGTATGCGAACGATTGAACCGGCACTGGATCGGTACCGAAATCGAAAGCTGTGACGTAATCATTGAGCGTTTACAGAACGAGGATCT
The DNA here is from genome assembly GCA_013203785.1 of Lentisphaerota bacterium. Lineage (GTDB taxonomy): Bacteria > Verrucomicrobiota > Kiritimatiellia > UBA8416 > JABMPJ01 > JABMPJ01. The sequence continues at coordinate 3,055 of JABMPJ010000069.1, read as the reverse complement.
TCGACCCCATAGCTGTGGTGATTTCGTAGAGGAATGAGGTGATGCGTGAAGGGGAGTAATGTTGCAGAAGCGTTGGCGCAAGAGATGTCGGCCAAACTCTTTCCAGTGGATCGACAGCTCCTTCCAAACCTCAGCGACGTTTACGAACTGGAACTTGCCTTCTACGAAAACCTGATTCTCGATGACGCGGGACTGCTGCGGAATGGCGCATACTTCACGAGCGTGGATGGCAAACCGACGCGTCACTTCCTGATGTGCACTGGCAACCCGGTAAAACTTCCGGATCATTCATCCTCACGCCTGAAGTCGTTCTTTGTGAAGAACATCTTCAGAACGGGATACGGGACGCACGGTCTTTTCCCTTATCGGGGGAAGTTTCACCCGCAGATGATCAAGGGAATCATCAACGTCATGGGCCTGAAACCGGGGGAAACAGTTCTAGACCCCATGATGGGATCCGGAACCGTGGCAGTTGAGGCCGCTCTTATGGGCATCAACTCCATAGGTATAGACGCGAGTCCGTTCTGTCGTTTCATGGCCCAAACGAAGGTTGATGCACTCACGATGTCGCTCACACGCGCCAAGCGTGCACTTGGCAACTATGAAGAGGTGTTCGAGTACTTCAAGGGCCGTATCGGGAAGCCTATTGCTGGCAGCAAGGTACGCAGTCGCAACGTTCCTGATGGCTATATGGCGGTGATGGAATCCGCCGCCGAGTATGTGACCGCCAAGGATCGGGGGCAGTTGCCCAAGAAGGACCGTGACACATCAAACACGTACAACTTTCTGCTACTGGCATATCTCGACAGTGCGGGGTATTCCGAGCGAAGCAAACGACAAGCGCCGCTTGCGCAGTTCAAAGCCATCCTGGAACGATATGTGTTTGTTGCGGAGAAGATCCAAGCCGTTCTCAAGGGGGTGGAATCGGAGCTAGGAAAGGCGCAGATTCTTGAGGGCGATGCCCGAGGCCTGACGATGGATGCCGACAGCGTTGACGGGATAGTCTTCTCCCCCCCGTACAGTTTCGCCGTGGACTACTTGGCAAATGACTCTTTTCATCTGAACTTCCTAGGAGTCGATGCCGATGAACTGCGGACCCGGATGGTCGGTTTGCGCGGGCGCAATTTGTCCGACAAATTTGAACTCTACAAGGAAGACATGGACAAGGTTCTTTCAGAGTGCGGGCGTGTTTTGCGCAAGGGCAGAATCTGCACCATCGTAGTCGGCACAAACAGCAACCAGCTCAGCAAGGTTCTCGGCGTCTCCCCTGAAGACGTGCCGGGACTTCAGAGGATACTGGTCGACATGGCAAACGGTCACCGGTTCAAGCTTGTGAAAGAGATGAGCCGACCGATTACAGGGATGTCGAACACGATGCGCCTGGAATACATCCTGATGCTCGAAAGACAGTAGCGGGCTACTGAAGAGCCCTGCCGTCTGTCCCTTTTTCGATACGAGGAACGTCTGTACTCACGGCATCGTGCTCAATGGCGATGACGGCCAGAATCCCTTCTCGAATAGGAACGGATCGCCAGAGCGGGAAATAGGGTTCGAGTTCCCTGAAGTTGCCGACACGATCCGTGAGGTAGTTGTACATCTCCCTCGTCGGGACGACCAGCACGCCTCCGACAAGAATACCGTGCAGCAAACCAAGTGCCATTTTGTTGATGGCCCGGTGACTCGATGAGATATTGCCGGTTTCCCATTCGACACAGAACAGCCGTTTGCCGACAGGACGAGTCGCATCCATCTTGCCGGGTCTCTTCACGGTTGCAATGTTAACGGGCGTTTCCAGAGACCAGCCGTTCTTTTTCAGGTGCCGCATACAGGCATCCTTGATGGGCTTCACTCCATTGCCCTCTCCCCGTTTCTTGCCGGGCTGGTCATGAAGCGTGAAGGAGCCTGAGCCGGGCGGCCATTCGACGGAATGTATGGCCTCGGTAAACTGCTCCTGGATCTCCGCCCACACGGGCGACGCAGAGAAATCTCCGGCGTCAATCAGTACTTCTGTGCGAATGATCTTCATTTCGGTTTGCGGCGTGTGGTGAGCTCGACACGGGCGAGCAGTTCAGAAGGTGCAATATCCAATGCACGGGAAAGCTCGAAAATTGTCTGTAGTGAAGGACTCTTGATCCCCCGTTCCAGCAGACTCACATATGTGCGGTGATAGCCGCTCTCAAACCCAAGATCCTCTTGCGAAATCCCGCGTTCTTTTCGGACTTCACGAAGGACTGCGCCAAAGGCTTTCGCTAGGATCTCCGGGTTGTTTTGAGTGCTATGGCTCATGACAGCCGAAGCGTGACAAAATGCAGACTATAAAGCTACAGACTATAGTCTGAATGCGGGCAACTGTTTCGGGCCCTGTCCGGGCACGAGCAGCCGGAGAGCTGGGATTGGTGGCTGACGCCGTTTCATGCAAAGAGAGAGCGGTTTATGGAAAGGATGATGTCCGCCACAAGCAGCATTCCCAGCAACTTCCGCGAAGCCGCAAAGCGGCGACCCCAGCACGGGCAAGCCTGCGCCGAACGCGCGTCCGGCGTGGGCGCAAAAGCGCCCGCCGGGGCTCTTCGAGGGAACACGGTTGGCATGCGGGAGGACAGTTGGACTTAGCGGATGACGATTGCGGCTGGAATGCGGCGGCTGAAATCGCGCGCGCTGAAAGAGGGGTCAGGGGAAACTTCCCCTGCCTTCTTCCGCAGGCGCTCCCCCGCGCGCGAGCCGCGCGCCGCAGCGGAAGCAACGAGCCCGCCCCTTGAGGGGCGAAAGGCTCCAGGTTATGTGGAGCGCTGAATTATGTTGAGTTGATGGGCGCGATGTCCGTATTCCTTCGGCTTTCAGGCGATTCAACGCTGTTTCACTCCACATAATTCCGCCTCGTTCGTCAGGTTTTTGAGCCACTGCAGAACACCCGGTTTCTGCCAGGACGGCCGCTTCCGGCCTTTTGGGGCGTCGATCTTCTCGATCATTTTTCGTTTCATCTCCATGTCGATCTCGACGTAGACATGGGTCGTGTTGAGATCGGCATGACCGAGCCAGTAGCTGACCATATTCACAT
>JABMPJ010000068.1 GCA_013203785.1 Lentisphaerota bacterium | reverse complement strand
ATCCTAAGATCACGGGAGTCCCCTGCCTACTCAAAAAATTATGGCTGAGTGTTCTCACAGGGGTGGCGGTTGTGAGTGTGGCACTGTCCTGTGCGGCGGTTGACGATACCTCCACGGCGGCCGACCTACTTGATCTGAGTCTCGAAGAGTTGATGAACGTGGAGGTTACGTCGGTAGCGGGTGTGGCGCAGCCATGGTTTGTCTCTCCGGCAGCCATCTATGTGCTTACCGGTGACGACATTCGGCGATCAGGACACCAGCATCTGGCGGAGGCGTTGCGGTTGGTTCCGGGTATGCAGGTGATGCAGCTGGGCTCGCGTTCGTGGCAGGTGTCGGCGCGCGGCTTCAACGACCTTTTGGCGAACAAGCAACTTGTCCTTCTTGATGGTCGCACCATCTATGACCCTTCGTTTGCCGGTGTATTTTGGGATACGTACGATATCCCCATGGAAGACATCGATCGGGTCGAGGTGATCCGGGGGCCGGGTGCAACGCTCTGGGGAGATAATGCCGTCAACGGTGTGATCAATATCACCACCAAACATGCGCGCGATACCCAGGGCCTCTACCTCAGTTCGGGGATCGGATCACAACAGCGGTTTTTGGGAGAGATGCGATACGGCGCACAGATATCCGATAGCGCGTTCTACCGCGTGTGGGTCAAACATGTGAGCCACGACAGCTTTGATATGCTGGATGGGCGCAGTGCGCGGGATGACTGGGATATGACGCGCGCCGGGGTGCGGAGCGACGTGGATATCGGGGATGACGCGACGCTGACGCTCGAGGGTGAGTTCACCCACGGGGATCGGCTGGGGGAAGCGATACTGGTACCTACAGACCGCGCACATATGGCACGGGACCTCGTCTATGACGACGGGCAGATAAACGGCGGTTACGTGCTGGCCCGTCTGACCGGGGGCGACGAGGCGCAGGGCTGGGCGGTGCAGACCTCCTACGACCGGGTGGAACGCAGGGCGTTCGCAGGGGCAGGGCAGGAGAACGATATCCTTGACATAGATGCGCGGCGGCACGGCCAGTTGGGGGCTCGCCACGAGTACGTGGTCGGAGCGGGATGGAAGTACGTACGTGGTGAGCTGAGTGCGGGACGCCTCTTTGCGTTTCGGCCGGGAACCCGGTCGGTCAATACGCCTTCTGCCTTCGTGCAAGATACGATCACTCTGGTTGAGGATCACTGGTTTTTGATGGCGGGGTCCAAAGTGTCGCACAATGATTATACGGGGATGGAAATACAGCCCAGTGTGCGGACCTGGTGGCAACCGAACGACCGGCACGTCGTGTGGGGGGCCGTATCGCGCCCAGTGCGCACACCCTCTCGTGTGGATAACGACGGGATTCTGACGCTGGCCTATGTGGACTCCGGCCTCGTTACTGTGGGCACACCATCGGGCATGTTGGTTCCCGTGACCCTGAACGGCACGTCGGAAATCCGGTCCGAGCGGCTGGTGGCATACGAAGCCGGTTACCGCTGTCGCGTGACGGATGGGTTGACGGTGGACGTCTCCCTGTTCTTCAACGACTACAGCGATTTGGTCTCATGGAGCAGCGGCACCTATGGGTTGATGGGTAACTACGCGGACGCCGAAGCGCATGGCGTTGAGGTCTCCATTAATTACCGTCCCACCACTTTTTGGAACATGACGGCAGGGTATACGTACTTCGATCTCAATGCTCAAGGGGCGGGATTATCTCTCAGGAACTACGACTATCCGCACATGGCGACATTAAGGTCTTCCCTGGCATTGTCCGCGAATCTTGAACTCCATACGGTGGGCTATTACTACGATGCGCGTGAGGCATCGTCGAACGATCCTGGGGACCACTCCTTCGTCCGTCTCGACCAGGGCATCGTGTGGCGGCCATCCGACCGATGGGAGTTCTCCGTTTGGGGGCGCAACCTGCTTGACTCCGGTCATGTGGAAGCCACGGAAACGCTTCTTTCGGCAGGACCGGAGGAAGTGCCCCGCGAAGTCTTTGCTCAGGTCTCGTTGCGGCTGTAGTGTTCGGGGAACGGCCTTCTACTATATTGACATCTCGATGCCGATATAAGCGGCTCTCCCTTGATTCGCCGGAGCCGTCCGGCCGAAGCTGAGCCAGTCCGGGAGCCAGACTTCCTCATCGAGAAGATTGTCCACTTGCAGGAAGACTGATATGCCCGGTGAGGCGTCCAAGCCGAACAGCGTGCGAAGGTCGGCTTTGCAGTGAAGACTGAGCATGTGGAATGCGTCGCCGCCCTTGTTCAGAAGCGCGTCATACGACTTGTCCGGTTCGTCCTGCCATGTGTCGAATAGACTGACGATTGTCCCTGCATGTGACATGTAGCTGATGCCCGCTTTGGCACTGAGAGCGGGTATCGGGGTCGGGTGTTGATTCCCCTCGTTATCCTCACCCTCCTGATAGAGCAGGGAGCCGGTCAGGAACCACTGCTTGTTCAGATAGCATTTCCCCGACAGTTCGACTCCCCGGATTGTCACTTCGCCCACGTTGTCGTATATGAACTCGGGCGGTCCCACTACGGAAGCGGAGGCGCCGAATGCGATGATGTCGGTCTGTTTGGCCTGGAATAGGTTCACACCTGCCTGCAAGTGGTCCCCCAGGTAGGTGACGCCCAGGTCGATCGCGTCCACTCTCTCAGGATTGACATCCGGATTCCCTTTCAGGTTCGGGTGCTGTAATGAGGTCTCGTTGATGCTGGGTGCGCGGAATGCCTCGCTGTAGAGTGCCTTCACATTGATCCGCGGAACCGGGTGCCAGATGGCGCCAGCTCGGGGAACAACATCCAGGTCGATGTTCTCGACCTTGTTGGCCTGGAAGCCAGCGATCAGCTTCAAGTTGTTCAGGCACCAATAGTCGGCTTGCGCGTATCCGCCAAAGGAATCTCGGTTCTGTTCTGAGATGATTCGCGTCACGTTCCTGTCGAGTTCATGGCCATCAATATGGCTGTACAGCACCCCGCAGAGCAGGTGGACCTTGTCCGTCAATTCGATGTCATGCGTCCATTCTGACACGAACTCATTGGACTCTCTTGCGATATTCAGCGGTACGGTTGCATCCAGGTCCGCTCGCGTGTAGGTCAGATGGAGATCCGTGAGCCATATCTCACTCATCTCGAAAGCATAGCCCAAATCGGCAAAGCTCCTTCTCCATCGATTTCTACCGACGGGTTCGCCTAGGAAGTAGCCCGTCTCCCACTGGGTGAGAGCACCCATGAGACGCAGGTTATCCCAGCGAGCTTCAAGGTAGGCACCGTATCCCTCGTTCGGGCTCCTTGTCGTATCATAGGACGCCGCATTGCCGGTGTCGCGAGCGAAATACTGGTATGGGGTGTTCCAGTCCGCCTTTGTCATGTGTCGCCCGGCCACGATAATGCTTACGTCACCGATGTGGAACGTCATTTCGCCCGACGTGCCGTAAGCTCCGAACTCACCTTGTTGTCCTCTTACGGTCAAGCCGTCCTCATCGGTGCTCTGAGTGACAATGTTGATGACTGTCGAGAAGGCGTCGGACCCGTACAAAACTGATCCCGGCCCCCTGATCACTTCGATTCTCTCGATGATGCCGATGGGGAATGCCTCGATGATATCGCTGCTGATTCCCCCCTCAAGTATTTCGCGAGTGGGGCGCCCGTTAATCAGTATCAGGTTGTGGCCACCCGTGGATTTGATCTGATCGCCGCGACTCGCCACCATACTACGGTCCGTGAACGCGCCGCCGGAGCCGACAAGACTCGGTATTCTCTCCAGAATATCTTTCAGCGTCGTGCCGCCGAACCGCTTCAGCTCGTCTCGTGTGATAACGGATATGACACCCGGGGCATCAGGCAATGATTCCAGCCGCTTCGAGGCGGTCGTCACCTTAACATTCAACAGCTCCTCAATCGACAGTAGGGATAAATCCATATGATTCGGATCGTCGATGGCTTGAGCCCATGGATCTGGCAGAGCTAGGCAGATCCAGACCACGACTCCCAGTAACGCGCCTCTACCCTTCATGTTTCGGGGAACCTGTTGCATTGTATTCTCCGTTTATTCATTCTTCCAATCGACTATCTATCGCATCACCGGCCTGCTATCGGCCGGATCACGTACCATTTCTCCTTGGGTCCACAGGCATCTGTCCTAAAGAAGACAGGGCAGACCATCACGTTCCCAGAAGGCCAAGGCGGGGCTCAGAGTGGGCGTACTCGTTCTTTGGTGGATCGGCCGACACACCACGGTAGACGTTCCGTACGCAGAGCATGACATCCAACATTAAGAAGCAATGTAGTCCGTTACTAGCGAAGGAACAACTTGTTTCTCTTTCCCCTTGGCTTTTGCCGCGCGGTTGGCATTATGACGGTATGCCTGTGGAGCTTTGGATTGGACGGGTTGGAAGGATGCGTGATGAGCGAAGCTGTGGATATGAGAGGGCGGTCACTCTTGACTCTGTCGGATATGACAGATGGAGAGGTGACCTGGTTGCTGGACCTGGCTTTAAAGCTGAAACAGGACAAGCATGGCGGGGTCTGTGGCCAGCGGCTGGCGGGTCGGCATATCGCGTTGGTTTTTGAGAAAATGTCGACTCGAACGCGTTGTGCGGCGGCCGTGGCGGCCGCTGATGAAGGCGGCCGCACGGAGTACTTGGCGGCCAGCGAGATTCACTTGGGTAAAAAGGAATCGGTGGCGGATACGGCCCGGGTGCTGGGACGGATGTTCGACGGCATTCTCTTCCGGGGCTATCACCAGGAGACCGTTGAACTCTTGGCCCAGCACGGTGGCGTACCCGTCTGGAACGGTCTGACCGATATCTCCCACCCCACCCAGGCCCTGGCAGACCTGATGACGATCAAGGAGTATTTCGGCAGGTTGGCAGGTCTGACCGTGGTCTATGCCGGCGATGGCCGCAACAATGTGGCAACCTCGCTGATGCTGGGGTGCGCCATGAGCGGCATGCATTTTGTCAACTGTACGCCGGAATCGCTCAGCCCGACCGACGAGCTCATAGCTCACGCCGCCGGCATGGCCGCCCAGCGGGGCGGAACGGTGCGCGTCGCCCACGATCCGATCGAAGCGGTTAGCGGGGCGAACGTCGTCTACACGGATGTCTGGACCTCGATGGGCGAGGAGGATCAATTTGATGCCCGCGTCCAGTTGCTGAAGCCTTATCAGGTCAACATGGCTCTAATGCAGGCTACGGGGAACCTGGAGGCGGAGCAGGCGATCTTTCTGCACTGTCTGCCCGCTTTCCACGATGCGCTCACTGAAGTGACGTGCGCGACCGGTGCCCTGGAGGTGACGGACGAGGTATTTGAGGCGCCCTTCTCACTGGTGTTCGACCAGGCAGAGAACCGGCTGCATACGATCAAAGCGCTATTTGTATCGTCCCTGGAACGGGACAAGAAAAGTGATAAGGAATCAGTCACGAGTAATCAGTAGCCCTCGTCAAAGCACGAAGGGTGCATGCTGATCACTGGTCACTGATAACGGCGGGCATCGCCCGCATAGAGGGGGGAGCATGGCACTGACCGACATCTCGTGGGAGGCCTTTCAGGCATTGGAGCCAGGGGCCAAGAGTGGCTATCTTCAACAGGAAGACGGTCGACCTTATCATGTGCTCATCCCTCAGCAGTTCGGGCGTGAGTCACTGGATGCCCTGGGGGCCTTAGCCACCCATATTCGTTTTCTAGCCAAGAGCAAGAGCGGCATGGATTTTCTACAGAGCCGATTGTCGCACCGGCGCGCCATCCTCTACTTCACGCAGCCCAGCACGCGGACCTTCCTCTCGTTCTCTTCGGCCTGCCAGATTCTGGGCATGCGCGTCGGCGAGGTTCGTGATACGTCAACGTCGAGCGAACGCAAGGGGGAGACCAAGGATGACTCCGTCCGGACCTTCAGCTCCTATTTTGACTGCCTCATCATGCGTACCCACATCGGAGGCCTGGCGGAGCGGATGGCCTGGGTCCTCTCCAACTCCGAGCGTCCCGTCCCGACGATCAATGCCGGATCAGGCAAAGATCAGCACCCGACCCAGGCGGCGTTGGATATTTACACGCTGCAGCGCTCCTTTGAGAAGCGCGGCGGGATCGATGGCAAGACAGTCGTCTTTGTGGGGGATCTCCTGCGCGGGCGTACGGTGCGCTCCCTCTCGACGCTCCTGACCAATTATGATGGGGTGCGCCAGATCTTTGTGGCCCCACCCGAGCTGCAGGTCGGTGGGGATGTGCTGGCCGCCCTGGACCTGCGCGGCGTGCAGTACGAGCTTGGGGATGACCTGGCGGCGGTCGTGCCTGAGGCCGACGCGATCTACATGACGCGCGTGCAGGATGAGTGGGACGCCGAAGAGGGGGATAGCGCCAAATTCGAAACGGAACGTTTCTGGTTTCATACCTCCTATCTGGACTCACTCAAACCGGATGCGGTCATCATGCATCCTCTGCCGCGACGGCATGAGATACCCCCGGAGATTGATGCGGATCCCCGTGCGGTGTACTGGCGGCAGATGCGAAACGGGATGTGGGTACGGACCGCATTGATTGCCACGATCTTTGGCTGCGATGAGGAGATTAATGCGTTTACCGTTGCATGAGTGTGGTGCCGCATTTTCGTCTCGGCTCGTCGTGGCGGCTCGCTCGGAGAGCTCGCCCTACTGGTCGCGCAGAGGTAGGGCGAGCTCACTGAGCGAGCCGCTTGTGCGCTGGATGGGCGTGCTGGCCCTGATGGTGCTGGCCCTCGCCGGCGGCTGTGCATCGGTCCGCCCGTGTGGCGACCTGGATGTGGGGTTTATCGCCTCGCGTGACACCAGCCCGGAGGGCGCCGCACGTTTTCGTGCGGCGGGGCCTTTCGTTGAGACGCAGGATACGGGACTGGGACAGCAGTTTGGCGCCCTGCGGCCGTTTTACAGCGTGACCCGTGATGCCGACCGCGCACGCAGCCTGCACGAAATCCTCTGGCCTGTGGGGTCGGTCAAATATTTGGACAGAGAGACCGATTGGCGTTTTCTGCTGGCCTACGGGCATGATTTCGACCACAACGACCCGGACTCCCGCTACCGAGCGATGCTCTTCCCCCTGGTCTTCTGGGGGCGCGATCAGCAGGATCAATCCTACTTCAGCGTTTTTCCATTGGGCGGGACGCTCAACGAATTCCTGGGCCGTGACCGGATTGTCTTCGCGCTCTTTCCGCTCTACGCCTACAGCCGCATCGGAACCACCGAAACGACCGATTACCTCTGGCCTATCGTCTCTCGGACCTGCGGCGAGGATGTCTCTCGTTTCCGGGTCTTTCCCTTCTATGGCCGCTCAACCGATGAGGGAGAGTGGACCAAGCAGTTTGTGTTCTGGCCGATCTGGACGCATGCGCGCTACTACGACCCCAAGCACGGCGGTTCCTCGTACGTGCTCTTTCCTCTCTACGGACGAACCGACATGGTGGATCAACAGGGCTGGAGCGTGTTGCCCCCTCTCATCCGATGGGCCAAGAGCGATCAGCGGACCCAGCTGAACTGTCCCTGGCCTTTCATCCAATACGTCAGTGGCGACTACGAGAAACTTTACATCTGGCCGCTATGGGGGCGCCGCGAGATGGGCGGCAATCGCACCTCCTTCCTGCTCTGGCCCTTCGTGCATACCGATCACATCGAGCGGAGCAAGCAGACGGTTGATCGCTTCTCGATCTTCCCGTTCATCTACCACGAGCGGGTCGGGCCACCGGTGGGGGGCGAGCCGATCGCACCCGCGCTTGAGTCGCCCGAAGCGGAGGTCAGCGCGCGCTATTTCAAGCTCTGGCCGCTGCTCTCGTATCAGCGCGATGGCGCCTCATCGCGCGTGCGTTGTCTGGAGCTGTGGCCGCTTAAACACACCGCGCCGATTGAGCGCAACCTGACGCCACTCTGGACGCTCTACTCGCGTGTGGCGACACCGGAGCAACTCGAGCACGAGTTGCTGTGGGGCCTGTTCCGCTATCGCCGCGAGGGGGAAACGGGCAGACATCTCTCGCTCTTCCCCCTGTTTTCGACCAGCCGTTGTGAGGGCGAGGCGGAGCAGCGAAGCTGGTCATTCCTGTTGGGGTTGCTGGGGCACGAGCGAGATGAAGCGCGCTCGACCTGGCGACTGCTCTGGTTTCTGAAGTTCGGTGATTGACCGCAGATGGCGGTTAGCCAAAGATAAGCAACATGTGTACCTTATCGTCGATTAAACGGCTGGTAGTAGTATGGTAACGCGAGAGCCTGAATATTTTCCTCCGGCGGCCGGTACGGTTGCCCAGCTGGGGCGCAACGTCCTTTTCTTCTGCCGGTCGGTTGGACAGGCAACGCTCCTGCTGATTCATGCGATTGGCACACTGCGCTTCGCCTTTACCAAGCGTGCCCGCCAGGAAATTGTGATGCAGATGTTCGTCTCTGGGATCAAGAGTCTGGGCGTGATCTCGGTTGTGGGCATGTTTACAGGGATGATCCTGGCCCTACAGACTGGCATTGAACTGAGCAAATTCAATCAAGAGGTCAATATCGGAACGGCGGTCATGGTCTCCATGCTGCGCGAAATGGGCCCCTTCATGACGGGGCTGATCCTGGCGGCTTGCGTCGGGTCAGCCATTGCTGCCCAGCTCGGAACCATGGTGGTCTCGGAGGAGATCGCCGCCCTCGAGATCATGTCGATCGATCCCGTGCGCTTTCTGGTGATGCCGCGCCTCGTGGCCATGGCCATTATGACGCCGCTCCTCGCCTTCTATACCTGCATTATCGGCGTGATTGGCGGCGGCATCGTCGGGGCCTCCCAGTTGGGGGTCTCGTGGGAGGCTTATATCGACAATGCGACCCGTTTTGCAGACGTTCAAGATCTCTATGTCGGAGTGCTGAAAGCCTTTCTGTTTGGCGTGATCATCACCATCGTGGCGTGTCACGAGGGGTTTGCAACCACCCAGGGGGCTGTCGGGGTGGGCTACGCGACACGTAAGGCTGTGTTGGTCTCCTTTCTCCTTGTTCTCATCGTGGGGTACTTCGTCACCCGGCTGTTCTATATTTAGGAATGGGCATTCATGATCCGGTTTGAAAATGTTACGAAGGTGTTGGGCGGTAGAAACGTCCTCAACGGCGTCGATTTTGAGATCGAACGCGGCGAGACCTTTGTGATCGTTGGGGCCTCGGGCGCAGGCAAGAGTGTCACGCTCAAGCACATGGTTCGCCTCATGACACCGGATGATGGCCGGGTCATGGTGGGTGATGACGATATCAGTGCCGCTTTCGGTGCGGATCTGAGCCGTATACGCAACCGCTTCGGCTATCTCTTCCAGAGCGCGGCCCTGCTGGCCTGGCTCTCGGTTGCCGAGAATGTGGCGCTACCGCTCCGCGAGAAGCAGTCGCTCTCGGAGGAGGAGATGATGGAGCGCGTTAATAAGACCCTCGCCATGGTAGGGCTCGAGAAGGATGGTGCTAAACTGCCCTCCGAAATATCGGGCGGTATGCGCAAGCGCGCCGGCTTGGCGCGGGCGATCATCGAGGAGCCTGAAATCGTCTTGTATGATGAACCCACATCCGGCCTGGATCCGGTGACCTCGCGTACGATCGATCGGCTCATCGGGCATCTGCGGGAGGAACTCGGCGTGACCAGTGTCGTGGTGACGCACGACCTGCACAGTGCGCTGGCGATCGGTACGCGTATCGCCATGCTGGAGCAGGGCCGGGTGGCCGAGCTGGCCACCCCCGAAGCATTTATGAAATCATCCAGCGAAGAGGTACAGCGTTTCCTGGCCTCGCAATACATCACAAAGGAAGCGCCGTGGGAAAGGGATTCGAAATGAGAAAAGACTGCATAGCCAGAGAGATGACACGGGAAATTGTCGTGGGCGCCTTCATGGTCATGGTGCTCCTGGGGTTGGGATACTTCACGATCATCCTGTCGCGTGAGACCTGGTTCTCGAAGAAGCACCACCTGGACGTGGCGTTCCATAACGTGATGGGCCTGCGCGAGGGCAATAACGTGGTCGTGCGCGGCATGCCGATTGGCAAAGTCGACGGCCTCACGCTGGAAGACCCGTGGGTCCGGGTGCATCTGGTGCTCGACAATCCTGTCCAGATTAAGAAGGACTACGAGATTAAGATTGTGGCCACCTCCATTCTGGGGGGGCGCTACCTGGAGCTCAGCGAGGGGAGTGAATCGCTGCCACCTCTGCCTCCCAAGACCCGCTTGATCGGGAGCGAGCCCTACGACCTGATGGCGGATGCGGCCGCGGTCATCAACAAGGCGCGTGCCGAGTTGGTTGAAGGGGGGGCGATCGATAACATCAAGCGCGCCAGTGAGCGGATCGACGTCATCGTGGAGCGCATCGCGGAAGGGAAAGGCTCGCTTGGCAAACTGCTCTCTGAGGATAGCGCGCTCTATGATGACTTGGCTGCCAGTGTGGCGTCCCTGCGCGAGCTGGCGGAGCGACTACAGCGTGGTGAAAGCACATTGGGGCATCTGATGGCCAGCGATGACCAGCTCTACACCGATCTCGCCAGTGCGATTACCTCCCTCAAAGAGGTGGCGGGCAAGCTGGAGCAGGGCGAGGGTTCGCTTGGCAAACTGCTCGCGGATGACGGGGTCTATACCGAGGTCGAGGGTATCATAAAAGAAGCCCGCGCGGCACTGGATGATTACCGTGAGACCTCACCGGTCGTGACCTTTACGAGCGTCTTCTTTGGTGCGTTCTAGGGGCGTTAACTCCGGTAGTTCGGGGCTTCCTTCATGATTTTGACGTCATGCGGATGCGACTCGCTTAATCCGGCCATGCTGACACGGACGAACTCACCATGGCTCTGGAGCTCGCTGATCGTGCGGCAGCCGCAATATCCCAGTGAAGATCGCACCCCACCGCAATACTGCGTCATGACCTTGTCAACCGCCCCGGCGTAGGGAACGATTCCCTCGATGCCCTGCGGCACCAAATCATCCTCTCGCGTCTGGGCCTGGCTGTAGCGCTCGCGGCTGCCCTTCGACTCACGCATGGCGGCCAAACTCCCCATGCCGCGGTAGGCCACGTATTGTCGGCCCTGGTGCAATATCTTCTCTCCCGGACTCTCCTGCGTACCGGCCAGAATGGAGCCGAGCATAACCGTGTCGGCCCCGGCCACAATCGCCTTGGGCACGTCGCCGGAGTGACGGATACCTCCGTCGGCAATGACCGGCACACTGCCGCCGAGGGCCTGGGCGGCCTCGTAGACCGCCGTAATCTGGGGAACCCCAACACCACAGACGACGCGCGTCGTGCAGATGGAGCCCGGGCCGATGCCGACCTTGACGGCATGCGCGCCAGCATCGCGCAGCGCTACGGCTCCGTCGGCGGTACCCACGTTGCCGGCAATGATGTCGATGTTCGGAAAATGATTGGCCAGCCAACGGACCATTTCGATGATGCCCGACGAGTGGCCGTGGGCGCTGTCGACCACGATCACATCCACATCCTCGTCCGCCAGGATCTCGGCCCGCTCGTAGTTGCCTCCACTAACGGCTGCCGCCACGCGAAGGCGGTAGCTGTCATCACGATTGTAGAGCGGCTGTTCGTCCTCGATCAAATTCTTCACGTCTGAGAAAGCATACAGCCCTACCAGTTTGCCATGCTCGAGCAGGGGCAGTTTGCCGAGCTTGTGCTTCATCATGATGTCGTAGGCTTCCTGAAGCGTGGTTTCAGGTTTGGCGGTGATGACATCCGTGGTCATGACGGAGTCAATGCGTTCATTGTCATCGCGCGAGAACTTCGTGTCCTTGGAGGTCAGCAATCCCACAAAGTTGCCGTCGTCATTCAGGATGGGGAATCCACTGAATTCGTAGCCGCGCTCACGCCGTGTGGCACGGACCTTGTCGAGCGTGTCAGAGATTCGGAAAACGACCGGGTCGATAATCAGGCCATGCAGGTGACGCTTTACTGTGGCGACTTGCTCGGCTTGCACGGTGGCGGGCAGATTCTTATGAATCACGCCGATGCCTCCCAGCATGGCCATGGCAATGGCCATCTTGGATTCGGTGACCGTGTCCATGGCCGCGCTGATAAAGGGGATGTTGGCTTGGATGCGCGACGTCAGCCGGGTCTTGACCGAGGCCTCGTCCGGTAGAAAATCGGCGTAGCGCGTGACCAGGGCGACATCGTCAAATGTCAGGCCTTCAAAGGGAAATTGTGCCATGAAGGCATCGAGATGTGTGTTTTTGCTCATTGGGTGACCTCCAGAGGAGTAAAGCCGCGCCTACGCGGTCCTGCCTCGTCTGTTGCCCGCAAAGCTTTACGATCAAATCAATGGTTTGGCAAGCGCAAAGAGACAGCCGTCGCATGCGGTCATGGTCTTTCTCTTTGGCCCATCCTCGGTCAGGCCACGAGAGACCGTGGCCCTCCAATGCAGCTGTATTCCGTAATGCTCGGATGTTCTGGCCCTGGAGGGACGCGCTTTGTCGCGT
>JABMPJ010000067.1 GCA_013203785.1 Lentisphaerota bacterium | reverse complement strand
CCTCGACCCCTACAAGCTCAGGACGCTCATTGATGCAAAACAACGCTCAATCTTCAGCAAGCTTCGGTAACATCAATTATGGCGCAGCCATGTCTCTCGCGGGACATGCTTCGGTAACCTTTTATTCTGGCGCAACGCGTGCAGGCGTGTATTGAGGTGGACAATCAATGTCCACAGATCAGCACGGCACCCGTCGCCGCGTTCTGCACCATTGCCGCGTAGCGCGCGAGGTAACCGGTGGTAATGGCGGGTGCACGCGGCACCCAGGCGGCGCGCCTTGCCGCGAGCTCCTCATCGCTCACCAAGACCTCCAGCTTCATGGCTGGAATATCGAGGCGTATCAGATCATTCTCCTGTACCAGTGCGATCACGCCGCCCTCGGCCGCCTCGGGAGATATGTGCCCGATGCAGGCACCGCGGGTTCCGCCCGAAAAGCGTCCGTCGGTAATCAAGGCGACGCTCTCGCCAAGCCCTTCGCCCATGATGTAGGCTGTGGGTGCCAGCATCTCCTGCATGCCTGGACCGCCGCGCGGTCCCTCGTAGCGAATAACGACCACATGACCAGGTTTAACCTTGCCGCCCAAAATGCCTTCACAGGCCTCCTCCTGTGATTCGAAGATGATGGCGCGCCCCTCGAAGGTCTGCATGCTGGCCGCCACACCGGCTTTCTTTACAACCGAGCCGTGCTCAGCCAGATTGCCGTAGAGGACCTTAAGACCGCCGTCGGCGGAGTAGGGCTGATCGACCGGATGAATCACATCCGAGTTGAGCACTTTGGCGCGACTGAGGTTCTGTTTAAGGGTGCGCCCTGTGACCGTGATGGTGTGGCTGTTGAGGAGGCCCTTGATCTTGGAAATTTCCTTAAGAATCGCGCTCACGCCGCCCGCTTTATCGACATCTTCGATGTGATAGTCAGAAGAGGGAGAGACCTTGCAGATGTTGGGGCACCGCGCGGAGAGCGCGTTGATACGGCCTAGGTCATACTCGATCCCGGCTTCATGGGCGATGGCCAGGGCGTGTAGAACGGTGTTGGTGCTGCCGCCCATGGCCATATCGAGCACGAACGCGTTGTCCATGGCCTCCTGTGTGACGATCTCCTTCGGCAGCGGTCCCTTGGCCAGAGCCATCTCAACGACGCGTTTGGCGGCTTTCCGATAGAGCGCCTTGCGCTTGGGATCGACCGCCAGAACCGTGCCGTTGCCCGGCAGGGAGAAGCCGAGGGCTTCGCAGAGACAATTCATGGAGTTGGCCGTAAACATGCCCGAGCAGGAGCCACACGTGGGGCAGGCATTCTGCTCAATATCGCTCAGCTCTTCGTCGCCCATGCCTCCCTTTTTGTGCTGCGCCACACCCTCGAAAACGCTGATCAAATCGACCGTCTTGCCGCCCGATGTCTTCCCGGCTGCCATGGGGCCACCACTGCAGATGATGGTCGGGATATTGCAGCGCACCGCGCCCATCATCATGCCCGGCACAATTTTGTCGCAGTTGGGGATGCAGATCATGGCATCAAAGCAGTGGGCCTTGACCATGGACTCCACCGAGTCGGCAATCACTTCGCGACTGGGTAGCGAGTACTTCATGCCGGCGTGGCCCATCGCGATCCCATCGCAGACGCCGATGGTGTTAAACTCGATCGCGACCCCCCCGGCCTTGCGAATGTAGCGCTTGATATACTCGCCCACGGCGTTGAGGTGGCAGTGACCTGCAATGGTCTGCGTGTAGGAGTTACATACCGCGATGAACGGCTTGGCGAAATCCTCGTCTTTCAGACCGGTAGCGCGAAGCAGACTGCGGTGCGGTGCGCGCTCCCAGCCCTTCTTGATGGTGTCACTGTTCATAAGCCTGAGTCCTTTTCTCTCGTGTTGACAATGCGGCGACCATATTTAATTCCCGTTCGCGGCATGTCAAGTGTCCGATGGGGATGCCTGTGGCTTTCGCCTTGCTGGCCAGGGGGCGTCACTGATAGTGTGCCCGCATGAAATGGAGCTACATCTTTCTTCTTCTTGCACTGCTGACGATGGTCTCGTGCCGCAAGCAAGATGTCCGTATGGCTCGTATTACTGTTCCGCAGATGAATAGCCAGGACTGCGCCGACCGTGTCAGCATGATCCTACAGCGTATTCCCGGCGTGCTAGGCGATCAGGTCGCGATTGACCGCGAGCGCCGCGATGTGGCCGTGCCGTACGACAGCCTGAAGCTTTCCCTCAAAAATATCGAATACACCCTGGCCAAAGCCGGTTTTGAGGCCAACAACATCCCGGCCGATGAAAAGGCGCGTGCCGCTCTGCCTGAGAGCTGGCGCTAAGAACAGGGACGTTCTGAGTTGTGAGTTCTGCTTTGAAGGAGCCTCTCCCTCAACGCAGAACTCACAACTCGCAACTCAGAACAACTTATGCTGGCACTGGTTGAGCAGTTTATGGACTTCGTCTGCCTCGAGCGCGGATTGAGCCCGAATACACATGAGGCCTACCTGGCCGATCTGCGCAGCTTTACGTCCTACCTTGAAACCCATCATGTGGCGACGTTCAACGCAGTGTCACGCGACGATGTGCTGGACTACCTGATGAGCGAGCGCGATCGCGGTCTGAGCGTGAATTCCGTCTCGCGCCGCCTCGTGGCGATCAAGGTCTTTCTGGCCTACCTCTGTCGAGAGGGACTCCTCGACCAGAACGTGACGGCGGTCATGGAGTCGCCTCGTCTCTGGCGCATTCTTCCGAGCGTGTTGAGCGAGCGCGAAGTGGTGCGATTACTGGAGGCTCCGATCGGCAACACCCGCTATGCGCTGAGAGACCGAGCCATTTTGGAATGCTTCTATGGAACCGGGATGCGGGTCTCGGAGCTGGCTGATCTGCGTCAGGGCGATATTCACTTCGATTCAGGCTATATTCGTTGCCGCGGGAAGGGCAATCGCGTCCGAGTCGTGCCTTTCGGGGGACAGGCCCGTGCGGCGGTGGAGCGCTACCTAGCGGAGAGTCGGCCGAAGTTCGTGCGGGAGGGCACCGATGACCATCTCTTTCTCTCCTACCGTGGACGACTCTTCTCGCGCAAGGGCCTCTGGAAGATGGTCAAGGATTGTGCGAGGCTGGCAGGCATCTCAAAGTCTATTTCGCCGCACACACTGCGCCACTCCTTTGCGAGCCACCTGCTCAATAACGGCGCCCCATTGCGTGTCATTCAGGAAATGTTGGGGCACGCCGATATTGGTACCACGCAGATCTATACACATATTGACCAGGGCCGGCTCCGATCGGTCCATGCGCGCTTCCATCCGCGCGCTTAACATGAAGGGGCACCATGCTTAGGAAGAGACCCTATCGCGAGCTGGAAAAACGTATTGGCTACCGCTTTCGTAATCAGGAGCTGCTCGAGATGGCTCTGACCCATCGCTCCTATCGCTTTGAGGTGAAGGACGTCTCCCATGACAATCAGCGGCTTGAGTTTCTGGGTGATGCGGTCCTGGGCTTCCTGGCCGCCGAATCGCTCTACAGAGACAACCCCTCAGAAGAAGAGGGGTTCCTCACCTCCGCGCGGAGCCAGGTGACTAGCGGACGCGCCTTCGCACGCATGGCGAGCGATATTGACCTGGGCAGCTTCCTCCGTCTGGGCAAGGGGGAGATGCAGTCCGGGGGCGACCAGCGCGACTCCAACCTGGCGGACGCCTTCGAGTCGGTTCTGGGTGCCTGCTTCCTGGATGGCGGTGTGGCGGCGGCGCGCAAGGTCTTTTGTCTGCTGATCGAACCGCTCCTACGGGAGGGTGAGACGGACCGCTGGGGAGACAACCCGAAAGGTGCTTTACAGGAGCGCTGCCAACGCAAATACAAGGCCGGACCGACGTACCGGATACTATCGGAGGATGGCCCCAGTCATGACCGGCGCTTCACGGTTGAAGTCGCCTTGGGGGAAAAGGTGCGTGGCGTCGGCAAGGGGCGCAGCAAGCAAGAGGCCGAGATCAACGCCGCACGCGACGCATTGAACGGAAAGCGCCTCCCTTCGCCCAAAGACCATTGACACTGTTTTGGGGGGTGGCCTACACTGTCTGCTCACTTTCACAGTGGGCCGTTAGCTCAGTCGGTAGAGCAGCGCACTTTTAATGCGCGGGTCGTCGGTTCAAGTCCGACACGGCCTACCCATCTTACACAAATCGGGGGCGCAGACTCCTGCGCCCCAATCGCTGCGCGGCAGCAGAGGTCACGATGAAAATAGGTGTCATTGGCGGCAGTGGGGTATACGCGCTCGAAAACCTCGAGGCGGTTCGCTACGAAGCGATCGATACACCCTTCGGTTCTCCCTCGGATGCGTATTGCTGTGCCACGCTCGGTGGCGTCGACCTTGTCTTCCTCCCGCGCCATGGGCGCGAACATCGCATCATGCCCTCCGAGATCAACCACCGCGCCAACATTTATGGTTTCAAGGCGCTGGGGGTGGACTGCGTGATCTCAATCAGCGCAGTCGGCAGCCTCAAGGAGCACATTCATCCACGCGACATTGTGCTGCCGGATCAGTACTACGATCGCACCAAGACGTCGGGAGAGCATACCTTCTTTGGCAACGGCGTTGTGGCGCACGTATCCATGGCCGATCCCACCTGTCCGTCACTGCGCAACCTGATGGCCGAGGTGGCTCGCGACGTGATTGAGCGTGAAGGTTTGGGTCATAACGTTCATGCGGGCGGTACCTATGTCAATATGGAGGGGCCCGCATTCTCGACACGCGCGGAATCGAATGTCTACCGCAGTCACGGCTTCGAGGTCATAGGAATGACCAGCCTGGGTGAGGCCAAGCTCTGCCGCGAGGCCGAGATCTGCTACCAGCCCATGGCGATGGTGACGGACTACGATTGTTGGCATGAAGAGGCCGGGAACGTCACAGTCGACATGGTGATCGAGCACCTGGTGGCCAACACGAAGCTGGCCAAGGCCACACTTGCCGCCCTGGTCCACGCCGTGGACGGCGCGCGGGAGTGCAGCTGCCGCAGTGCGATGCAGGGCGCCATCCTGACGCCAGCCGCGTCCATTCGTGCCGAGGATCGGGACCGCCTCGGCGTTATGCTTTCACGCCATATGGATGTCTAATGTCTATCTCTCCCGGGAGCGCCCTTTCCCTGGTTCTGGACTTTGTCTACCCGCGCTCCTGTGTGGTCTGCCACCGTGCCGTGGTCGAGCGCGGGCGACACCTCTGCTGGGAGTGCTGGTGCGATGTCTCGCTCATCGGTTTTCCGTTCTGTAGCTGGTGCGGTGACCCCGCGGCGGGCCAGATCGACAGCCACTATGTCTGTTCATGGTGTCATCGGCTGCCGCCGCAGTATGACCGTGCGCGCTCGGCGGCACGATATGAAGGCCCACTGCAGCACTGTGTCAAAGCCTTCAAGTATGGTAAATCCACGCACTTGGCACATGAGTTGGGGGTGCTTCTGGAAGCCTGTGTCGACGTCCATTATGGCGGCGAGATCATTGATGCCGTTACCTATGTCCCCCTGCATAGTCGCCGCCGCCGCGACCGCACCTTTAACCAGTCGCGTCTCCTGGCGACGCATGTGGCCCGCGCGCGGAAGCTCGAGCTTTCGGATGCCGGACTCTACCGGACCCGCCCGACCCCGAGTCAGGCCCTCTTGAATGCCCCGGCCCGTCGCAAAAATGTGGAGGATGCTTTTGCCGTAAAGCCAACCGGTTGGGTCAATGGTCGTAGCCTGCTTCTTATTGACGACATCATGACGACTGGTGCTACGGTAGATGCCGTCGCCCGCGCACTCAAGGAGGCCGGTGCCCACCGTGTCTGGGTCGCAACGGTTGGAAGGGGAGTGTAAAGCATCGGGTGTTATGGAGGGTCCCCTCAGGCAGTTGTCCCCCAGGCCCCACGGTTCGAACTTCTGGACAGCGAGGGTCTCTTGAGCGAGAGAGCCTGCAATGAGCTCATCCTATGAATGTGGTTGACTATACAGACTAGTCTGTTAATCTAGTCTTATGAAAACAGAAACAATAGGGGCGTTCGAGGCCAAGACGCACTTTTCCAGGCTTCTGGAGAGGGCACATGAGGGTACGGTATTTGTCGTTACCCGCCGGGGAAAGCCGGTGGCTCAACTCGGGCCCAGCGAGCAGAGCATCTGCCGCCCAGTGTTCGGCAGTGCGAGGGGGCAGGTTGATATCAGCGATGATTTTGATGAGCCGCTCGTCGACATGGCGGAATATACGTCGTGAACCTGCTGGTCGATACCCACGCTATGCTTTGGTTTGTGACCGGCGATGAACGGCTCAGTCCAAGTGCCAGGCAAGCCATTGAGGATCCAGACTGCACAAACTATATCAGTATCGCATCGTGGTGGGAAATCGCGATCAAGTGCAGCCTGGAGAAGCTCCGACTCGATATCCCTCTCGAAGAATTCGTGGCTGACCGTGTCGAAGAGGGATTTCGGGTGCTCTCCATCGACACGCGACACCTGCCCGCCCTAGCCACGCTCCCATTCCATCACCGTGACCCGTTCGACCGGATGATCATCTGTCAGGCCATGGCCGAAAATATGGCCGTATGCACCTGCGACAGCCACTTCGCGGCCTATGATATCGAGCGGGTCTGGTAACAGGACCGGTGACGAATTGCGTGACGTCTAGGCATCCTAAAAGTCGTAAGAGGAGTGTGAGGCAGATGGAGTGGACCGCACAGATGAAGCGACTCTCGGAGCGCCGCCGATTTGGGATCAGGCCGGGACTCGAATCGGAAGAGAAGCTCATGGAAGCGCTCGGTCATCCCGAGCGGTCGTTCGCAGCCCTGCATGTGGCCGGAACCAACGGCAAGGGGTCTGTCTGTGCGCTCCTCGCCTCCATGCTGCAGACCGCTGGTTATCGGACCGGACTCTTTACGTCGCCTCACCTAGTCGCGCTTAACGAGCGCTTCCGTATCGACGGTGAGATGATCGGGGATGCTGAGTTGCAGGCTCTGATGGAGCGGGTCGAAACCGCCGCACAGTCCATCGATGGTCGCGTGGACCATGACGCCACGTTCTTTGAATGCTGCACGGCTATGGCTTTTGAACATTTTCGAGATCGCAAGGTTCAGCTCGCCGTGGTCGAGACCGGTATGGGGGGGCGCTTGGACTCCACCAACGTACTGGAGCCGGCCGTCACGGCCATCACGCGTATCGATATGGATCATATGGCCTATCTGGGTGACGACATCGCCACCATTGCCGCTGAGAAGGCGGGCATCATCAAACCCGGTCGTCCGGTGGTCATCGGGGCCATGTGTCCGGAGGCGCGTGAGGTCATCGTTCGGACCGCCGCTGAGCGGGGGGCACCTCTGCGCGATGCGGTCGAGAGTGTTACCATCGATCTGCTGGACGTCACGCTGGAGGGCCAGCGTCTCACGGTCCACACTGGCAGCCAGAGCTATGGCCCGCTGCTGCTGCCGCTCTTGGGCGCGCATCAACTGGAGAACCTGGCCATCGCTGTGGCGACCGTCGAAACCCTGCGCGACCGCCTAGAGCTGCCTATCAGCGAGGAGGCCATTGTGAATGGGATTGAGGCGACACGGTGGGAGGGGCGCCTCCAGGTCTTGCAGGCCAATCCCCCTCTGCTCCTCGATGGCGCACACAACCCCTCCGCGGCGGTGGTCTTGGTCCAGTCGCTCAAGCGCATCTTTAAGAAGCGGCGCTTCGGGCTGATCCTGGGTATGTGCTCCGACAAGAACATCAGGGCGACCCTTGAAGCCCTCGCGCCTCTAAAAGCACCGCTCTGGACCGTGCCGCTATCCAACGAGCGCGGCATATCGGCAGAGGATCTTGCCCTACTTGCCGAGGCGGCAGGCCTGAGCGCTGAGCCCTGTCGCAACGTTGCCCTTGCCACGAAGAAGGCGCTGGCCTGGGCCGAGGAGCATGACGGCGTGATCTGTATTGCCGGATCACTCTTTCTGGTCGGGGATGTACTGACCGGACGAAAGGACAGAAACGATGGAGAAAGCGTTTGAAGTCATAGCGCGGGGCGTCTGTATTGTGGAGGGTAGCCTCTTGCTCTGTCACGGCCGCGACCAGACCAATACCTATCTGCCTGGGGGACACATTGAGCGAGGAGAGTCCGCCGCTGTCGCGCTTGAGCGCGAAATTCTTGAGGAGCTGGGGGTCGCATCCCAGGCGGGTGGATTCATGGGAGCGGTCGAGAACCACTTCACGCAGTCTGACGAAGAAGTCTATGAGATCAACCTGATCTTTCGTCTCGCCATACCGGGCCTCGCACCTGGAGAGGCTGTACCGGTGGAGGAGCCGTGGCTCGATTTCAGATGGGTGTCGCTCGATCGAATCGAGGAAGCCCAGCTACAGCCATCGTGCCTCATCAAGATGCTTCAAGACCTGCCGACGGAGGATGGTGAAGGTGTGTTGGGGTGGGGGAGCAATTACCTGTAGCAGTGGCGATGCGCAACACGCCTCTCGTTTCTGCAAACTCGTGATTGGGTGATATTGGGTGCGTGCTCGGATGGCGCTAGTCAGAAGCTGGATGTCCGTTTGCACCAAAGTGTCTGGGTTTGTGGAGAAGGATGCGCTTTGCCTCTCTCTGGAAGAGGGTGCGGTTAGGTAACGGTCAAAACGCGTGGATGCCTGGGTATTCAGGTACCCATTCAAAGTAGCGAAGAGCCCTCCCGGGGTAATCCC
Source organism: Lentisphaerota bacterium (assembly GCA_013203785.1). Classification (GTDB taxonomy): domain Bacteria; phylum Verrucomicrobiota; class Kiritimatiellia; order UBA8416; family JABMPJ01; genus JABMPJ01. The sequence goes on along the minus strand of JABMPJ010000067.1, from coordinate 113 downwards.
GGCAACTTTCATCGCGTAACCGCTGGAATCTTCCGCCAGAGGCGGATCCGCCTCTGGCGGAACGTATGGTGACGCCTCATACGACCAGATTAGGACTTCCGATTGCGTTGCAT
>JABMPJ010000066.1 GCA_013203785.1 Lentisphaerota bacterium | reverse complement strand
ATCCTAAGATCACGGGAGTCCCCTGCCTACTCAAAAAGACACAAAACATCGTTCTGGTGGCGCTGATGTCGGTGCTGGCGCTCGTATTCGCAATCTCAGCTTTTCTGCTGTTCCGTGGCATCAGTCAGTTCAGCAAAGAAGAGAAGACCCTCAAACGGTCGGTCGCGACCCTGCGCAATTACTACGCTCGCAACCCGTTCCCCTCGAAGGAAAACGTTGAGCGTGAGAAAGCCAACGGCGTGGACCTACAGCGCTGGCTGGGCGAGCTGTCTGAGTCGCTGCGTGAGGGGCAGGTGGAGCCGATTCAGATTACACCCTCTATCTTCAAAGGGCTTTTTAGCCAGAAGCGGGATCAACTCAAGATACTGGCGAAGGATCACAAGGTAACGGTTCCTGATGGGTTTGCCTTTGGCTTTGAGCGCTATTCGGCCGGTGGGGCTCTGCCGGCGCCCTCAGACGTGCCGCGCCTGGCCCAACAGCTCATGATCGCCGACCAGCTTTGTCGGGTTCTGTTTGAGAGTGGTGCCAGCGCGGTAACTCAGTTGCGCCGGGAGGAGTTCGATTCGGCAGGCGTGGCTGAGGTTGGTCAGGTGGGCCGCCCGAATCGCCCGAATCGTTCGAGCCGCGCTCGCCCGAGCGTGGCGAGGGCTGCGTCAAGCATTGTCAACCGTCCTTGGACTGTCACGGGCGATGCTGGCGAGCTGAAGGGGAGTGATTTGTCTGCGCGGCTGCGCTTCGGCCTGACCTTCGAGGCCCGCGAGGAGGCGCTGATGAAGGTTTTGAATCAGCTCGCCGCGCACGAGATGTTTGTCGTGGTCACGCTCCTGCAGATTGAGAAGGAATCTGATGATGTGGTTGAACCTCAGTCGGCGCTGGGTACGGTCGCGGAGGATAATGTCATGGCGGGAGGCTCCAAGCACCCCCCGCGCAGCCAGCGTCTGATGAGCGGTATTGCCCTGGAACAGCCCATGAGTGTCAGCATGGAGGTTGACGTTTATCGCTTTGCTGAACTGACCAGCGGAAAGGGAGCCTGATCATGGCGCTCGGAGATATAGTTGCGCGCTTGAAGAGGGTTTACGACAAGCTGATTGCCGTGGCGGTATTGACGGCCTTTGTGGGGTCGCTGGCCTATCTGGCGTGGCGTGTTGGCACGGTTCAGAGTGCTCAAGAAGGGTTCATAGCCGAGATCGATGCGATTACACCCCAACATCCTGAAGCCCAGCCGGTGGACTTGACGCCGTTTGAGCTTGCCCTCGAGACGGTGCAAGAGCCCGCCCAGGTGGTGGCCTCCGAGTGGGAGCACACCATGTGGGTGCCCGAGACGCGGGTGGAGTGCGTCGACTGTCGGCGCCCCATCCCCTTCGCGGTCGAGAATTGTCCTTTCTGTCTTGCACTTCAACCACCCGACCCCAAAGATGATCCTGATCGCGACTTGGATGGTGATGGCATCAAGGACGTGTGGGAGATTAAATACGGCCTGAGTGATCGTGACCCCTCTGACGCCGAGACCGATCGCGATGGCGACGGATTTTCGAACATCGAAGAGTTCCTGGCCAATCCCCAGACCGACCCGACCGATAAACAGAGCAGCCCAAGCATTGTCATGAAGCTCTGCCTTCAGTCGCTCATCGCGGACCCTTTTAATCTGCGTTTCAAGAGCGTGATTAGTCTGCCTGGGGGCGTTAAGCAGTTCGCGATCAACACGCGGGGCAATGGTCGGACCTACTTCGTGAAGCTCAACGAAGAGGTCGAAGGCTTCGTGGTGGTTGATTATGAGAAGCATCTGAGGCGGATGGAGCGTTTCGGAAACGTCATGAACCTGGATGTATCGGTGCTTACTCTCAAGCGTGGCGAGAAGCTGATACGCCTGACCATGGGCAAAGAGGTCGAGTACAGCGAGTATACCTGTAAACTCTTTTTCAAAGTGGATGGCAGCACCTACACGCTCAAACTGGGAGACCAATTTGAGCTACAGGGCAAGCAATACGAACTGATAGGCATTGACAGTCGCGGTGGGCGTGTAGTAATTAGACAGCTGCTCGACTCAGTCGATCTTCACGTAAGGAAATGTGCGGAAAGCGGTGACGATGGGACCCCACCTGAGTCGGCGACTTTCCCTCTTGATCAAGGAGAGAATCCCTGATGATTCATAGGCAAGTGTTGTACGGTGCTGCGATCGGGCTTGGGCTCTCTGCGGCGGTCATTGTGGGCTTGGCCGTCGCACAAGACCTTGATGAAGATGGTTCGATCGTTTCGGAAGAGATGCTTGTCGAAGACGCGGTCAATGGTGCTCTCGATGACGACCTGGATGCGCTCCTTGGAGACGATCTCCTGACGGGTGACGACCTTCTCTTGGGGGACGATTTGCCCGTAGGTTTTGGGGATGTCGACATCGAGGATGACGGGGCCGCTGAACCCCAGGTTGAGGCCGAACCCCTCGCTGAGATTGAACCCCAGGTTGAGGCTGATCCCTTCGCCGAGATTGAGCCGTTGGTTGAGGCCGAGCCCTTCGCCGAGATTGAGCCGTTGGTTGAGGCCGAACCCCTAGTTGAGGTTGAGCCCATACTCGAAGCTGTTGAGGATATAGACCTGGCTGTCGATGATTTCGACGCTCCCGCAACAGACCTTGATAGCGCCGACCAGGCGATTGAAGAGGTCGAGGAGCTGCTTTCGGAGGTGGAGCCCGAGGAGCCCGAGCCCGCTGAGGCGTTCGTTGAGATGGTGGAGGAGGCTGGTGTGGCTCCCTTGGCGCCCATCGCCGAGACGGCGGATCAAGCGGCCACCAACCTTGACGACGGCAACGATTTGGACCTTGTGGTCGAAGGGGCATTCATGGAGGCCTTCGCCGAGGGTGTGCCCGATCCGCCCGCAATGGATCTGGGTCTCGCTGATGTCGAATCCGATCCGGAGCCCGAAATGGAGGCGCTGCTGGTCGAGACCGAAGATGACTCACTTCTTGATGGTGACATGTCAGTCGCGCTGGATGACGACCTTGACCTTGAAGCGCAGGAAACCGCACCGCTGGTGGACCCGTTGGTGGAGGAGGTCGTCGCCATGGACGACGAACCGCTTGATGTCCTGATTGAGGCCCCCGTTGCCGACATGGCCCTGGCCGATGAGTCGCTTGAAGATCTCTTGGTGGATGACATCGACGAACCTGTCGCCATGGAAGAGGAAATGGTTGAGATTGTTGAAGAAGAGCCAGACGAGGAGCCCGTTGCGGAGGTCGTCGATGCTCGCCAGCCCGAGGTCGAGGTTGCGGATGCCATGGAGGCTGAGCCGACTCCCGAGCCGACTGTGGCTGAGGTCAGTCCGGAGGATGCCGCCAAGACCGCTATGGTCACCACGCTTGATGTGATGATGAAGCAGGAAGAATTACGTCGCCAGGCCCTGGAGGCCCACGGCCGCGAAGTGTTGCGCGAAGCCGAGAAGTCCGCTGCCGCGCGCGACTATAAAGAGGCCGAGCGCCAGTTTGAAGAGGCGCTGCGCTACATCGCCGACCGTCCCGATACGCTCAAGACCCGCAGCCGGGTGCGTGCTGGCATGGCGGAGAACTATTTTAACTGGGCCAATGCTCAGCTGCGCCGACAGGACGTCGCCGCCGCACGTGACCTTGGTCAGCGTGCTCTCAGCCTGAAGCATCCCGGTGCCGCACGCTTCCTTGAAGATCTGGATAAGAAGCCCATAGAGGTCGTGGAGACCGCTCCCGAGGTGCCTCGTCGGCGCGCCCAGCAGCAAGATTTTATCGACAAGCAGGCCAGCATCAAGGAGCTGCTTCGCACCGGCCGCCAGCATCTCATCAATGGGGAACTGGATCGCGCCCAGGGAAAATTCGAGGCCGTCCTGCATCCCTCGCTCGACCCCCACAACACCGAGGCCATGCGCATGATCCAGAAGGTTGCCCAGAAGCGCTACGACCGTGCCGCGATGGAGGTCGAAGGTACGCGGCGTGACATGATGACCGAGGTCCGCAAGGCCTGGAATCCGCGGGATTACGGGTTGGCGGAGGCCGATGCGCAGAAGACGAAGACCGTGAAGCCGGGCAAGAAGGACGATGACTCGCGCACCCGCATCCGCCTTAAGATGGAGTCGATCAAGATTCCTGAAATAGATTTTCGCCAGGCAAATATTCACGACGTGATCGAGTTTCTGCAGCGGGCGAGCGCTGATTATGACTCGGATGAACTCCCCGACGACGAGAGGGGTGTCAATATTATCCTGAAATTGCAGACCGATGCCTCTGTGTCGGCTAAACCGCTTGCTGCCCCGCTCGATCCGTTTGCGGACATGGTGGCCGCCGGCGGTGGTGCCAGCGGCAACGGCGGTGTCCCTCTGATTACCTTTACGGCGCGCTATATATCCCTGATGGAAGCGCTCAAGATTGTGACCCAGGTGGCCAACCTGAAGTACCGTATTGAAGGCAGTGTCGTCATGATCGTGCCGTTCAATGATCCAGACGGGGATATTGTGGTACGCATGTATGACGTGCTCCCCGCCGTGGAAGAAAAGATTCGCATTGTCAGAGAGGAAGTCGGTGGCGACAACAACCTGCGCGGCGGAGGCGACTTCATCTCGATAGAGGCCCAAAGCGTCGACCGTGGCACCGCCGACTGGAAGGGGTTCTTTGGATCCATGGGTGTGGATTGGCCCGCCAAGTCTTCGATCCAGTATGTGCGCACGATCGGCAAGATTGTGGTCGCCAATACGGAGAAAAATCTGGCCGTATTTGAGCAAGTACTCGAGGTGCTGAACGTGGTGCCAAGCCAAATCGAGATCGAGGCCCGTTTCGTTGAGGTGACGCAGACCGACTTGGATTCACTTGGTTTCGAGTGGCTGATGAATGACTCTTGGCAGTTGGCTCAGAAGGCCGGCCAGGCCAATCTGCCTGCGGCGGCCCGGCAGCGTATCGAGCTCTCTGCTGGTCCGAACGGGTCGTTCACGGGTGGTAACCGCTTTGTTCCTGAGACCCTCGGGGACAACGTCACGGCCCTCGACAGTGTCCTCAAGATCTCAGGCGTATTGACCAATCCGGAATTGGCGCTGGTTCTGCATATGCTGCAGCAGCGCGGCCATGCCGACCTGCTTTCAGCCCCGAAAGTGACGACCAAATCAGGTAACGAAGCCGAGATCAAGGTGGTCACGGAGTACATCTACCCGACCGAATTCGAAGTGACACCGATTACGGCCCAGCAGGACGGCGTCTCCACGATTGTGGGTGGTGTGGTGGAACCGTCCACCTTTGAAACACGGGAAGTGGGCGTGATCCTGTCCGTCCTTCCGGAAGTCAGTACCGAGAGCCAGATGATCAATCTCAACATGACCCCCCAGGTTGTGTCGGACCCGACGTGGTATGAATATGGATCGCGCTTCACCGACGCGGATGGTAACGAGCAGTTGCTGGCGATGCCACAGCCGTTCTTCCACACACGCTCGGTCAATACCTCCATCTCGATCTACAATGGTGCCACCGTCGTGATGGGTGGTATGATTACCGAGGTGCGGACCGACGTGGATGACAAGGTTCCGTTCTTGGGTGACCTGCCGTTGATCGGCCGCCTCTTCCGCAGTTCCTACGAGCGCAGTGAGAAGCGCAATCTGTTGATCTTTGTGACAGCGCGTCTCGTCGATCCCAACGGGCTTCCCATTAAGAAGCAGGAGACCACCGAGATCCCTGTTGGCATGGTGACGCCACCGGCCAACTAGATCTCAGCTGCCGCACCACCGTTCAACCACCATGGAAAGGGTGATGTCGGATCCCCGCAATTTGCTTCTCATAGACGGCTACGGCTTGCTCTATCGCGCCTACTACGCCATCCCGGCGATGTCCAACAAAGCCGGGGAGCCGACCAATGCGCTGTTCGGCTCTGTGCGCATGCTTCAGAGTCTGCGTGAGTTATGGGGTGCAACGCATTGGGCCGTCGTCTTCGATGGTGGCCTGCCAGAGGAGCGCATGGAGCTCGTCGAAGAGTACAAGGCCAACCGCGCCAGCATGCCGGAGGAGTTGAGCGCCCAGCTTCCCCTTATCGACGAGTATCTGGAGGCTGCCGGTGTGGCCCGTGTGTGCGTTAAAGGGGAGGAGGCCGACGATGTCCTGGCGGCCATTGCGGCGCGTGCCCACAAGACGATGGACCGCGTGCTGATTGCGACCAGCGACAAGGATCTGCTCCAGGCGGTGGACGATGTGGTCAATGTGGTGCCGATGTCCGGTAAGAGCGGGGCGCTGGACCCAAAGGGCGTCGCAGAGAAGACCGGCGTGCGCCCTGATCAGATCGTAGCGTGGCTGGCACTGGTGGGCGACGTGGCTGACAATATTACGGGTGTGCCGGGTGTGGGCAAGAAGACGGCCGCCACATGGCTGCAAACGTATGGCTCACTGGAGAGCCTGCATGATCATCTAGGCGAGCTACAGGGAAAGAAGGCAGGCCAGTCTCTGGCGGCCCATTGGGAACGCGTCGAACGCAACGTCAAGATGGTCCGACTCAACCTTGATATCCCCTGCGTGTATGATCTGGAGGCCCTGGCCGTCCGACCACCTGACGGTGCCCGTCTCTTGACGCTTTTCGAGCGGTTGGATCTGGAGCACTTCGCGCGTGATGTCCGCGAGCCTGATCTCGCGTTGCGCCAGAATAAAAGGTTACCGAAGCATGTCCCGCGAGAGACATGGCTGCGCCATAATTGATGTTACCGAAGCTTGCTGAAGATTGAGCGTTGTTTTGCATCAATGAGCGTCCTGAGCTTGTAGGGGTCGAGGT
>JABMPJ010000007.1 GCA_013203785.1 Lentisphaerota bacterium | reverse complement strand
CGAATCGGGGAGTGTTTACCCACGCAAAGTAGCGAAGAACCGAGCACAGCGACGCGGCTAACTCGAAGTCGCTTTCGATTCGGTTGATGGACCAGCTATCTCCACGATTGATTCTCCCGAGTCGAGCAGAGCGAGAGCGGACCGAAGGGCGGAGCCAAGGATGGTACGGAGATTCTGGTTTGATGTATTGCCACAGGTGAGCCAAAGGACTTTGGGAGGTGGCCCATGTTGGGCAAGCAGATGTGGGAAGTCCGAATCCTTGGTTAGAATGGTAACGTCAGCTTGGCGCGCCGCCTGAAAAACCTCGTAGTCTTTGGCATCCCGCAGGCCGAGTTCACGCACCGCGATGGCCGTAACGCTTATTGTTTCAGAAATCCAGCGAGCAAGAGACGGCGAAAGCTGGGCATCTATCCAGATTGTCATGCGGCGATTACCACCGGATGGTCAATATGTCTGGATGCATACCGAAGGCACGCCTTTAGATCGGCCTCCTCCAGATCGGGCATTTCCTCAAGCACTTGGGAGACCGTCAGGCCTGCAGAGAAGAGGTCCAGCACGTCCGTCAGTCGGATGCGCATACCCCGAATGCAAGGGCGCCCCCCGCATTGCTCTGGATCAACCGTAATTCGGTCGCTCAGGTAAGTCATGATTGTGCTCTCCCATCTACCCTGAAATTACCAAGCCACGCCTGGAATGTCATTCTGTATTTGGGGCTAACTTGTTATCAAGCGGATCCGTCTATCCTTGGATGTTGAGGATAACAGGGGCAGATGTGACGATTATCCGCAGAATATCCTGCGATAACCGGACAGCCAACATCTTTGACAGGAGACTAGGACTCGTCCGCGAAGCTGTCACGCGCGTTGGTTGGAGCACACCTGACAACCGCACCTCCATATTCTTGGAGCAGCGTAGTGCCACATCATTGCCTGAGCAAGGCCAATAATGTGTATCTACCTGGGCCCAAGAGGTTGCTTGAACCATTGCCGACTGTGCAGGGCTTGCGCGCGGGTAACGTGAGGCGCCGTCGTTCGCTCAATCTCGAACCCGTAGCGCTTGCGCCCCCCGAATAACCAGCAGATCAAGCTCTGCACCGCCGTCGGTAGCCCAAAAAATGATCAGGTGTCAACATTTGAACGCTATCCTAGTGTTTCCAGCTCTCTTGATTGATCATGATTGTCTGCACTATGAAATCTCTGTGCAGTAAACCGAAATATCATGGTAATAGATTTTGGTACACCAACCGATTTTGAAGGCTAAACAGGAGCGCATCCAAAAATGGTAATGTGTGAAAGGCATCTAAAATGGGGGGGGGACAAGACATCTGCCCTGCTGCATCGCGTTGGCGGCTCTTTCCCATTTCCCTTTTGATCACGCTTCCGCTAGGCTGCTTTGATCATGCTGCGTGGAATGGATCGATGGTTGTGGGGGTATCTGGAGTCGTTGCGGCGGCGTCCTCGCGCCGGGGCGGGGACCCGGCATCTCATTGTGGCGATTTGCGACCACTATGAGCCTTACCGCGACCAGGCCAGCCAAACAACGGCACGGGCCTATGTGGATCGCTGGGCCACTGAGTATCCCACCATGGCAGCGGAGTTCCGCGATGCGGATGGCTGCATGCCTCGCCATACCTTCTTCTACCCTGAAGAGGAGTACGACCCGGTCTGTATGGCGCAGCTAGGCACGCTGATGCAACAGGGCTGCGGCGAGGTGGAGATCCACCTGCATCACCGAAATGACACCCCCGAGGGTCTGCGCGAGAAGCTGGTGCGCTTTCGGGATCTGCTGCATCGCGCGCATGGGATGCTGGGCGAGACGGGAATCAACCGCGGAGGTCACCGAGACACGGAGGAGCGGTCATCTGTGGCGTATGCCTTTATTCATGGCAACTGGTCGCTCTGCAATTCACGGCCAGACCGGGATTGGTGCGGTGTGAACGAGGAATTGGGGATACTGGCCGAGACGGGCTGCTATGCCGACCTCACGTTTCCATCGGCCCCCTCCCCGACCCAGCCACGCATGGTCAACGCCATTTACCGGGCCTCGGACCAGCCGGAGGGGTGTGGACATGATCGGGGGGTGAGGGTGAAAGTGAAGGGAGAGAAAGAAGAACATCCAACATCCAACACCCAACATCCAACGTCGAAGGAGCTGTTGCTGGTGCAAGGGCCGTTGGGGTTGGATTTGGGGCGACGTAAGTGGGGGGTGCTGCCGCGGCTGGAGAATGCGGAGCTTTCGGGAGCCAATCCACCTACGCCGGGGCGAGCGGGGCTGTGGGCTCGTACGGGCATCCATGTGGAGGGGCGTCCGGAGTGGATCTTTGCGAAGCTCCATACCCATGGTTGTGTGCCGAAGAACAGCGACGTGCTACTGGGCGAACCGATTCGCGCCATGCACCGCCAATTGCAGCGCCAGTACAATGACGGCACCGCTTGGCAACTCCACTATGTCACGGCTCGCGAAATGGTCAATATGATCCGCGCCGCCGAGGACGGCTGCACCGACAGTCCGGGGCACTGCCGCGACTACGCCATAAACCAGCCGCCTGCGATGCAGTCCTAGGCTTGCTTTTCTCCTGCGGTAGAGGCAATATATACGGAGTCAAATCCAAATAATTGAAGTCACGAGCGTAGGGACGAAGCCCCCGAGAGGAGAATCCAGTGAAAGTATTCGAATGCGGTGTCTGCGGACATCTGGAGTTTAACGAAGCCCCCGAGGTCTGCTTGGTATGCCGCGCCAAGAAGGACGCCTTTTCAGAAAACGCGGATGCGATCAAGAAACCGGCCGACCCGGCCAACCTGACCGACGCGGAGAAGAAGCACATTCCGAAGATCGTCGTAGTCAAAGAGTGCGGCTTGATCCCAGGCCAGTGCTGCACGGACGTACACGTCAAGGTCGGAGAGATTCAGCACGTCATGGTGCCGGAACACTTCATCCGCTGCATCGACTACTACCTGAACTACGCTTTTATTTCACGCGTATGGCTCTCGCCGGAGGCCTGCAATCCCGGTGCGGCCTTGCACCTGAATGCCCCGTCCGGCACCATCACGGCGATTGAAAACTGCAATCAGCACGGCAATTGGATGGCGGAAGTGGAGGTCTAAAGCCCTTCCGCGCATGCGTACCCGCAACGGATGGTCTGGCCTTGGCCGGACCATCCGTTTTTATTGCGCACGGCAGACGATGTTGCTCATTCCTGGTTCTGCCCCCTTCGCTCTTTCTTCGCCAGCGGGGTTCAGCTATGCTTCTGGGCTTTGTGATGAAACCAGCGACAAAGAGAGTGGGATGAGCACCATGGACCAGGCCGAATTCGTTGAAGGGGCAGTAACCAGGGGATTTGAGGTCACCCGGGTGACGGCGTTGGAGGAACTCCAGTCTACGGCCTACGAGCTGCGACATCCGGGCAGCGGTGCGCGCCTGCTACACATTCACAACCGCGACAGGGAGAATCTCTTCTCCATCAGCTTCCCTACCCCAGCGCTGGATGACGCCGGTGCCCCCCACATTCTGGAGCATTCCGTTCTGGCGGGATCAGAGCAATTCCCCGTCAAAGAGCCCTTCTTTGAGATGATTAAGATGAGCATGGCCACGTTCATCAACGCCATGACCGGTCCTGACGTGACCTACTATCCGGTGGCCAGCAACGTCACGAAGGATCTCTTCAATTTGGCCGAGGTCTACTTTGACGCCGTCTTTCACCCGCTCCTCTCCAGCGACACGTTTCGGCGCGAGGCCCATCACCTGGCTCCAAAGGACCCCGCAGACCCAACCGGGGAGCTCACCATCAACGGCATCGTCTATAATGAGATGAAGGGGGCTTTCTCGGATCCAGAGGCCTGTCTCCACCGTGCCCAGGCGCGCGGGCTATTCCCCGACACGCCCTATGGCCTTGAGTCAGGCGGTGACCCGGTCGCCATTCCGGACCTGACGCATGAGGATCTGATCGCCTTTCACCGTACCTACTATCACCCCAGTAACGCGCGTATTTTTCTGTATGGGGATATACCGACGGAGGACTACCTGGCCTTTCTGGAGCCGCGCCTGGTCGCCTTTGAGGACACGCAGGTCAACGTGGATATGCCACGCCAACCCGCCTGGAAGGCGCCGCGCCGCACGACGGAGAGCTATCCAATCGGAAGTGATGAGTCGATGGAGGAGAAGACGTACCAAGTCATGAGTTGGCGGGCCTTCGATGCGGTCGACCCGGTCGACACCGTCTTGATGCGACTGCTCGAGCTCATCCTGATCGGCAACGAGGCCGCGCCCTTGAAGAAGGCCCTGATTGACTCCGGGCTCGGGGCCGACCTGATATTTACCGGCACGGGAGAGCTGGGCTGCGAGGGCACCTTCTCAGTCGGTCTCAAGGGCAGCGAGCCCGATCGACGCGACGAGTTTGAGGCGCTCGTCATGCAGACGCTCACCACCATTGCCGATGAGGGCATCGACCCGCAGGACGTTGATGCGGCGATTCAACAGGCGGCCTACCAGTACCTCGAGATTCAGTCCCTCTTCCCGCTGCATGTGATGGACAACGTTCTGCAGAGTTGGATCTACGATGATGATCCCCTTCTCTTCGTCAGAATGCGGCATCACCTCGACGCCTGCCGTGCACGCTGCGAAGCCGATCCCGATCTCTTCAGCAAGATCATCCGCGAGCGGCTGGTGAACAATGCCCACCGCCTGACGGTGACCCTTGTGCCCGACCCAGAGAAAGAGGCGCAGACAGAGGCGGCATTCGAGCGGCGCATGCACGATGCACGGGCCAAAATGGACGATGAAGGCGCGCGACGGATCGCGACAGCAGCCGCTGAGCTTGATCGCATGAACGGCACACCCAATTCCCCCGAGCAAGTGGCCCGCCTGCCCCAGTTAAAGGTAAGCGACTTGCCGACCAGCCTCACCCATATACCGACGACGATTGACCGCACGGCCGGTATTGACATTCTCAACAGTGATGTCCCCTCTAACGGCATCAACACCCTCATCCTCGATTTCAACCTGCAGGGCATGACACCCGAGCTATGGCCCCATCTGCCGCACTACGCCGAGGCCATTGGCAAGCTGGGGGCGGCCGGAATGGATTTCGAGGCGATCGCGCGCCGCAAGGCTTCCGCCACAGGAGGCGTCGGGTGTGGCGCCAATTTACTGACGCATGCCGACGCCAGCGCGCAGCCGCTGTGGAGCATGCGCTTCTACCTGCGCGCCCTGGATGATCGCATTGAACCGGCCTTGGCAGTTCTGCACGACCTCCTGTTCGGGGTCGACCCACGCGATCAGGGCCGCCTGCATGATGTGTTGGTACAATCGCTGGCGCACTACCGCACGAGCATGATTCACCACGGTAGCAGCACGGCCAGCACGCATGCCGGGCGTGGGCTGAGCCCCGAGGGGTACCTCGATGAGCAACTCCACGGCCTGCCGCAGCTTGAGATGGCCGAAGATCTTATCACGGGCTTCCGGCTGGCTGCCGAGCCCCTCATGGCGCGTATCGAAGGCATACGTGACCTGCTGCTCTGCCGTGACCGGCTGACAGCCAGCTTCACGGGGTCAGCGCCCGTTTTCGACAGGATTCGATCCACGTTGGCGGAGTGGGTACCCAACATGACATGCGGGCTTCCGGACGCCGTCCCGACGGGCTTCACACCCTATGAGACGCCACCGCGCGAAGGTTTGGCTGGTCCGATACAGGTTGCCCATTGTGCTCTGGCGATGCCGGCGCCTCATTTCTCACACCCGGATGAGCCACTGCTGGCCGTGGCGTCTCACCTGATACGGATGGAGTACATTCTCAACGAGATCCGTTTCAAGGGCAATGCCTACGGGGCGCAGTTTGGCCACAGCCCGCTGCATAGCAGAATCACCATGAGCTCCTACAATGATCCTCATGTGGCGCAGACCCTGGAGGTCTTTGATGGCGTGCAGGCCTTTGTCGAGCAGGCCACGTGGACCCAAACGGATGTGGATCGGGCCATCATAGCCACCGCCAAAAAGCAGGAGCAACCCATCCGACCCGGTGCCGCTACCGGCGATGCGCTGCAGCGCCACCTTGCAGGCATAACGCCACAGCTGCGCGAAGCACGCTTCGCGCGCCTCAAGGAGACCACCCCCGCCGAAGCTAAACGAGCCATGCTTGAGGCCCTCGAAGCCGGGCAGCCCGCTGCGGCGATCTGCGTGGTTGCCAGTCGTCAGCGACTGGAGGAGGCCAACAAGAAGCTGGGCCGGTGCCCTCTGGCCATCAGCGACATCCTCCGCGCTTAGCGAGGAGCAGCGGTGCGCACGTGGTTACGCCTTGGGCTGGATGACCTCCACCATGTGCTTCGGCATGAAACCAAAGCGGTCGTGTATCTGGTGGCGACAGGAGAGACCATTGGCCACGACGACGCACTCGGGATCGCGTCGCTCCAGAGCAGGGAAAAGGCGACTGTTGGCCACGGCCTGCGAGATCTCATAGTGCTCGTATCCGAACGAACCGGCCATGCCGCAGCAGCCGGCATCAATCAAGTCGGCATGCGGCAGGAGCCGCGTCAGATCCCGCATGTCAAAGACGGCCTTCTGATGACAGTGCCCGTGCACGAGCAGTTTGGGCGTGGTGCTTTCGACCTCGATTTCCAGCTTGAGCAACAGTCCTTCGATCAGACAGACCCGCTCGGCGATACGCGCCCCCAGCGCGCTATCATCAATCAAATCGGGCAGATCGTCGGCCAGTGAAGAGGCACAGCTCGGTTCAAGGCAAAGGATCGGCGTCTCGGGTCTGCCCGCCCGGTCGAGAGCCTCCATCACTTTCGTGCCATGTCGCTTGGCGTCGTTGAGAAATCCCTTCGAGATGCGGGCACGCTGACTGTCCCCGGCAAACGCGACCTCCGTCTTGAGACCGGCGGCATCCAACAGCGCCACGGCTGCCAGACCAAGATGGGGCTCATACATATTCGTATAGGAATCGACGTAGAGCACGACGTCGGCCTGCTCCGGTTGGGGGCGGCCGGCCCACTGGCGTCGCAATGAGCGACGCGCAAAGGCGGGGGCCACGCGGCGCGCATCCAGGCCGGCAATGCGCTGCAACAGCCGACGGGAGAACCCCAGGCGCTGAACCGCGTTGATCAGTCCCGACCACGCCCCGGTAAAGCGCTCACCGATAGAAGGCATGATCGCAATGATGCGCGCCCCCAAGGGGGCCCCGTGCACCTCATGATGCTGCTGCAACGCCTCGCTCTTCATTTTGGCCACATCGACGCTATTGGGGCACTCATTCTTACACGCCTTACAGGAGAGACAGTATTTCATAACGTCCTGAATCGGCTGTGAGGCCATCGCCCGGGCCGGGTCGCTTTCGGCTGACAGTTGGCCGCTGATGGCCAGGCGCAAGGCGTTGGCACGCCCCCGCGTCGAGTCCTGCTCATTCCGTGTGGCCATGTAGGAGGGGCACATCACACCATCGTCCAGCTTGCGGCAGGCCCCCACCCCATTGCACTGCTCGACGGCACCGCTCAGCCCGCCCTGCGATCGGAACCCGAAATGGGTAATGCGATCGGCAGCCTTCGTGCGCGCGGAATAGTCCGCCACGCCATAGCGCATATGCTCCGTCATACCGGGAGGATCGATCAATTTATTGGGGTTCATGATCCCGACTGGATCGAAAAGTTGCTTCACTTCGCGGAAGGCCTGCACCAACTCGGAGCCGAAAAAGCGTTCGATGAACTCCCCACGGACCAATCCGTCGCCATGCTCACCCGACCAGGCCCCGCCATAGCCCACCACCATCTCGAACGCCGCATTCGCGATACGCTTCATCTTCGCGATATCCTTCGCCAGATGCAGGTCGAGCATGGGACGGACATGCAGCACGCCGACCGAGGCGTGGGCATAGACGGATACATTGACCGATTCGCTCGCGCAGAGCGCGAGCATCCGATCGATGTATTCGGCCAAGTGCGGCAAGGGGATACAGGCGTCCTCCACAAACGCCATGCCCTTGGTCGGGCCCGGTGTATTGGTAATAAGCCCGAGGCCGAGGCGCCGTACATCCCACACGCGGGCCTGGCTGGCCGCATCCAGAAAAAGCGGAGCCGCGTAACCAATCTTGTGTTCGCCCATGTAGGCGCGAACCTCGGCAAGTTTGGCCTCCAGCGCAACCGAAGTATCGCCATGGAATTCAACCATAAGCACGGCGCGGGGGGTCCCCTCAATGAAACTGGTCAGATGGCGCGTCGAGGGATTCCGAACCGCCTCGTCCAGAACCACGTGGTCAAGTAGCTCGATCGCTGCGGGTCCGAAAGCCAGAAGGGGGGCAACCGCACGCAGGCTATCCTGCAGCGACTCGAAGTGCACCACGCAGAGGGCTTTGGATAGAGGTAGAGGCACCAACTTCACCCTAGCCTCAAGCAGAACCCCCAGCGTGCCCTCGCTGCCACAGATCAGCTGCGAGAGATCCCACGGCTCCTTCTCGGGATCACCCAGAAACTGGTTAAGCGCATAGCCGCTGACGCTCCGCATCACTTTGGGGTAGCGCTGTTCGATTTCGTCGCGTCGCGGGGTAACGATGGCGTCAAGCCCTTTGAGCAGACGGCCCTGTGCCCCGTCGCCCCAGGCGGCGCGGGTGACGGGTGCAAACTCCAGCACCTCGCCCCCGCTCAGTGCCACGCGACAGCCAAGCAGATGGTCGCTCGTCTTCCCGTAGACCACCGAATACATGCCGGCAGAGTTGTTGCCGATCATTCCGGCGATGGTAGCTCGATTGCTCGTCGCGGGATCCGGGGCATACTGAAGACCATGGCATGCCACGGCCGCGTTAAGCTGGTCACGTACAACCCCGGGCTCGACGCGCGCCCAGCCCTCCTCCAGGTTGACCTCCAGGACCTTGTCGAAATGCTTCGAGAGATCAATGACGACCCCTTCACCATGGGTCTGCCCCGAGAGCGAGGTACCTGCCCCGCGCGCCGTGACGGGAATGTGGTGCTGCGCGGCGATCCGGATGGCTGTCACGACCTGGTCCTCATCCTCAGGGATAAGGACCGCGCAGGGCATGATCTGGTAGTGGCTGGCATCCGTGGAATAGATGCCGCGGGTGACCTCATCAAAGAAGACGACCGGAGCGAGGGCGTTGGCCATGGCCGCCTTAAACTCGAGACTGCGGGAGGAATTGTTCATCAGGCTACTATCGCACCTCACATCTGTGGGCCGCACCCACGCTCAGACAAAACGTTACACTCCAATGGAGTTAGCGGCAAGCAGCACCTGCGGAGCCCACGGATCCGCATCAGCCATCCCACGTCTGGCAGCGCGAACAGATATGCGTGCTGCGTTGGCCAACAACGAGTCGTTCGATCGTGGTTCCGCAGCGCGGACAGGGATGTCCCGTGCGACGGAAGACGCGCAACTTGGCCCGATTCGTACCGCGACGCCCCCACACCGAGCGAAAGGTGGTCAGGCCACTTCCGAGCGTGGTGCCCATCGACTTGAGTCCGCGCCGCAACGCTTGACGCATCGTCCGATAGAGGCGGCGGCGATCCTCCTCCGTCAGCGTTTCAGCGCGACGCTCGGGATGCAAACCAGCGTCCCAGAGTGCCTCATCGACGTAGATGTTACCCAGACCAGCCAGAAAGGCTTGATTGAGAAGGAGTGGCTTGAGCATGCCCCGCCGCTGGCCCAATAGGCGGGAGAAGTCCGCCGCTCGGAACGAAGAATCAAGGGGTTCCGGGCCGAGATGGCCGATCACCTTGGCGGGATTAGAGACCAACCACCAACGCCCGAATTTTCGGGTGTCCCGATAGCGCAGCTGCCGACCATCCTCCAAGCCAAGCACGACATGTTCGTGACCATGGGGTGGCTCTCCGGAAGGGGCAAAGTAGAGATGCCCGGTCATACGCAGATGGATGATGAGCGTGCGGCCATTGTCGAGGCCGAGCAGTAGGAACTTGCCGCGCCGCCCCACCGAAACCACATAGCGCCCGATCAGGCCACGACGGAACGACACCACGCCGGGCTGAGCCACTGTTTTGGGCCAGCGCACCGTGACCGTATGGATGGTCTGCCCGACCAGGCCGCCGTCACGCAATCCACCCGCGACAGTCTCTACTTCAGGTAATTCAGGCACCGCTCATCCTCTCGTTGGCAGGCAGTGTAGCAGTGGGACAGGACTGGTGCCAGTGAACAGTGGAACGCAACGCGCTTTGAGGTGTTGCCAATCTGAGAGGGGGGCGCTAACGTGTCGCCGTGAGAGCCGGCCGTGAAGCGACCGTGCCGCAGAGACTTGAGGAGGACGAGATGCGTAGATGGATGATGATAGTAGTGATGGCGGTGGCCGTGAATATGGTGGCCCGGGCCACCGAAGTGCCAGCAGTAGTCGACGCGGTTGAGCGGCACGCCGCGGCTGATAAGCTGTTGACCCTGTTTAACATGGACAACACCTACGACCATGCCATGAAACAAGCCATGAGCATGGCGACAGAAATGGTCAATGCTCAGGACATTCCTGAGGCAGAAAAAGACCGAGCCCGCAAAGCGGTTGAGGCCAGCATCACGGTCTCGATGGAGAAGTTCTCCTGGACACGGATGAAAAGTATCTTTCTGGATATCTACGCCGACATCCTGAGCCTCGAAGAGCTCGATGGTTTGATCGCCTTCTATGAGTCTCCCATCGGACAGAAATTCCTGAAGAAACAGCCGCAGCTCAGCCTGGCCACCATGGAAAAGATGCAGCTCTTGATGCAGGAAATGATGCCCGACCTGCAAAAGGCGGTCGACCATGCACTTGAGTTGGAGGCCTATATGGGTGAACCGGCGAGTCCGGCAGAAGAGACGGACGAGTGAGAGCGGATAGCGATGGGGTCGTCATTGCTACCGGGGGGGATGGTCGCTGGTTTCCGGCCGATCCAGACCGCCTGCGCGGCGATATCAATGACTACATGGAGGGGGCCACGCTGGCCGCCGACCTGGACGGCCGCATTGTGGCGGCGATCGCGCCGCATGCAGGCTATATTTATTCGGGTCCGGTGGCGGGGTACACCTTCCGCGCCATCCGCGACAGCGCCCGTGCGGGCTTTGCTCCCGATTGCGTTATCGTCCTCGGGTTTGGCCATCATCGCGCATCGGAGGGCGTCGCACTACTCCAGGCCGAGCACCTCACTTCACCGGCAGGCAGTTCGCGAATGGATAGGGATGCCGCGGCCTTATTGACCCAGGGCCGAGCGCGTATCCAGATGGATTCAGCGCCGCACCACGGCGAACATTCTGCGGAAAACATGGTGCCCTTTGTGCAAATGGCCCTCCCCGAGACGCCCCTCGTAGTCGGCATCGTCGGCGACCATGCACCCGCCACGCTCCGCGAGCTGGGCGAAGGCCTGGGTGAGCTGGCCAGCACGCGAAACGTTCTGGTTATCGCCAGCACAGACCTGCTGCACGATCCCGACTACGACCGGGTTGGGCGCAGTGACAGGAAGACACTCCAGCACATAACAGCCATGGATAGCGAGGTCCTGGCGGCCAGCTGGGATTATCAGCACCAAGTCTGCTGCGGCATCGCCCCCGTCCTGGTGACGATCGACTATGCCCGCAGGCAGGGCTGCCGGGCTGGCACCTTGCTGCACTATCGCAACAGTGGGGACGACCACCCCGAGGGCCGCGGCCAGTGGGTCGTGGGCTATGGGGCCGTCGTCTTCACGGCCGCGACGCGCTGACTAGTTGGTGGTCGCCACCGAGCGAGCAGAGGAAGCCAACGGCAGGCTGATGGTAACATGCGTTCCCGCATCGACCTCGCTCTCGACCCGTAACTCACCGTGATGCTCTTCGATAATCCGTTTTGTAATCACCATGCCCAGGCCGGTGCCTTTACCCTCTTCCTTGGTGGTGTAGTAGGGGTCAAAGATGTGTGACAGCACCTCAGGGCTCATCCCGCTGCCATTGTCTGAAATCACAACATCGATGCTATCGCCGTCGCGGCGACAGCTGACCTGCACACGCCCTTCAGGGGGTGTCACCGCCTGAATCGCGTTTGCAATGACGTTGTGGATCGCCCGCAAAAGCTGGGGCTTGTTACCGTTGATTACAGCGTCACCGGGCTGCGTATCGTAGTTTATGTCCACGTTTTCAGAAGCCGCCAGCGGGGCCGTGCCCAAGACAACATCCTCAATCACATCCGCCAAAGTGGTGGGGCCAAACTCACTCAACTTGGCCCGACCGTATTTCTGCCACATGTGGGAGAGGTCACAACAGCGCCGCACATTCTGGCCGATCACTTCGAGGTAATCGTCCGTAGCCCCGAGCTGGTCTCCCAGCTTGGCCTTAACCTCTTCAAGCTGCGCGGTGAGTAGCTCCACGTAGCCACTCACAATCATGAGTGGATTGCGCATATCGTGCGCTATCTCCGCCGTCGATTGCGCCATGGAGGCCTCCTGCTCCCTGCTGGCGAGGTCATCCACAAGACGCGCGTTGATGTCCTGCAGTTCGTCGAGCATACCTGTCCGCCGGCGCTCCATGCGGGTGCGCTCCACATAGCGACCCACGGCCTCCGTCATCTCTTTGGTATCGAACGGCTTACTCAAGTAGTCGGTCGCCCCCAGGCGAAGAGCCTCCTTGGCCGTTTCGAGCGCTCCATATCCGGTTAACATAACGACAGAGACGTGCTTATCGACTTCACGGATCTCGCGCAACCCCTCAATACCACTCTTACGCGGCATGCGGATATCCATGATGACGAGGTCGGGCGATTGCTCACGCAACATCGCCACGCCCCCATCAACTGAATCGGCACAGAAGACCTCGTAGTCCCCCTTGAGCAGGAACCGGATGCTTTCGCGCGGTCCCAGTTCATCGTCGATTACGAGCACTTTATTCATCATAGCCTCTGCCGTCATGTTCATCTCTCTTAGAAACGGTGGGTGTACGTCACGGTACAGAGATGTGGGTCGGTCTCGTACGTCCCTGCGACCAAACTGCTACCGGGTGCAATGTCACGGTCTTCGGCAATGCTGTAGGCGTAGGCCACGTCGACCGAATCAGCACCGTTGCGATAACCTGCGCCAATGCCGAGGACGTGCTTATCACCCTCAGTTAAGACCGGCAGGAAGGTGGCATCCGGAACTGGCGTCGGCAACCAGGTATAACCCGACCGCAGCACCCACGACTCATTGCAGGTCCAGTCAGCACCCACAGCCACGGTCCAGGTATCATCCCAATCCTGCGGCAGTTCAGTGGTACCCAGCACAGCAACCAGCAGAGCATTGTTGTTAGCGATATCAATCTTCAGGACGTCGTTTTGGGAGTGCTCAACCCACTCGACTTCGGTCTGTAGTCGTAGCTTATCACACACTTGGATACCATACCCGATCACAGCCACAGCCGGGAAATTCAGTTCGGTCTCGAAGGAGCTCATCGGTGTCACGGTCGGCGGCAGTGCTCCGGGAGGGGGCGGGTTGCCCATCGTGAAATCCCCCTCCGCTGTAACTGATACCGGCATGCGGTAGGAGAGTGCGATGCGCTGGCTATCGGTTAGATTCCAAACCAGACCAAAATTGCCACCCAGACCATAGCCATCACCATCAAACGTCAGGCGACTACTTGGCGCGGGTACGCCGGGAGGGGGGAGCAACGATTGCTGAAATTTAATATTACCCCACAGCACGTTCAGACCAGCACCAACGGAGACACGGTCGCACAGCTTCAGGCCAACGACCAGGTTGACATTGGCCGTCTTCAGCTCGGCAAAATCAGGTGCCAACCCTTTGAAGAGGCCATTCTCATCCCACTCCATGGCCTGTCCGTAAGGGGAGTTGAGCCCAATACCCACGACGGTCCGCCCGTCCTTGAGAGGCATGGTTGCGTAGACGGCCGGTAGCACCCCTACTGAGGCATCGGAGGATTCACTCATGCCCGAAGGCGACGTATAGTCCGTTGGAGCATACGCCAGAGTCGTTGATAGTGTCAGCGTTGCCTGCTCCAGGTCGGTCAGAGCAGCCGGGTTGTGCGTCACAGCACTTCCGTCGTCTGCATAGACCGCCCGGGCCCCGCCACGCCCGAGTGCCGCAGCACCTTCGGGCGGATTACGGTATCCGTCGGCCATGACCGTCGCCACCGTGCCTGCCAGCACGACCACGACCGCCCACATGAGAGCCCATACCAGGCTCACGCGGTTTACTTGATTCATGACTACACCCCTTTATGTTGTTACGCCGCCCAACTACAAGCAGCAGTGATTTAGACCCAAGCGGGTCCCTACTTCCGTCTCGATTAATAGCACACTGTATGCCAGTCCGGCAAACCCGCATATTTTGTGGTTTTTTACATTGACACCCCCCACATGTAGTGACGCATACTGCACAAAAATGTGCACCCCTTGTCGAGCTGTCCAATTCTGAACATCGCACAATTTACGGCAGGGGTCCATCTGAACATAACTGAACATCACGCTTGCTGGGGCTATTCCGAGAAGACCAGACAGGGGTGGATTCTAGCTGGGACGTATCCATGACGAACAGGGTTGTTGTAACCGGGATCGGAGTCTTTGCCGCCAACGGGAGCACGCGCGACGCGTTCTGGGATTCCTTGATGGCTGGGCGCAGTGGTGTCGGACCGGTGACCTTGTTCGATGCTGACGAGTTTAAGTGCCGTATTGCCGGAGAGGTAAAGGACTTTGATCCGCACGACTACATCGACCCCATCCTCAAGCCCAAGCGGCGCATGGCGCGGGCGGCTCAGCTGGCGATCGCGGCATCACACGATGCCATCGGTGACGCCAGACTCACCGTGGCGGATCTGCAAGCCAGGGATGTGGTTCCCGTTATCCTGGGTGTCAGCACGAATGCGATGGACGTGCTTGGTCGCCCCCCCACCCCGTGGACGGCGATCGCTGCGATACCCCATGCGGTGACGAGCGCCATCGCCTTTGGCTTGGGATTTCAGTCGCGCCTTTCGACTCTCTCAAATGGCTGCGCATCGGGCATGGATGCGCTCTGGCAGGCGACCATGGAGATTCGGCAAGGGAAGACCGATTTGATCTTGACCGGATCAGCCGATGCAGCACTTTCGCCATATGCTTTCAAGAGCTTCGAGGCCTCGCGCACAATGTCATTGCGCAACGAGACCCCAGCCAAAGCCAGTCGGCCATTCGACCGCAATAGAGATGGTGGTGTTGCCGCCGAGGGTGGCGCCATTCTTGTCCTCGAAAATATGGAACACGCCCGCGCGCGCGGCGTCCCCATCTATGCAGAAATCGTTAGCTATGGATCAAGTGCCGATACCCCCGCCTCGCGAGAGGGCTCAGGCCTGAGTATTGCCATGCAGATGGCGATGGCCAATGCCGGTTGCGGCCCGCAAGAGATAAGCTGCGTCAGCGCCCATGCACCCAGCGACCCACACATGGACCGCATTGAAGTAGAACTCATCAAACAGGTCCTGGGGTCTCACGCCTATCGCGTGCCGGTGACCTCTGTGAAAGGCAACACGGGAAACCCCATGGCCGTCGGCGGCGTACTCCAGGTAATCGCGGCCGCGCTATCGCTACACTATCAGACCGTTCCACCGACGGCCAATCTGGACACACCCGACCCGCAATGCGACCTGGATCATGTCCCGGGCACCCCCCGCCGCCTGGACCTGAGGCGCGCCATGATCAACGTGCACGGGTTTGGCCGGGGCAATAGCTGCATGCTTCTCGACACAGTTCATAACTAACGGCAAGAAGAGCTCCGCCACAGGAAGGAGAGAACCGAAGGTATGTTGAATTCGTTCCAAGTGTCGTCCATCACCGCCTTCGCACTGAATCTGCTGCTTGGCATCGCGGTCTACCTGATGAACCCTGGTCGGCGGGCCAATCGCTGTTTCCTGATCACCTCCCTGGCGATTGCCTCTTGGCTGTGTTGCTTCATGCTCGTGCCCTTCGCATCCGGCCGAGAGGATCTGCTTCGCCTCATGAGATACTCGGGGGTGGCTTCAGGCGTGCTTCCCATGGCGTTTGACCTCCTTCGCCACTCCATCATGCATGAAACGGAGAAGCGTCGCGACCTCCTCCGCACCTTGATGCCCTGGTTCTTTACGATACCGGCCGTTACATTGATCAGCTTCCACGCCTCCTTTGTTCTTGATGTGGACATGTCACGCGCCGGGTTCCCTATGCCCATTCATGGACACGGACAGGTCCTCTACGCCATCATCTCGGCGGGCACCGTCTTGTTGTTCGCAAAACGGTTCATATCGGACTTCAGAAGCGCACAGGGCATCAAGCGAGAGGAGCTGGGATTTAACGTATTGGCTTCTGTTCTTTTTGCCATTTCGGCGCTCTCGCTGGGCCAGGTTGTTCCTGCGGTGACTGGCCAGCGTCAGGTTTTGAGTAGGCAGGGGACTCCCGAGATCTTAGGAAGAGG
>JABMPJ010000065.1 GCA_013203785.1 Lentisphaerota bacterium | reverse complement strand
TCCTCTTCGACCGGCAACCATTGCCAGGTTACCCATGATGAATTCCTTATCCTGTGACGCACTATTTTTTTATATTGCATTCTCAAGAATCGCTCCTACAATATGCCTGAATCATGATCACGTCAATCATGTATTAAAGAAGGGCTAAGCCATGCTGGCACTATCAACCAAGGGTCGTTACGCAGCCAGAATAATGGTTTATCTGGCGGTGCGAGAGGGCCAAGGCCCCATCACGAAGTACCAGATTGCGGAGGCCGAAGAGCTCTCGGCCGACTACATCGAACAGATCATGGTTCGTCTCCGTGCCGCGGGTCTGGTGAATAGCCATCGCGGACGCAAAGGTGGGTTCACGATTGCACAGGATGCCAATTCGATGACCCTCGGTGACGTGCTCGCAGCCGTGGAAGGGCCGATTCGGCCCGTGCCCTGCCTCGACAAGTACTGCAAGCGGGAAGCCACCTGCCCTACCCGACCGATATGGGAAAAGGCCGTCACACTGCTCGAGGAGTTGTTCGGCGGCACCACAATTGCCCAGATGGCGGAAGACAGCCAGCCGCCCCAGAGCCTGACCTACAGCATCTAGCTGGCGCATGGTGGGTGGCGGTAGGTGACGCGTTTTGAGAGAATTTCCTGTCTGCCAATGGACGGGCCTGAAATAGAACACATCAAAGAGAAGAGAAGCTATGAGCGATACAACACTGAGTCCAGAAACACTCGCCCTGCATGCCGGCCAGGTGGCCGATCCCACGACTGGCGCTCGCGCCGTGCCGATCTACCAGACTACCAGCTTTGTCTTTAACGACAGCGAGCATGCCGCCAACCTCTTTGCCTTGAAAGAGTTCGGCAACATCTACTCCCGCCTCATGAATCCGACTTCCGACGTCGTTGAGAAGCGTATCGCCGCCCTTGAAGGCGGTGTCGGTGCCCTCCTGACCTCCAGCGGTATGTCGGCCATCTTTCTCGCGATCCACAACATCGCTGAGATGGGTGACCACATCGTGAGCTCTTCATCGCTGTACGGCGGCACGGAAACCTGCTTCCGCCACACGCTGCCCAAGATGGGCATTGACGTCACCTTTGTCTCCGACGGTACGCCCGAGACGTTTGCGGCCGCCATCAAGGAGAACACCAAGGCGGTCTATCTCGAAACCATCGGAAATCCAAAAGGCGATATTCTCGACCTGGCCGGCATCGCCAAGGTGGCCCATGCCGCAGGCGTACCTGTGATTGTGGACAATACGTTTGCTCCGATCCTCTGCCGCCCGATTGAGCATGGATGCGACATCGTGGTCCATTCCTGCACCAAGTGGATTGGCGGACACGGCACCTCGATCGGCGGCGTAATCGTCGATAGCGGGAAGTTTGATTGGTCGCAGGGCCGCTTCCCCGGTTTTACCACGCCCGACGGGAGCTACCACGGCTTGGTCTACTGGGACGCCCTCAGCGACGTCCCCGGCATGGGTAATGTGGCCTACATCATCAAGGCCCGCGTGCAGGGCATGCGCAACTTGGGCATGTGCCCCAGCCCGTTTAACGCCTTTCTCTTCCTACAGGGCCTTGAGACGCTTCCGCTCCGCATCCGCCAGCAGAGCGCCAATGCCCTCGAGCTGGCCAAATGGCTCCAGCAGCAGGATGCGGTCGAGTGGGTCGTCTTTACCGGACTGGCCGATCACCCCTCCCACGCCCTTGCCGACCAGTATCTCAGCGGCGGCTACGGTGCCGTCCTCGGATTTGGGATTAAGGGCGGCAGTGCTGCCGGCACGAAGTTCATCGATAGCGTCAAGCTCGCCAGCCACTTGGCCAACGTCGGTGACGCCAAGACTCTCGTCCTCCACCCCGCCTCGACCAGCCATCAGCAGATGTCTGAAGCGTCGCAGCGCGCCGCCGGCGTCACCCCCGAATTCGTGCGCGTCGCCGTCGGCCTCGAGAATATGGACGACATCAAGGCCGACTTCATCCAGGCCCTGGCAATCAGTCAGGCATAGGCAGGCAACCACAGAGACACGAAGGCACGAAGAGGATGCTGGTTGGTCCGTTCCCCATTCCGCACCTCTCTTGGTGTCTTAGGGTCGTGGTGGTTGTATTTGCCGCCTCCCAAAACACACCACTCTCCAAGACGCCTTCTAGACGTTGAAGAGAAAGTGACAGATGTCACCATCCTCGATGATGTAGTCTTTGCCTTTGAGGAGGACCTTGCCCTGATCCTTGGCGGCCTTTTCAGATCCGGTTGCAAGGAAGTCGTTGAACTTCGTCACCTCGACGCGGATAAAACCTCGCTCGATGTCGCTATGGATCTTCCCGCCTGCGGTGGGGGCCAAACTGCCTTTACGAATGGTCCAGGCGCGGCACTCATCTTTGCCCGACGTGTAGAGCGACATCAACCCCAGGGCATCGTAGGCCGCCGCATTGACGCGATCAACCCCGAGAGCATTCAGACCCAAACTCTCCAGGTACTCGTTGCGCTCGGTGACGTCCTCAATGGCGGAGATCTCCTGCTCAATCTGGCAGGACACCGTCACAGCCCCATCTGTCGCCGCCCCACCCACATCGGCTTCGGAGACATTGCGCACCACCATAGCCGGCAACAGGGTCAAGAGATCGAGACTGCGGATAGAGGCCAGTTCCTGATCCGTCAACCCCGCCTCGGAAACCCAACGCTCCTCCTCCAGAGTCGCCATGCACTTCTCCAGCGCCTTCTCTTCCACCTTCTGGTCCGACGTCAGTCCCGAACGCTTGTCCTTCACCAGCCGTACCTGGCGCTTCTCTACCAGCGCCATGTCCGCCAATAGAATCTCCGATTTCAACGCTGTTTCGTCGCGGTCCGCATCGATCGACCCGTCGGGATGGTAGACTTGGTCTGACTCGAACGCCCGTACCACGAGGCAGAGGAGATCGCAACGCCGCGCCGCGTCCAACCACTGGCGTGACTCGCTACCGGTGACCGCATCCGGACAGAGCACAAAATGGTTCTGAGCATAAACGGTCTTCTCTGGCTGGCACAACTCGGCCAGCTTGTCGACGCGAGGATCCCGAATATCCGCCACCCCTTCGATCACGTCGCCCGGCTTGCGGTTTTCCCCCACCACGCGCCCCGTCAGCAGCGAAAACAGTGTTCGTTTTCCCGCCTGCTCAAATCCAATCAAAGCTATCTTCACACGCCACTCCCACTCGTACATCGAAATCGAAGGCCTATCATGAGGGCAGAGGGGCGGAGGAGACAAGCACAGTCGGTGCGTCGCCGACTTTCGCCCACAGCTGCGCGCTTTTATTAACGGTGACGGCATAGGTGTTTATCACCATCCAGAACATCGGGATGTCCCTGAACAGCTGTAGCGTTGGCCGTCCCGGCCAACCATTGGCCGAGGACGGCCAACGCTACAGGCTCCACAACATGCGGGGCTCACTTGAGGATACTCGTCTGCCCAAAGAGAATGGATAGTTCTTCCGCGAGACGCGCCTTCCGCGCTTCTTTGGCGGAGAGGTGCAGACGGACGTCCTGTGCTCCACACTCTATGCGTAAACCGGCCCATAGGCCGCGCAGGCCCGGAAGTCCGCCCCCTCGAGGCCCTCAGTACCAAAGGCACTCCAGGAGCTGGGGCGGTAGATTTTGGAGTCATCCACGTTGTGCATATAGACCGGGATACGCAGCATGGCGGCCAGCGTGATCAGATCTGCGCCGATGTGGCCGTAGCTGAACGCGCCATGGTTGGCACCCCACTTGGCCATCACTTCGTAGACGTCCGTGAAGGCACCTTTGCCGGTCAGGCGCGGAGCAAACCAGGTCGTGGGCCAGGTATTGTTGGTGCGGTCATCCAGCTTCTGGTGAACCTTGGCCGGGAGGTCAACGGTCCAGCCCTCTGCGATCTGCAGCGCCGGCCCCAGCCCCTTGATGAGATTGAGACGACTCATCGTGATCGGCATGCCGCCCCTGGTAACGAACTTTGAAGACCAGCCGCCGCCAGGGAAGTACTCCGTCACGGAGGGATGCCAAGTCGTCGCCCTCAGACAGGCATTCTTCTCTTTGGTGGTGATCTCCCAGAAGGGCTTCATCGCCGGTTCGCCGTCAATCGACTGCTCGCCGCTTCCATCAAGCGAGGCCGAGCCGGAGTTGATCAGGTGGATCAGGCCACCCTCGGCCGCGCCCTCAACCGTGTAGCCGGTCACACGCTTAATCGCATCCGGGCTCCAATAGGTCCGCACATCGGCAAACACCTGAGCCGTATTGGAAAGCAGGTAGCTGAAGAGCATCGGCACCCCATTGAGGCTGTCGTTCTCCGTGGCCACCAGGCGCGGCATACGTATGCCGTTCCAGTCAAAGGAGCTGTTCGATATTGCCTCCAGGAAGTCACCGTTGGCGTAGGTATCGGTCCAGTGGCGCTGCCCCTGGAAACCGGAGAGGATCGCGTTGTGGCCGCGCGCCTCCTCCTTGTAGCCCATGCGGTCCAGCTTACGGTTACCGTACATCAGGTCACGGGTGATAAGGGCCATTTTGACCGAGTCGTCCCACTCCTTGTTTAGCTGGCTGCGACGCCGTTTCGTGCGCGCTTTGTTGGGGTCGTGCCCCTCCTTGCAGTTGCTCTTGACCCAGGCTAGGGCCTTCTGATACTCGGCATGGTCGTAAATGCCGTCACGCATGCGGCGCGCAAATTCGGTCAAATCGATCGCTTCGACGCGCATGCCGAGGTATGCCTCGAAGAAGTCCTGATCCACGATCGAACCGGCGATGCCCATCGAGCAACCTCCCATGGAAAGATACGATTTGCCCTGCATCATGGCCACGGCGAGGCCGGCCTTGACGAAACGCAAGACCTTCTCCTTCACGTCGTCAGGAACCGTGGTGTCGCCAGCGTCCTGCACATCACGGCCGTAGATCCCGAAGGCCGGTAGGCCCTTCTGAGAGTGGCCAGCCAGCACGGCGGCGAGATAGACCGCCCCAGGGCGTTCCGTCCCGTTGAACCCCCACACCGCTTTCGGCCGCAGCGGATCCATGTCCATGGTTTCGGAACCGTAACACCAGCACGGCGTCACGGTGAGGGAGACGCCCACGTTCTCGGCGTCGAACTTCTCGGCACACGCGGCCGATTCGGCCACCCCGCCAATGCAAGAATCTGCGATCACGCATTCAACCGCTTCACCGTTGGGGTACTTCAGATTGGCGCTGATCAACTTCGCCGCATTTTTCGCCATGGCCATCACTTGGCCCTCCAGCGACTCACGTACGCCCCCATAGCGGCCATCGATGGTCGGACGAATGCCTACCTTCGGAAGTGTTGTGATCCAAGACCCGGCGGTGCTCATCTGTGCGCTCATGGTAATCTCCTTCGCTATGCTCCACTAACGTGTCAACTACAGCACACTATAGACCGCGTGCGACAGAATGGCGTTCAGAATGGATGTGGTAAATTGTGCACATCACGGCACGCTTCAAGGCGTGCATCGATGGCTCTAGTGTTAGTTTTTGGTTAAAATGGCGCCATCCTATTGATTCCGCAATCTGGGTGTGCTAAAATGGATTTGTGCGTCAGTGCTGTCGCACCTTCGGAAGGAACTGGAAGGAGTCACAGATCATGAAAGCTACATCATTCGTGTGCGTCGCCGCTCTGGCCGCCCTGCTACCCACCCTCACCATGGCCGCCCTGTCACCGGGGGATGTTTTTGTGACGGGGTACAACACGGGTGATAATAAGGATTTTTCCTTCATCGTTCTAACTGACCTTGCCGATACCGAGACCATCTACTTCACCGATAAGGGCTGGACGGAGAACGATGACCTCTATGGATCAGAAGGCATCATCACCTATACACCACCGGCAGGCGGCCTGACGGCTGGCACGGTGGTGCATGTGACCAATACGATCTCTGCCCCCGTCACCGGTGCTGACCAAGGAACAGCGACGAAGAGTGGCTCATTCACTCCCGCCAGCAGCGGAGATCAGATCCTTGTGTACCAGGGCTCCGAGGCCGTCCCCACGTTCATAAGTGCCCTCAACTGGGACAGCGCCACGGGATGGGAGAGTAAGGATACCGCCGATGGCAGTCGCGTGCCGCCCGGACTGATAGAAGGCATCACGGCCATACATACCAAGCTTGACCTGGGTGCAGATGCGAATATTGAGAACGCCATGTACAGTGGAGGGAAAACCGGACTGGTCCAGGATATTCAGTTCAATCTTCGCCAGCAGGCGAATTGGTTGTTCGATGACACAAACCCCTTTGCGTTGAGCTCGGAGGATGGAGTGATCAAGTATCCCGTTGCCTTCCAGGGATTTGAAGGTACGGCCGATGACACGTGGAGCATTGACTCGGGATCAAACAGCCTCGCTGATCCCGGAACGGATAACCCGGCGAAGCAGCGCGTCCGGTCTGGCGACAAATCTCATCAGGCTTCGAATGGCATCACGGAGCTGGCCCTGTCGGAGTTCTCAACCGTTGATCTATTTGACATGACACTAACCCTTCACGCGAGCAGCACCTCTGCGTCATCCGGCAATGGTGCCGACAGCGGAGATTTGTTTGAGGTCTTTGTAGCGCTCAATGGAGGCGCCTTCGCAGCGACCCCGGACATTTCAATCGAAGGTAACGACAACGCGAGGTGGAGCTACTCAGACGTGTCGCTAAGCACGACTGCAGGAACCCCCGTGGCCCAGGTGTTGGCGGGAGGCGCTGATCGCGATGACGATGGGGACGGATACTCCACGCTGAGCATCAGCTCTACCTGATGGAACCACGAGCGTGCAACTGAAGGTCAAGACGACAAACGACGACAACAACGAGATATGGAACGTTGACGACATCTCCATCATTTCCGACCGTGGCCCCCAAGGCAGCATAGTCCTGTTCAACTAAGGTCAGTCCGTTGAGAAGGCTTCGACGCGCTTGCGTTCCTCCTGCTCACTGCGGAAACCCATACGCTTGAGAGCGTTGATCTCGTCGGTCGTAAGCGTGGCGGCGTGATGGCGGTACTCCGATGGTGTCATGCTGGTGGCCTGCTTGAAAGTGTTGGCGAAATGCTGACTGCTATTGAAGCCGCACTCGAGAGCAATATCAATGACCTTGAGCCCCGTCTCCCGTAACAGCGCCTTGGCCCGTTCGATCCGAAGGCGTTGGAGATACTCCATCGGCGTACTGCCGGTCAGCTTCTGAAACAGCAGGCTCAGCCGCGTACGGTGAATGCCACACTGATTACCCATCTGGGTCAGCGTCCAGGGCTGGCCGCAGCTCGCCGAGAGCGTCCCAAGCAGGCCATGGACGGCGCCCTCTGAGGGGGTGGCGGGATGCTCCTCCACCGCCTCGCCGCTGACGATCCGCTTGAGTTCCACCAGTACCGCTCGGAGCAGGCTGACGGAGTGTGCCGAGCGCAACTCGTGTGAGCTCTGTAGCTCACCGATGAGAGCCGGCATGAGGTGGCGCATCGCAGCACTGGCGGGGAAGCAGTGCCGCGTGGCGCGGCAAAAGACGGCGCTCAGCCGCTTCATCTCCATTTCGGTAAAGCCCAGGCGCGGCGAGAAACGGAAACCCTTGCGCGGATGGGGATAGTCCTCTTCGAGGTGGAAGAGGACGTGCCAGACATCATTGCTCGGCTCCTTGGGGTGCAGACTGCCATGCACCTGCCAGGGAAGCGTGAAGAAGACACTCCCCGGCGCCACGCGCTCTACAACGCCCTCCACCATCCACTCCAGCATGCCCTTCTCGATATAGGTAATCTCCATACCCCGATTACGATGCGGCGCAAGCTCAAGGCAGCGTAGATGGCCATAACTAATCGTGTCATCCATGACCCAAATCTAACGTGAATGGAGCTCTCACGCCATCGAATTAGACCCCATCCGAAAAAGGCCAGCGCGCAAAATAGAGAAGAAAACAGAGGGTAGGGCGTGGCGTCCCGCCGCGCCGCGAGCAAGGAATGCGCATGGTGGCGACAGGAAAGAGCCAAACGTGGACCTGTCTCTGGCCATACGCTGCACCTTGCGCCCTACCAACCCTTTTCGGATAACGTCGAATTAGGGAGGAATAGGTGGCTTGCCACCCGTAGCCCCGAGTGAAACGAGGAGCGAAGGGTGGTGGCGAGACTCGGAATTGAACCGAGGACACGTGGATTTTCAATCCACTGCTCTACCAACTGAGCTATCCCGCCGTGACAGAAATGGCCCGAACTGTATCGCGGTGGGGGCACGGAATCAACCCCTTTCTGCGCGTGGAATTGACGCTATTACACGCTCAATCAGTTTAAAGCATCTGCTTGTGTATAATGGCCTCTTGATCGTAGGCCGGAACCTGTTTTCGCAATGAATCAAAGAGCTCTGCTGCCGAGAGCTGCCCCGGGGCATTGGAGGCGTCGAGGAACCCATAGGTCAGCCCGCTGCCCGCCAGCGGGAACTCGATCCGCGTCTTCGTGCCTTTGCTTCCCATGCCAATCACGCAACTCGGTCGATCCGCTATACCATCAAGCAGTGTGCGCAGGGCTCGCACATCCTGCTCCTCATTGATGAACGTCGAGACCTTGGGAATGGCACAGGGACAGTCGCAGATTTCGGCCACAATACTCCGCAGTCGCTCGATGTCCGGCGTCTTATTGAAGTCATGAAAGGACACAAGGATCGGCTTTTTAAGCGTGACGGCCTGGTCGCACAGCTCCTTCCGGAGGCTGCTGGCCCACTCAATGTCAATGCCCGCAAGCGCGTCAAGCGCCGACGCGAGAATCGGACCACGCATGGCCTCATCGTCAAGCCACTTCCCTCCCTCTTCTTTCATTCGAAGTGTAAGGATAACGGGTAGGCCTGCGGCCTCTATGGCCAGGCAGGATGGCAACCAAGCAGGATGCTCAACGCCAATCTGATCCAAACGGACTTCGACGATGTTGCACGGCGTGTCATGCGCAGACCAAGCGCTTTCAAGCCGCTCGGCGCACGTCACAGTCCCAACGACGCGAGGAAGTGAACCTAACTCAACATCATTAAGACAATACGCTCTCATGCCAGACCATTCTTGTTCTTTATGCCGCAACAACTCCCACGCGCCAAGTTCCACAACAGAACCAAGGGACCAAGGCACAAAGAAAACCCCATGTAAGACAAGGGGTTCCGATTGGAGGCGCGAACCGGAATTGAACCGGTGTACCAGGTTTTGCAGACCCGTGCCTAACCACTCGGCCATCGCGCCTTGATTGAATCTATGTGGCTCTACGCTGTGGCTTTGGCGGCCTTGGCGGCTTCTTTAAGCCGCTTTACCCGCCGCTCGCGCCGCTTGCGTTTCGCTCTTGCTCTGAGTTGCTGTCCCATAAGCCGCGAAGTGTTATCAAATGGCCCCATGGGTGTCAACCCATTGTCTCATAAATAAGCGTTCGGCGTGTGCGCCTCAAGCAGAAGTCAGTAGTCAGAAGTCAGTAGTCAGAACTGCTGACGCATCAAATCTAAGGTATCGAAGAATGGCAGCATCTCGTCTGATCCGCCATTCTTCGCGGGAGCAATACGTCCAACTGACTCTCATTCTGAGTTCTGACTCCTGAATTCTGGCTCCTTTTCTACCGCACCTCGTTGCGTGCCTCAAGGTGCGCGCGGTAGCCGTCTCCAAGATCAATCCGCGCCACACCATCGGCCGCCGCCGCATTGGCGACAGCCAGCGGCACCTCAACAAAGAGGCGCCGGTCGAACGGCTTCGGAATGATATAGCGGTTGCCGAACGTCAGGGCCCCTTCGGAGGCATAGATCGCCTGCACATCTTCCGGCACCGGCTCCCGTGCCAACGCCGAGAGCGCCTCAGAGGCGGCCTGCTTCATGCCCAGCGTAATCCGCGAGGCACCCGCATCCAGAGCCCCGCGGAAGAGGAAGGGGAACCCGAGCACATTGTTGATCTGGTTGGGATAGTCGGAACGGCCCGTAGCCATAATGTAGGGCTTCTCGCCCATCGCCTCGGCCACAACCTCCGGGCTGATCTCCGGTTTCGGGTTCGCCATCGCAAAAATGGCAGGATAATCCGCCATGCTCAGAATGTCCTCACCTTTCAGACAGTCCGCCGCGGAAACACCAATGAAGACATGCGCACCGCGCAACACCTCGACCACCCTTTTGGCCGTCGTATCGGCCGCGTGCTCACGCTTCTTCGCATTCAGATCGGTCCGTTCTTTGCGGACCGTACCGCGTGAATCGCACAGGACAATATCCGTCGCCCCGGCAGCCTTCAGCATCTCCGCGATCCGGATGCCAGCCGCGCCCGCTCCGTTGATCACGATCCGTAGCGAGCTAAGGGAGCGTTCGCACAGGCGCGTATAGTTCATCACGCCCGCCAGCGTGATCACAGCCGTCCCCCACTGGTCGTCGTGGAACACCGGGATGTCCAGCATCTCGTCCAGGCGGTCCTCAATCTCAAAACAGGCTGGTGCCGCAATGTCTTCCAGGTTGATGCCACCGTACATCGGGGCCAGGGCACATACCGCGTCAATCACGCGCTGCGGATCAGTCGGACCCGAGTTACCGCCGCCCTTGCGCATACAGTTCAGAGGGACAGGCCAGCCATCCACATCGCCGAAGACCTTGAAGAGAACCCCTTTGCCCTCCATAACCGGAATGCTGGCCTCAGCGCCGAGATCGCCCAGCCCCAGAATAGCGGTGCCGTCCGACACCACCGCCACCAGGTTGGACTTCGCCGTATAGGAGAAGAGCTTACTGCGATCCGACGCGATCGCCTTGACCGCCTCTGCCACGCCGGGCGTATAAGCCAGACTCAGCTCCTCCTGTGATACGAGCGACTTCGTGGCGCACATGCCCACTTTTCCGCCCTCATGATACTTGAAGATCGCCTCATTGGTTAGATTCATGTCGGCATGCTCCCTCTCTTAACTACGTTATAAAGAGATGATCCTACGCCCACACACGGCTCGTTGCAAGCGCGGCAAGCAACACTCAGCAGGGCGTTACGCCCTTCTTCAGGATGATATTGCCGTACGTGGCCGTCTCGCCCGTCATCACCACCGCGAAGGCCTCGCGGGCGCGGTCGTAAAAGGCAAAGCGCTCGATGCGCTGGATGGCGGCCGTCTCGGGGTAGATGGCATCGATCGCACCCCTGTAAGCCGCCTCAACCGAGGGATCGAGCTGATCGCCCTCAACCGCCGCCATCATGAAGAGCGGGCTCTCCACATAGGGGTCCAACACAAACAGCGGCAGGATCGCGGCCAGCAGATCGGCAATCTGGAGCCCATCCGCCCGCAGCACACGCCTACCAACGCTGTCCCCAGGGAAGTGTGCATCGGCCAACACAATCTCATCGCCGTGCCCCATTCGACACAGCACAGCCAACAACTCCGGACTCAAAAGCGGTGAAATACCTCGCAACATAGTCGTCTCCACTCAATCCCGTACGCTCGCGGAAATAGCGGGCATACTGGACCAGAAGGCCTGCTACACTTGAGGCGTACCACGACAGCCTGGCGCCGTCCATTCAAATTCACGGCCCCTCTGCCCAATTCTCAACTCGTGAAGGAGGCGGGTGCCGTAGCCGCGAGGGTCAGAAAAGTGTAGGCCCGGCGAGGCCGGACCGGATTCCTGCGCAGCAGGGAGCGCGGCGAAGCAGGCGCCGCGCTCCTGTTGGCTAGTGAATCATGACAAGCGTCCCAAGCTTCTCGTATCGGATGATCACGATGCCGGAACCGCCGGAACCGCCGACGGTGCTCTCACCACCACCACCACCACCGCCGCCGGTGTTGGGATCACCGTCTGTACCGGGAGTGAAGGCATACTGACCATCACCGCCGCCACCGACACCGCCCGCCGCCACGCCAGAACCGGTGCTGTGCGTCGAGCCGGCCCCGCCACCGGCGTAGAAGACCGCCGCGCCTGAAATCGAACAGACCAATCCGGCGCCGCCGTTGCCCGCCTCTTTACCACTCGCGCCGTAGGAGTTTGCGCCGCCCGCGTCGGCCCCGCCTCCGCCCGCGCCGGACAGGCCGAGGGAGTCACCGCCCGCATTCCCCTGTCCCGCGGTACCGGCAAACCCTGGGTTGGCCTGCTGAGGTCCGCCGCCACCCGAACCGCCCGCACTGCCTCCCAGGTTGTTGAAGGTGCCCCCCCGTCCCCCGCCGATGGCCGTCAGCGTTGAGACCGACGAGTTTCCCCCATTGTTGCCATAAGAAGGTGACCCAGCCGTGTACAGACCGCCGGTACCGACCGTCACCGGGTACGTTCCCGACTCGATTACGAACGAGTTGGTGTAGATCATCCCGCCCGCGCCGCCACCGCCCGCGTTACCCGCATTCGCGGATCCGCCAGAACCGCCACCCGCCACGACCAGCACCTCGCATGCGAAGGACCCGCCATGCACAAAGAACTCCTCCACCTCCGCCGTATTTGTGAAGGTATGAATCACCGATGAGCCCACGGTCGTCATGGTTCCGCCAGACGTGTAACGCCCCGGAAGCGGGTAACGAATGATCACGATACCGGATCCGCCAGACCCACCGGCCAGACTCTCACCACCGCCACCACCGCCGCCGCCGGTGTTGGGTGCACCGTCTGTACCTGGCGTGCCAGTATACTGGCCGTTACCGCCGCCACCCACACCGCCCAGCGCCACGCCAGAGCCGGAGCTATGCGTCGAGCCCGCCCCGCCGCCAGCGTAGTAGACTGTCGATCCCGAAACAGAACAAGCCAATCCGGCGCCGCCGGGCCCGCCTTCCTTGCCTTGCGTTGAATACGAAGCGCCGCCCACGCTGCCTGCGCCGCCACCACCACCGCCGCCGCCATTGCCCGTGGAGGCGCCGCCCGCGTTACCCTGACCGAGGGTACCCGCGAATCCAGCACCGGTGCTTTGTGCGCCCCCACCGCCTGAACCGCCGATGCTGCCGCCCGCAGCATTAAAGTAGGCACCCTTGCCACCGCCGATCGCCGTCAGCGTCGAGAAGGAAGAGTTGCCGCCATTGTTGCCGAACGGGGATACGGCTGCTGTGTATTGACCGCCAGCGCCAACGACGACCGGATGGGTTCCCGCCGCAACGGTAAAGCTATTGGTATAAATCATGCCGCCGGCACCGCCACCACCGGCATTGCCCGCACCCGTCGGGCCACCGGATCCGCCGCCCGCGACCACCAGGACATCACAGACCAGCGAGCCACCCGACACGACAAAGTCTTCAGACGCCGCCGCGTTGGTAAAGGTGTGGATTCGGAAGTAGCCTTCCGTCATGACCGTACCACCCGTCGCGGTGGCTTCTGCCGACGCTGTCTGCATTCCCATCATCCATGCCGCCAATATGGCCACGGCCATCCATCTGCCCACTGCTCTACGTTTCATCTTTTTGAGTAGGCAGGGGACTCCCGTGATCTTAGGAT
>JABMPJ010000064.1 GCA_013203785.1 Lentisphaerota bacterium | reverse complement strand
GCGGCATCAATGGATGCTTTCATAGACTGTCCTCCTTCTGAGGACAGATCATGACACACTGAAGATCTCTCTGTAAAGAGGCTTTTTTGAACTTTCCACAGATTCAGGGCCTGCTATGTCCCACCAAACTCAACCGCACCCAATGGGGGAGGGATGTCCGTATTGTCCCTTGCC
Source organism: Lentisphaerota bacterium (assembly GCA_013203785.1). Classification (GTDB taxonomy): domain Bacteria; phylum Verrucomicrobiota; class Kiritimatiellia; order UBA8416; family JABMPJ01; genus JABMPJ01. The sequence goes on along the minus strand of JABMPJ010000064.1, from coordinate 16,094 downwards.
GCTCTCCCTGCATAGGGTATAGGTTAAGTCCAACAGGTCGGATGGTGTGGAGAGTTAAGATATGAGTAGTGCGAAAGAGGAAGCGCGCCGGTCAGCGGCTGTGACGCTTTCTGATATGGAGATGTTTATCTTTCCGGAGCTGATCTACAGCCTGGTTCTGGCCAACCTTATGTCGCCGCGGATCTGGGCGTGGCGTGACGATCCCTGGTTCGATGGGGTGGAGCGTATGAAGCCGTACCGCCGGATTACGCGCCTCAAGCAGTACATCATGGATCATTACGCCTTTAACCTCGACTTGGATACATGGGGGCTGACCACACGTGAGCGCGAGATGGAGCGCTTTGGCTCTTTCATCGCGCCCGAGACGCTGGCGCAGTCGAACGCCCTCTTTGGGTATGAGGGTGACAAGTACTACTTCGATATCGATATTCGCACCCACTTCGGGTTGGACAAGTATGACGGCGAGGTCATTCCCTACTGGAAGACCGAAACCGTGGAGGCCATGGATGCCTTCCGCCACAAGCCGGAATACCAGCACGGAGCCGGGGAGTGTGTGTCGTTGGCCACTCTCTATGCGGCGGCACTTTTTGTCGTGGCGCGCATTCCGCTGTCGGATATCTATCTGATGGCGACGCCGCTCCACTCGCAGAACTTCATTGACCTCGATGACGGGATTTTGACTAACAACCGTCGTCTGGTCACCAAGAAGATGTGGTGCAACGGTACGGCGCTTTCGGCCCAGGCGCGCCGCGCTCTGGAGAATGAGCGCGTCACCATTGTGGCCCACGAGACGGGGGTGTTGCATACGCTCTATCCCGAGGCGACGATGGCGCGGTCGAGTTGCGATCTGTTCACTGAGAAAATTGGCCATTTTCTTTGCACGCCTCTGAGTGATGAACTTCTGGGCAATTTCCTTCGTCATACGCAGGATATTCAACGCTGCTTCCAGGTGCGCTGCTCCCGGCACGGGCAGGATCGCTACGTGCCGATGGAGCGGGTTTTCGCTTATGAGCAGGGGAGTCCCTATCGCGTGACGGACAACACGCGGGCCAAGCTGATGGATGAAATTGCCGGCGAGGAGTTTTGCGATCAGCGACTCCCAAGCCGGATCGTCTTCGATGACCTGGAGGCGTTCGTCAAGGACGAGCAGATCGACATTGCCAATGACGAGGGGGTGCGCAGGCTGAAAGAGCAGTTTGCGTCTGACTGCCTCAACGCCGAGGTCGCCCTCGAGAGTCTGGTGCGCTTCTGCTGTACGCGCCCACAGCTGCCTGCGTTGGCGAACAAGACCTTTATGACGGACCAGGAACCGCTGGGCGTGGATGCGGAGATGACGCGCGATGAGATTGAGGCCCGGCTCGACTCTATTCGTGGCAGCAATGTCATGGCCGATTTAGCGTTCCATGCTTGGCGTGATCTGAGCCGGATCGATCCCGAGCCGTTTCTTGTTGCCGCCGTGCAGCGATGCCCTGTTTCAAAGGAGGCGATGGCGGCGTTGCCGGAGCGCGAGATCTACGACGCGCTCAACGCCATGGCCAACCAGTCGATCTACGACGGACCCGTACGACTGGCTCAGCCGGATGAGGTCTGGAACTTCAAAACCGGGGATGGCCTTGAGAAGGCTGTGTTGATGGCGAATGTGCTGCGCGCCCGAGAGCCGGAGACCAAACTCAAACTACAGCTCGGTGAGGGTGAGGTCTGCTTGCGTGCCGGTGAACGCGAGTGGATGTTTGCGACCACCAAGGCGCTGGGGTCGGCCGAATGGGTCGTGCCGGGGTAATCGTGGTTCCCAAGAGGGCCAGAGATCGCGGTCATGATGGCCTTGCAAAGAGCGCCAAATCAACCTTGTCCTGATGCTCTTGGTTAAGTACTATCCCGGTCGTACTATGAGCCGGAAAACGAAACGACATATGGACGGTATGCGGCGCAGACATGGTGGAGCTATTGTCTTGGCCTTGGCGCTGCTGCTGACGGCGCATGCTTGGGCTGACAAAGTGGTGCTCCGTATTCGCGCGGGCAACCCGATCAGCACGACCCAGAGTGTATACATTAAGTCCAATCTCCCCCTGGGCGTGGGCACCAATGACATCATCGATCTGGATGGTATGGAGATCGGTTATGACATCAAGAGTGATCTCTACTATGTCTATAAAGAGCTGGAGTTGGGGCCTAACAAGGGCGCGGTATTCAACGTTCAAATCAACGATGTCTGGGCGGTTCCGCAGGACGATCTGAAGCAGTTGGAGGCGCATGCCCAACAGTTGGTGGTCAAGCTGGCCGGGACCGACTACGAAGCGACCGCGAAGGACTACTTGTCCGAGATTGCGACCAATTTGGCGGCTGTGGTCGCCCGGCAGCAGGCGAGCGGCATTGTCCCTGGCGTGATCAAGCCGATGCCACATATACGGGCGTATGAGGCCAACCTCGAGGTGCTGAAACGGATCAAGACTGATCTGGGTTATCTGGAGAACCTGGTGCTGGGTACAGGGCAGGACATCGGGGATCTTCTTGGCACGGTCAAAGAGGCGCCCCTTCCTGAGGGTGGCGAGGTTCCTCTGACGGGCGAGTACAAGAGTGTTGTTCTTACGATTACGGTCCAGAACACCTCTCCCAAGGAGGGGCGAGTCGTCCCGATTGAGAAGAACCTCCCCGAAGAGATCAAGTTACAGGATGTGCTGGGAGCTGGTGAGCTGGACGTCGCAATACGCCCCGAATCGGGGCTCTGTTATGTCTTCAAGAAGGATGTTGAGATCGCGCCAGGCGAGACGAAGGTCTTCGAGGTGACGATGCGCGACAAGTGGAACTTGGGCGATCTTCGTGTTCCAGAGCTGCGCAAGCGGGCAGAGGCATTGGTTGAGCGGCTGGGTGCGGATGGCTCTTTTGCGGCGGTTGAAGCGGCGCTGAGGGGGATGCTGCAGGAGCTCGATGAGGTGGAGGGTGCCATCGGCCCCGAGCTATTCAACGATCGGTATGTCGCCTTTTATCGCCGACAGGGCGAGCAGCTTGATCGAATCGAGCAGAAAATTTTGAGAGTCGAGAGCGCTCTTAGGCCCCAGAGCAAGAATACCAAGCTTGGTTTCAAGGCTAAGCCTCCCAGCATGAAGACCACCTGGCTGATCATCTATATCATCCTTGGTTTCCTCGCCATCATGAGTCTTCTTTTCTTCCTGCGGTGGTATGGGGGTAAGAAGTAGCGAGGCCGGAAGGCGGAGGTCGGAGGGGACGGATAACGATTACGGCGACGATTACGGGTGACGAGCAGGAAGAGACTCCATCGTATTCCGTAATCGTCGCCGTTATCGCAAACCGAAAGAGCAGACATGGCCCTGAAACTAGACTTAATCAAAATGAAGGAGAACGGCCGCGTGGTTGAGGCGCGGCAGGATGTGGTGCATGCCACAGGTCTGACCAACTGCATGAATGGGCAGTTGGTTCGGATCGGCAATGATTCCGAGGGCGTCATTGTAGGGTTTGACGAGGACTGCGTCCTGATATTGGTCGTCAACTCAGGGCACGCCATCAAGCCGGGCGACACCGTTTCCACTCCGATCGACGATTTCAAGGTGCCGGTTGGGGACGAGTTCCTGGGGCGGCGCGTCAATGCGCTGTGTGAGCCGACGGATGGCGAGGGGCCGATTCGGGCCTCAATGATGTACCCGATCTTCATGAAGGCCCCCTCGGTGCTTGAGCGTATTCCGCTGGGCGAGGTCATGGAGACAGGCACCAAGATTGTCGATATGATGAAGCCGGTCGGCAAGGGCCAGCGCATGCTGCTCATCGGCGACCGCATGACAGGCAAGACCACGGTCGGCGTCGACGCCATCTTGAATCAGCGCGGCAAAGATGTCATCTGCATCTACTGCTGTATAGGGAAGTCCGAGGCATCCCTGAACCGCGTCTGCGACGTATTTGACCAGCATCACTGCTGGGACTACACCATGACCGTCTCTGCGACGGCCTCCGACCCCATGGGGCAGCAGTACTTGGCGCCCTATGTGGCCACCAGCCTAGCCGAGTATTTCATGTATGAGAAGGCGGGGCATGTCCTGATCGTCTTCGATGATTTCACGAAACACGCCTGGGCGTATCGTCAGATCTCGCTGCTGTTGGAGCGGGCACCTGGCCGCGATGCCTATCCGGGTGATATTTTCTACATCCACTCTCAGTTGGTTGAGCGCGCCGGGAAAATGAAACCCGACCGCGGCGGGGGCTCGATTACGCATCTCCCGATTGTTGAGACGCTGCAGGGCGATCTGGCGGGGTATATTCCCTCTAACATCGTCTCCATGACCGATGGGCAGGTCTACTTCAATACCAACCTCTTTGGCGAGGGCTTCAAGCCGGCGATCGATATGGGGCTTTCTGTGTCGCGTATTGGCAGTAAAGTGCAGTGGCGCGCCGTGAAAAAATTGACCGGTAAGCTGCAGTTGGAGTTTGTGCGCTACAAGGAGCTTGAGAAACTCACGCGCATCAAGGCCGGCATGTCGGCCGAGGTGGAGAAGCGGTTGATGCGCGGCAAAGTGCTGGAAGAGGTTTTGAAGCAGGATCAAAATGTACCCGTACCGATGGAAGATGAGGTGCTGGTGTTGCACGCCCTTCATACCGGATTTCTGGATAATACGAAGCCCGCAGATGTGCGGCGTGAGTTGCAGGATCTGATTGATCGGGTTCACCTCAATTGCCCTGAGCTGTTGGTGGAACTGCGACAAAACCAGGAAATGTCCGACAATATTAAGGAGGGGTTCAATGAGCAGATCGCTCGCTACCGCGCTACCGCTCTTTAAGATCAAAGTCCATGAGAAGGGCGTCATCAAGGACATCAAAGAGATCGTTGTTCGCATCACCGGTTTGCCTTCCTGTCTGAACGGGCAGATCGTGGACCTTGGCAATGGCGTCAACGGTATTATCATGGGGTATGACGAGGAAGATGTCCTGGTGTTGGTGTTGGGGGATCAGACCCGGCTGCGCATGGGCAAAGAGGTCACGGGCGCCAGCGAGCCCTTTAAGATCCCGGTGGGGGATAAATTTATCGGGCGCATGGTGACGGCTCTGGGTGAGTCGTGTGATCAGGGCCCTAAGGTGGTACCCGACGAAATGTTCGCCGTGTTTCGCGATTCGGCTCCGATCGTGTGGCGCGCGCCGGTGGATGAATTCATACCGACCGGCACGAAGATGATTGATATCGCGATTCCGCTGGCCAAGGGGCAGCGCCAGCTCATTCTCGGCGATCGCATGACCGGCAAGACGGTGATTGCGGTGGACGCCATCCTGAACCAACTGGGGCGTGACGTGGTCTGCATTTTCTGTTGCGTCGGGAAATCGCTCTCCGGCCTCAGCAAGATCATGTCGGTCCTGAAGGAGAAGGGGGCGATGGACTATACCGTCGTGATGGTCGCCACGGACAACGCGCCGGTGGGCGAGCAGTACCTGGTGCCTTTTGCGGCGGCCTCGATGGGCGAGTATTTTGCGCTCAAGGGCCGGGATGTCCTGGTGGTGTTCGATGACTTGACCAAGCATGCCTGGGCCTATCGCCAGCTCTCGCTGCTGCTTGATCGCCCCCCTGGCCGCGAAGCCTATCCCGGTGATATTTTCTACGTGCAGACCCAGTTGATGGAACGGGCGGGCAAGTTCAACGACGCGCATGGCGGGGCGTCGATGACCTTTCTGGGGATCGCAGAGACGCTGCAAGGCGACCTGACCGGGTACATTCCCTCCAACCTCGCCTCTATGTGTGACGGACAGATATGCCTCAATTCAGGGATATTCGCGGAAGGTGTACGGCCGGCGATCGACGTGGCCACGTCGCTCTCCATTATTGGTGGCCGTGTGCAGACCCCTCTGATGCGGTCGCTGACGATGGGCTTGCGAGCGGATTTCGCACAGTACAACGAAGTCGTGACACTGAGTCGTTTGCAGTCGGGCCTGTCCGATCAGGCCCAGAAAATTGTGGATCGTGGTCAGTCGATTATGTCGATCTTCCAGCAGATGCAGTATGATCCCGTGCCGCAGGCCGATCAGCTGCTTCTCCTTTTTGCCCTGCGTGAAGGCGTATTGGGCAAGATGACGGATGTACAGCGCCGCAAATTCAACAAAGAGTTTCCCCTTTTTGTGCGGGAGCGTTTTGGCTCGCTCTACACGACCATGGGCACGGCCACCGACCTGACCGCCGCACTGGAGCAGGAGTTGACCGTAGCGCTCAAGGCACATATGGAGAGTTTTGCCGCAGCTGGGGAGACGGTGGCGTAGGAGAAGAGGTCGGAAGTCGTACCAATCGTAATGCGTTATGGTCGCCCGTTATCGCAAACCGAAAGGGGTGACGAGAGTCGCTGAAGAGGGGCGAATGGGAATCGGATAACGATAACGGACCGTGATAACGGGAGCCGAACAAAGGCATAAATGAAATTAGTGGTTCTGAATCCCAAGCATGTGATTTATGAGGGGGAGGCAAAGAGCGTTTGTCTGACGGGGGATTCCGCCGAGTTTGAGCTGCTGGATCAACATGCGCCGATTGTGAGCCTGCTGCGTGCGGGTGAGGTGGTGGTGGATGGCAGCGAGTCGATTCCCATTAAGCGGGGAATGGTCACGTTTAATCGCAACGAGTGCATGATCTTGGTGGAGGAGTAGCGATCGAGTGAGGCGAGTCTCGCGCAGAGAGCGCCAAGAGCGCAGAGGGAAGACGGGATAAAGGGGGCGCGGGGCATTTCGGCTTTTGGGCTTGTAGGGGTTTATGCAGAATTTCATTATTTTTCTTGTGATGTTTGTGACGATTATCGGGCCGTCCGGTGTGATCGCTGCGATCGGGTATGCCAGTATCCGCGCCTTGGGGCGCAACCCGTCGGCCGCACCGAAGATACTACAGGCCATGATCATCTCGCTCGTGTTTGCCGAGGCCATTGCGGTGGTGGCCTTGCTGGTGTTGTTCCAGCTGTTTGGAAGAGGATAAGAAACCTATTTTTGATTTGAGCGGCAGGTGCCGCTTGGAGGGGAAAGAGAACCATGTCTGATACACTGAAACTGTTGTTGCCGATTCTGATTACCCACATCGTTGTGCTGGGCGTGGTTGTGCTGCTCATCAAGCGGATACTGCTGGGTGATACGATGAAGGCGGTTGAGAGTGTGCGCGAGGTCGAAACCGAGATCCGTAAGAAGGAGTCGGGGATTCGTGAGCAGATCGAGGAGCATGAGCGAGCCTTTCAGCAGCAGAAAATGGAGGCAGAGAAGGAGTTGGAGCAGCATCGCGCCGAGGCCAACAAGGAGGTCGCACGTGCGCGCGACCAAGTCCTGGGTGAGGCCCGCACCGAGGCGGACCGCCTGATCGACCAGGCCAAGCGCAACGAGGAGAAGATGCGTCAGCAGATCGCCCAAGATATGGAAGAGAAGGCCGTGCTCTATGCCGGCGAAATTTTCGAGATGGTCTTTACCGATAAAATGGCCGAGGCGGTTGACCGTGTCTTCACGGACGAGTTGCTGGACGCATTGGATGCTCTGGATGCCTCCAGCATCACGGTGGATGCCAACGAGGTTGAGTTCACGGCCGGGCGTCCGATCGCACCCGAGCAGAAGGCGCGCCTGGAGGCGTTGCTCAAGGAGAAGTTCGGGGTGGACGTCAAGGTTCAAGAGACGGTGCAAGAGGACTTGGTGGCCGGACTGGCCTTCAAGCTGGGGAGCTTGGAGATCGATGGCAGTCTCAGCAATCGGATGAAAGAGGCCGTCGACGAGGTCAAGAAGCACGCGCGAGGCTAAACCATGCAGTTGAGTGAATTGAGGAAGGAGCTCTCGTTTAATACAGAGCTGGTCCAGCTTATCGAGACACTCAAGAATATTGCAGCGGCCCAGTACCATGTGATGGAGAAGGAGAAGGAGCGGTTCGATCGTTTTATGGATGCCTTCTCGGAGTTCTTCCGGGTGGTCAATCTGGTGGAAGTGGACGATCCGCTGGTGCATGTGATTTCAGATGTGTTGGGGGTCGTAGTGGTGACCTCGGATTCCGGTTTTATGGGTGGCCTGAACCAGGGGGTGATCCGGCGGGCTCAGGCCGAGGCCGAGCGGCACGGTCCCGACAAGGTCTCCTACATCGTGGTGGGGGACAAAGGGTGCGGGACGTTTAGCGACAACGGTGTCGATTTTGCCGGGTTCGGTGGAATCAACCAAGACACCATTTACGAGCAGGCCATGGCCGTCAAGGAGCACATCGTCAAGGAGGTGTTGGAGCGCCGCATCGGCAAGGTGATTATCGTCTACCCGCGCCCGCTCTCGTTCAGTGCCCAGACGATTGAGACGATCAACTTGCTGCCCTGTGGCGAACTGTTTGACAAAGAAGCTGAGAGCGAAGTAACCGAGCATGTGGGGCACAGGGGGTTCGTGGCCGATGCGCGCAAGATCATCGTCGAGTCATCGCTCTCGGATATGTTGGAGTACCTCTCGGGCGTCTGGGTGACCTCCAAACTGTTCGAGGTCTTTGAGGATAGCAAGCTGGCAGAGTTCTCGGCACGGGCGATGCACCTGGAGGGGAGTGGGCAGAAGCTGGAGAAGGACCGCAAGAAGATTGAGCATCAGTGTTTCAAGGCGGCCCATGAACTGATTGATAAGGGCATGCGCGAGAGTTTTGCTTCGCGCGGGAAGAAGAAACGTCGCAAGCCCGCCGCGTAGGAGAGGGAAATGAACATCGAACATTCAACATTCAACATCGAACATCGAATGGGGGAGCCCTGCGGACGTGCGAAGCGCACTTCGATGTTCAGCGTTCGATGTTCGATGTTGGACGTTCGATTTGAGAAGATGTTGAGGATTCGACAGCAGGGCTGAACCGGGAGAACGATCATGGCGATGGAAAAGCGAGGGATTCGTGAGGGTAAGGTGGTTGGCGTACAGGGGCCTGTCGTTGATGTGAAGTTCGCGGCCGTAGAAGATATGCCCGATCTGCATGAGACCATTCACGTCAAGACCTTCGACAAACGTGACGTGACCCTGCTGGTGGCCGAACACCTCGAGGGCAATATTGCCCGCTGTGTCTCCTTGGCCTCGACCCTCAATTTGCAGCGCAATGCGGTGGCCACGGCTCAGGGTGAAACGCTGACGATCCCCGTGGGTGATGAGCTCTTCGGTCGTATCATTAATGTGATGGGCGAACCCATCGACGGCAAGGGGCCAATCCTGACCCAGCAGCGCGCGCCTATTCATCGTGATTCGAGCCGTGTGGCGATGGATATGGCCGACCTGGGCAGTGGGAAGGCGGAAATCGTTGAAACCGGTATTAAGGTCGTGGATCTGCTTTTTCCCGTCGTGCGCGGGAGCAAGACCGGCGTTATCGGGGGGGCCGGCTGCGGGAAGACGGTGTTGATTATGGAGTTGATTCATAACATCGTTGAAGAACATGAAGGTGCCTGCGTATTCTGCGGTGTGGGCGAACGTATTCGTGAGGGTAACGAGCTCTATTTCGAGTTTGAGGAGGCTGGCATCCTCAACAAGATCATGATGGCCTTCGGCCAGATGGATGAACCGCCCGGTGCGCGTTTTAACATCATCATGACCGGTATTACATTGGCTGAGTATCTCCAGAAACAGGGCAAAGAGGTGTTGCTCTTCATCGACAATGTCTACCGCTTCGTCCAAGCGGGTGCCGAGATTTCGACCCTGCTCGGTCGCACGCCGTCTGAGACGGGCTACCAGCCGACGTTGAGTTCCGAGGTCGGCGATGTGCACGAGCGCATCAAGGGGTCGATTTCGGCCTTCGAGGCGGTCTATGTGCCGGCCGATGATTTGACCGACCCGGCCGTGGTAACGATCTTCAGCTACCTCGATGCGATCATGGTGCTCTCGCGTGAGCGAACTCAACTCGGCCTCTATCCGGCCATCGATCCCTTGGCCTCTTCCTGTTCCAACCTGGATGCAACGATCGTGGGCCAGCGCCACTTCGACGTCAGTCAGGAGCTACTGCGCATTCTGACGAAGTATGACGAGCTGCGTCGCATCGTGGCCGTCATCGGTTTGGACGAGCTCTCCAAGAACGACCGCACGCTCTATGAACGGGCGCGCAAGCTTCAGAATTTCATGACTCAGCCCATGTTTGTGGCCGAGTCGTATACCGGCAGCAAAGGCGCGTTCGTTAAGGTTGGCGAGACCATCGACGATTGTGAGCGGATCATCGACGGCAAGATGGATGACCGGCCGGAAGATGAGTTCTATATGATCGGGACGATTAAATAGAGGGGGCATCCGAACGGGGTGCAGGATGCCGAAACGTAAGGAATCAGAGAGAATATCCAACAGCCAACACTCAAATCCAATTTCCAAGGGGGATCTTATGCTACGCTTCACGCAACCGTCTGCAATCCCCGTATGTATTGATCGAATTCTCACCTTGGATATTGGATATTCCTTGTTGGCTGTTGGATATTGAGATCTTCCGGAGCGCAGCTATTTTCTTTCAAAAACGTCAAATGAGGGACACTACCACCCATGGCAGGCTTTGAGAACATCCTGATCGAACGGGGTCTGCTGACGGAAGCGCAGCTGGCGGCGGCGCGTCTACGCGCAAGAAGTCAGCGAGAATCGCTAGTGGCCGCGCTGGTGGCCGGGAAATTTGTAGCCGAAGCGGTGTTGCTGCCGATCGTGGCGGACCAGCAGCGCATGGCGTTTGTGCGACTGGCTGAGGAGAGCGTGGAGGATGCCGCTGTGCGTGCCGTTACCGCCAAGCTGGCCTCCCATTACAGCGTGATGCCGATCCGTTTCGACGGTCGCAGCCTCACGATTGCGGTATCTGATCCTTTTGATATCTCGGCCGTAGAGGATCTGGAGACCAATCTCAGCTGCCATGTCGAGCGGGTTCTGGCCTGTCACGACGATATCATGGACGCCCTACATCGCTATTATGGCGTGGGAGCCGAGACGGTGGAGCGGATCCTGGCGGACGGACCTGATCGGCAGGCCGTGGAGTCGGGTGACGTGTCGCATGACCTCGAACGGCAAGCCGAAGACGTCTCGGTGGTACGGTTGGTCAATCAGTTGTTGCACGACGCGATCGATGATCGCGCGACGGATATCCATTTTGAGGCCCACCGTGACGGTGTGTCGATTCGTCGGCGCATCGATGGCGTGTTGTATGACATGAGCGTGCCGCGCAATATCCAGCATCTCTATCCCGCCATTATCAGCCGCATCAAGCTGATGTCACACCTCGATATCGTGGAGCGCCGACTACCGCAGGACGGTCGCTCGCGCGTCAAGATTGGTCGTAGCGAATATGATCTGCGCGTCTCTGTGATACCGGCCGTGCACGGCGAAGATGTGGTCATCCGTATTTTGCCCGCCACGATGCTGTTTGATCTTGGGGATCTGGGCTTCTCCGACCGGCACCGCAAGATGCTCGAAGAATTCGTAGCCCGTCCACATGGCATCCTCTTTGTGACGGGACCCACAGGCAGTGGCAAGAGCACCACCTTATATGCCTGTCTCAGTCGGCTCAACCTGCGCTCGCGCAAAATCATTACGCTGGAGGATCCGGTTGAGTATGAGCTGCATGGGATCACGCAGACCCAGATGAATCCCAAGATCGGGCTGACCTTTTCACGGGCGCTGCCGAGTATGTTGCGCCACGATCCCGATGTGATGATGGTGGGTGAGGTGCGTGACCGCGAGACGGCGGAAATAGCGGTGCAGACAGCGATGACCGGTCATCTCGTGCTCAGTACACTCCACACCAACGACGCGGCCGGTGGTGCGGTGCGACTGGGGGACATGGGCGTGGATCCTTTTCTGATCACTTCGACCGTTCACGCCTTTATTGCCCAGCGACTGGTCCGCGTAATTTGCACCGGATGCAAGGAGTCGTATGAGGTCGACGGCAAGAAGCTCTACCGCGGGGTTGGCTGCGCCAATTGCAGCGGCAGCGGCTACCGCGGGCGCATTGCGATCGCGGAATTCATTCCCCTCCTGCCGGAGATTCAGACGCTCATCCTGGCGCGCGCCTCCGCCACCCAGATCCGGGCCGCGGCCGATAAGCTGGGTATGACCACATTGGCCTTTGACGGGATGGCAAAAGTTGAGCAGGGCGTGACAACGATTGAAGAAGTCCTGCGCGTGACAACGATGTGAGGAGCGGGATTGGTTATTGGTTATCCCGCCACCTTCCCGACCATATCACCGATAACCAATCACCAGTAACCAACATGCCCACATTTACATACAAAGCCAAGCAGGGGCCGCATCACACTGAGGCCGGTGAGGTGGAGGCGTCGTCGCGAGGTACAGCGGCGGAGATACTGGATGCCCGCGGCCTGATCCCGATTGAGATCCGTGAGAAGGAGGGGGTCAGTCGGGAGCCACGGCGCCGCTGGGGGCGTCGCGTTTCGCGACGGGATGTTGTGGTATTTACCTATCAACTGGCCAGCCTGACCCGTTCAGGGGTACCCATTCTCCGTGCCCTGTCGACCATCCGTGCTCAGACCGATCATACGGCCTTTCGTAAACTGGTCATCGATATTGAGCACCATATTCGCAATGGTGAAATGCTCAGCGACGCCTTGCGCCACTGCGGCTCACACTTCCCTGAGCTCTACGTCAGTATGGTCCGCTCCGGCGAATCAGGTGGGGTCCTCGATACCGTTCTGACCCGTTTAGCCGAGGCCATGGACCAAGAGGATGACATACGGCGGAGGGTACAGTCAGCCGTGGCTTATCCGTTGCTGACGTTGGTGATGGGGATACTGACGGTGTTTGTGCTGCTGGCATTCTTTCTGCCGCGTGTCCTAAGCCTGTTTGATGAGTACGACACGTTGCCCCTCCCCACACGCATCCTTGTGGGGATAAGCGATTTCTGTTCGCAACAGTGGTACTGGCTCGTGCTGGGGGTATTGCTTCTGGCGGCGCTCTTCCGTCGCATGGCAACGCATGAGCGGGGGCGGCTCTACGTGGATGCCCTCAAACTGAATATTCCGTTGTTCGGGCATGTCTTGCTGCTGACGGATATCGCTCGCTTCAGCCGTACGTTGGCCCTTCTTCTGAAATCAGGGCTGTCCATCGATCGTGTCCTGATATTGGGGGCTGAGACGGCGTCGAATCATGTCTTGCGCGAGGAGATCGAAGAGGTACGGCTACAGACCGTCAGTCAAGGGCTGCCGTTTTCGGAGGGGCTTAAGCGGGCGCGTCACTTCCCTGTCTTTGTGGCCAATATGTGTGCCGTAGGCGAAGAGGCCGGCCGCTTGGATGATTCACTGGACGAGGTGGCGTCCTTCTATGAGCGCCAGATCGATCGTCAGTGCCGCCTGGCCATCTCGCTCTTGGAGCCGATCCTGATTCTTGTCGTTGGCGCTTTGGTGGGTTTCATTGTCGCGGCCATGTTGTTGCCGATCTTTGAGCTCGGGACCCGCCTGTGAGGTGGGGACTGCTGAGGAGTATGGGCCTGTTGCTGCTGGGGTTAATGGCCGCGCAGGCGCAGCCCGACTCGGCCTGGCAGATCCAGAAGCATCGCCATTTTCTGGTGTATTACGAAGCGGGTGCGGCCCAGCAGGCTGGTGCGGTGGGACGCGCAGCCGAGAGTAGCTACCGCCGCATCATGTTGGACTTGGACTTCAAGAAGCACACCGGCTTTTGGCTCTGGGATGAGCGGGTGAAGATCTACGTCTATGCCTCGGTGGCTCGCTTTCGCGAAGCCACCGGTGCACCGCTGTGGACCCGCGCCCTGGCATCGCACCGGACGCATTCGGTGGCGTTGGGGGGCAATGATCCCGATTTGCTGGATTCAGTACTGCCGCATGAGCTGACACACTTGATATTTCGTGATTTCCTGGGGTTGGGAGATAGCGTTCCCGACTGGCTGCACGAGGGGGTGGCCCAAAGAGAGGAGAAATATGGCTTGGCCCAGTCGATCACCCTCCTGCGTGGCCTACAGCAGCACGACCGATTGATACCGCTTGCCGACCTGATGACGCTGACGTCCGAACAGGCAGCGCGCGAGCGTCGGGCACTGGTCTTCTACGCCGAGGCCGTCAGTTTGGTCTCTTTCATGATCGACGAACAGGGGGCAGAGCGTTTCCGTCGCTTCTGTGGGCAGCTGCGCGACGGCAAGGATATGGCCAGTGCTTTGCGGTTTACTTACCCCGCCTCGCTCCATAGTATTGAGGCCTTGGAGCGTGCTTGGCTGGCCTACCTGGATCGGAGCACGCGGCGGTAAGGAGAATAGAGTATGAGACACAATACAAACCGTGCTGGCTTTACACTGATTGAATTAATGGTCGTGGTGATTATTATCGCGGCCTTGGCCGGGATGGTCCTGCCACGGGTCCTGCCCGCATCCAACGATGCCAAGGCCAAGATCGCTGTCGGTGATATTGCCAATATCACGGTGGCACTCAAAATGTATCGTCTGCATAACGACCGTTACCCGACTACCGAACAGGGACTTGATATTCTGATGCAGCCCTCCACATCCTCTACGTGGAAGGAGTCCTACCTTGAGAACAAGCCCTATGATCCGTGGAAGCGCAAATACCAGTACCGCAACCCCGGCTCACACAACACACTCGGCTTCGATCTCTGGTCGCAAGGACCGGACGCGCAGGCGGCAGGGGATGATGTGGGAAATTGGGAATAGAGGTCTTGGTATCGGGACGAACATCGAACATTGAACATTCAACATCGAACATCGAAGTGTGTTTCACGTCAGTCATGTTCGCTCTTGCGCCTTTGTGTTCATGGGTTCCGCATGGCACACCTCAAGTGTGCGACAAGATTCGGGCGGCTCCCGTTCGATGTTCGGTGTTCGATGTTCGGCGTTCGATGTTCGACGTCCGCCTTCACACTCATCGAGCTTCTCGTCACCGTCGTTATTCTTTCGACAGGCATTGTCGTTATTCTGCAGGCCTTTCAGACCTCCATGGTGGCGCTGGCTGAGTCGCGCGATAGCATGCGCTCGGCGGCGTTGCGGCATGCGCTGCTGGTGCAGGCCGAGCTGGATGTGCTCGGTACGGGTGGCAGTGGAGGCATAACCGACGAAGTGTTGCACAGCCGCTATCCCGATTTTGAATGGCGCGTCGATGGGCAGGGCGAGTCCGGCCCGAGCTGCACAAACTCCCCTTGGCTCCGGCACGATGTCCGCGTCATCGTGCGGCGCGAGGTGACCGGTCGTGAATCCACCGCTGACACGATTATGCGGGTTCCTGCAGAGGGAGATGCGGGAGAGATTGAATGAAGAGGGAGGAGATAGCTTCAGGGCGTTGGGGACGGCCCGAACATCGAACATCGAGCATTCAACATCGAACATCGAACGGGGGAGGCACAGAGGTAAGCGAAGCTCAGTTCGATGTTCAGTGTTCGATGTTCGATGTTCGATGTTCGAAATCCGCCTTCACGCTCATTGAGCTCCTTGTCACGACCGCCATTCTTGCTGTCGTGATTGGCGCGATTGGTGCCTGTCTGGCGGGGGGCATCCGGGTGTGGGATGTGGCACGGCAGTTCAACCGGCACGAGGCCGACGCCCTGGTTGGTTTTCGGTTGATGCGAAGGGATATGGGTCAGGCCTTGGAGTTTGAGGGATCGCCTTTTGTGGGCGAGCCCATTAGCTGTAGTTTCGTGGGAGTCGCGTTCGTAGCGACAGCGGATCCCGTGAAGAGCTCGATACCTCGCCTGGCCCGCATCCGGTACTACCTGAGCCCTGAGCACGCGGCTTGGTGTCGGGGGGTGTCGGCCTTTGTGTGGGAGGGTCAGGAGCCCGAATCAGTTGAAATCCTTGTCTCTGATGTGCATGGCGTTGCGCTGCGTTATGGCGCGCTGCCAGACTCGGAGGGTGCGGGGGGGACCGAATGGTCGGAGTCGTGGAGCAATCCCACCAACCTTCCCGCCGCAGTCGAAGTGGAACTGGAGGTCGGCAGCCGTGAGCGAGGCACACTGATGACGCAGTGGTTTGTTTTGCCGCTGGCGGGGGAGGGGGCGTGAGAGAGGATGTCGGAGGTCGGAACTGGTGAAAAACGGGAGAGAATATCCAATAACCAACAAGGAATATCCAATGATCAAGGCGAGAATTGAAGCGATTGCCAGGGGAACCGCAGAATGTAGTGTTAAGTCTGGCAATGGATTCCCCCTTGGAAATTGGATTTGAG
>JABMPJ010000063.1 GCA_013203785.1 Lentisphaerota bacterium | reverse complement strand
ATCCTAAGATCACGGGAGTCCCCTGCCTACTCAAAAATCAATTCCTCAACACGCTTGTTAGGCGCAATACGCCCCACGTACAGGATGTTCTTCATGGGGCCGGCAAACGTCTGCATGACCGAGGGCGAAGGTGGCAGGTCGAAAGCAGAGTGATCGAATAGCAGAGGGAAGACGGCGGCCCGCGGCGCGCCCATCTCGCGCAGTTCGTCGGTGTTGAACTGCGAGTCACCCCATGCACCATCCACGTGTGGCAGTATCTCGCTCAAGCGCTGTCGGGCGCGGTAAAGCAGAGCCGCCACACCGTCGTCAAATCCCGTGAAGTACTCCCCAGGCGTGATGTTGTGATAGATGATCAGCTTATGCGCCGTGCTGGACAGGAAGGGGGTCAGCGCAGGCGAATCGATCGAGTAGTGATGAATGACCACGTCGCCCGGTCGAGACGCATAAGCCTCAAGAGGCTTGCTCAACGGCCGCATCGGGTCAGAGACGTGCAAAGGATCCACATAGATCTCGGACTCAATCCCGCGCCCGCGCAGGAGGTCCTGTAGAATACGAGCCTCCATCGAGATTGCATCGCCGTCGGCATAGCCGGCCAGAATCTGGTCAATGCGCATGGGGCGCCTCCCCGGCAGCCGCCTCGAGTGCGGCCAGTCGGGCGCGGCACTCGTCCAACTCACGCCGCTGCTCCTGGTGCATCATCTCCATCGCAGCGGTCATGTAGGAACGAATCAAATTCTGCTGGGTGGTCATCCGCTCATGCTGGTAGCGCAGCAGCTTCCAGAGGGCGCGCCGCAGTGCGCCGCCAATCGCACCCAGGCGACCGGGGCGGTGGGGCACATCAAAGTCCTCCACGCTGGCCCCGCACTTGGCCACGAGGAGCGACAGGAGGATGCGGAGGTAATCCCGCTCATCAGCCGCACTGCGCAGAAAGAGCGCGCTGTGGCCTTCGGCCAGGCGCTTGGGGGATGCCGGGTGCGACGTAAGCTCAGCCGTCATCGCCTCAATTGACTGCCCCAGATCAGCCGAGCGATCCACCCCACCGACAGAAATATTCATGCCGCAGTCTCCCATGCTTCTATGCACAGATCAATCGGAACCTAACCGGGGATTCCGCGTTGCTACCCTCTCACACACCCACGCACCCACATACTCATACACAGCCTTTGGGGGCGAGCGGCCTCGCGAGCCATCGGGATCAGGGACGGCGCGCGCTGCGGAAGTAAGCGATCGTGGCGGCGAGTCCTGACGAGAGATCGGCCTGAGGGGCAAACCCGAGATCAGCGATCCGGTCGATTGAGGAGCAGGAGTGCTGGACCTCACCGGCGCGGGCCGGCAGATGCACAATGGCGGAAGATGATCCCGTGGCTGCCACGATCTGCTCGGCCACGGCCTGGATCGAGACGCTGGTGCCCTGTCCCACATTGTACGGTCCGCGGCCGGTCTGCATCATCAGCCGATTCGCCCGCACCACATCGGTCACGGAGACGAAGTCTCGGGTCTGGCTCCCGTCGCCGAAAATGGTGATGTCCTTGCCTTGAAGTGCGCGGGTGATAAAGATCGGAATGGCCGCCGCATAAGGCGACGCGGGATCCTGACGCGGGCCGAACACGTTGAAGTAACGCATGACCGCAAAATCAAGGTTCCAGACATCGGCATACATGGCCAGGAGGTGCTCCCCTGCCAGTTTGGAGAGGGCGTAGGCACTCATAGGGGCAGGGGGCGATGCCTCCGTAATCGGCAACTGGGATGGTTCGCCGTACAGCGCACAGGTCGAGGAGAACATCAGTTTACGACAACCTGCTTCAGCCGCGGCCTTCATGACGTTCAGCGTGCCGATAACATTCGTTCGCACGCATCGGTCCGGATGGTCCATACTCTCCACGACGCTCACCATGGCGGCCAGATGAAAGACGTAGTCCACGCCCCTGCAGGCGTCACGCAGGGCACAGGGGTCTTCGATGCTGGCCTCAATCAGCTCACAGTCGAACCCACCGAGATTCTCCCGGTGGCCCGTACTCAGGTTATCCAGCACGGTGATGGAGAGGTCATCCTGGCCTTGAAACGACTCCACGAGATGACTGCCGATGAACCCAGCACCCCCCGTTATCAGAACCTTCATGAGCTAGCCCTCCCACATCACGCTGCGATGGTCGATCCATCACGGAAAGAAATCGGCCGCATCCCAGGTCGGTAGGTTCTGGTCGCGCTCGCAGACGGATACATCCGTGATAGGCCAATCGATCGCTAAAGTTGAGTCATCCCAGCGCACCCCACGCTCGGCGCTGCCGCAGTACTCGGCCGTCGTCTTGTAGTAAACATCCGCCGTTTCGGACAGACAGACGAAGCCATGCGCAAACCCGGCCGGAATCCACAGGGCGTTCTTCTTCGCTTCGGATAGCTCGACCGCCGTCCATTGCCCGAACGATGAGGAAGACTGCCGCACATCAACAGCTACGTCCCATATCGTGCCTGAGACCACGCTCACCAATTTGCCCTGGGCGTGCGGGGAGAGTTGATAGTGCAGCCCCCTCAGGACGCCCCGACGTGATCGGGAGTGATTATCCTGGACCAGCTCGGCCACGATACCGTTGGCGTGAAACTCAGACTTCTTATACGACTCCAGAAAGAAGCCGCGCTCATCCGGGAACACCTGGGCCTGAACAGCGATCACACCATCTAGCTCAAGGGGGCGAAACGTGAATGGCATGGGCGGTCCTAGTTGGGTGGGATAAGATTGGAGGGGTGAATGCGGGCGCTTTTCTTACGCTTGCGGGCGGCGAATTCGGGTGCCTCACGCATGCAGGTGCCGAGCAGTTTCATCGACTTGGCCATCAGCTTCAGTGTTTCAGGCTTCAGTTCCATGGGATCGGCCCCCACGTCATCCCATCCCGCACGCGCCAGATCGTCCGGCGGAATCTCTAGCTTCTCCCAGTTGTGGAAGAGCCGCCCCCATTCACTGTGCAGGATGTCGTGTACGAGCTTCTGGTGGGCCGGATACCAGTAGGTGTCGTGATAAAGCACGCTGGCGATGTAGGCCCAGGGAGCCAAGACGGTCTTGAGGGTCCACTCGACCGGTGTCTTGAGCGGCCCCCAGTAGATACTGTGCTGCATCCGGCTGGCAAAGGTCATCTTCTTATAGGGCCCCACGAACTGCCAGTCCTCGTTGAGGACGTCGGGATCGCCCACGATCTCAATATCGCGCACATCTCCGCAGCCGAGGCCCAGCTCGTGAGCCAGCCGGATGAACTTAATATCCTTGAGCGGGTCAAACCCCATCAGCTTGGCGGCCACGGCATCGATAGCGACCTGGTCGGATGAGGCGAGCAGGACATTCTTAACGTGCGGTATCATACACCGCGGACCGGGCCCGTCGCCCGCAAAGGTGCCGTCCATCACGGCGAAGAGACCGCTGTGAATCTTCTTCTGGATCATGAGGAGATCGACGAGCGTTTCGTGAATGACCGGATGGGTCCAGTGGCGCTTCTCATTGAGGAGACCCCCGAAGGCGTTTTTCATGGCCCCGGTTGTGGTCGTAAAGACATGCGTTTTGACCGTGGGCAGGTGGATGATGTTGGAGCCTATGAATTTCTTTGGAATCATGAAGCCGTCTTTATAGACGTCGTTCAAACAGAGAAACTTGTCAGCCACATCGCCCACGGCGTCGCGCACATTGATCCACTCCTCGCCCTCGTAGAGGTGTACGTTACGCAGGCCGTGGTTGCGGATGACATTGATCTGCTTGTTCTGCTCTTCGCCGAAATGGGAGTCGATCACGACCGTGCGGTTGTGGCAGCCGTGAATCAGGTTGGGGTCATAGCCGTCCCGTTTCATCGCACGGATGACACCCTCCATTTGCCAGGGCGTCGAGGAGGATGCCGGCATGAAAAAATGCCAGCTGATATTGATTTTGAGTGCGGTATCGTTGGCCTTGGGCAGCGCCCCCTGATAGTCCGCCAGATTCATCAGGCGGTGCGTGTCGTCCAGGACGGTCTGCGGCGTGGTCCGTACGATGGAGACTTTGGATTTCATGGACCGCATCATAAGCAGGCCGGCCATGGAAGGCAAAGAAAACTAACGTGGGCTGAAGCGCCTGGCGGCGGCCGTCTAGTCCAGCACGTAGTCTTCGCGCCAGTCACGCGCTTCGGTCCACTCCGGCTGCTCTTCTTTCTTCAACACATAAGAGCCCAAGACCAGCACATCCATTTCGGTACGCATGAAGCAGCGGTATGCATCTTCCGGTGTACAGACAATCGGCTCGCCTCGCACATTGAAGGAGGTGTTGATGACGATGCCGAATCCGGTACGCTCCTCAAACGCTTTGATCAGATCGTAATAGCGACCGTTGGTCTCTTTGTTCACCGTCTGAACACGTGCGGAGTAGTCCACATGCGTGATGGCGGGCACGTCCGAGCGCAACACATGAATGCGATCACGCAGCGGCAGGTCTTTGCCTTCGCGATCACTGATGCACCGCTTTGCATTGACGGGTGCGACGAGAAGCATGTAGGGCGACGGCCCCTCCATCTCAAAATAGTCGCTGACCCGCTCTTCCAGACAGGTGGGCGCGAAGGGGCGGAAGGACTCGCGATACTTAATTTTGAGGTTCATGACGGACTGCATCTTGGGCGAACGCGGATCACCGATAATCGAGCGGCCACCCAGTGCACGCGGGCCAAACTCCATACGCCCCTGCAAGAGGCCGACCACCTTCTGATCATCGATCAAGCCGGCCAGCGTCGGGGCCCACGCCTCATCCGAGAGCTTGGTGCCCTTGTAGCCGTTGGCCTCAAGGTAAGCCCCAATTTCTTCATCGGAAAAGCCCGGCCCCAGACAGGAGCCCTGCATTTGGTCGTGCACGTCGTCGGCCTCGCGCGGCTGGTTTTTTACATTGTGCCATACGGCCAATGCGGCGCCCAATGCCCCACCGGCATCCCCGGCGGCCGGCTGAATCCAGACGTTTTCAAACGGCCCTTCACGCAGCAGACGGCCGTTGGCCACGCAGTTGAGGGCCACACCACCCGCCAGACAGATATTTTTCTCACCGGTCAACGCATGGACATGACCGGCCATCTTGAGGACCACTTCCTCGGTCACCACCTGCACCGACTTGGCCAGATCCATCTCGCGCTGCGTAATATCCGACTCTTGCTTACGTGGCGGACCGCCAAACAGGTCGCTAAAGCGGTCGTTGGTCATGGTCAGTCCATCCAGGTAGCCAAAGTAGTCCATATTCAGACGGATCGAGCCGTCCGGATTTACGTGGACCAGATTATCCTTGATGGTATCGACATAGGTGGGGTTGCCATAGGGGGCCAGCCCCATCAGCTTGTACTCGCCCGAGTTCACCTTGAAGCCGGTGAAGTAGGTGAAGGCGGAGTAGAGCAGGCCCAGCGAATGGGGGAAATGCAACTCCTCCAGAAGTTGCACGTTGTTATCAACCCCATGACCGAGCGAGCTTGTGGCCCACTCACCCACGCCATCCACCGTCAGAATGGCGGCGCGTTTGAATGGCGAGGGGAAGAACGCACTGGCCGCATGCGATTCGTGGTGCTCGGTGAAATAGGTCTCCTTGGGCGTCTTGAACCCGTTCGCTTCGAGAGCCATTTCCATCTGATAGGGGATCCACAGCTTCTCCTTCATCCAGACAGGTAGCGCCATCATGAATGGCCGGAGCCCTTTGGGGGCCACGGAGAAGTAGGTTTCCAGCACACGGGCAAACTTGGTGATGGGCTTGTCGTAGAACGCCAGGGCGTCCACCGCGTCTGGGGCAATTCCCCCTTCGGCCAGACAGTACCCGACGGCGCGAATGGGGAAACTCGAGTCCTGCTTCTTGCGCGTGAACCGCTCTTCCTGAGCCGCCGCTATGATCTTACCATCGACCACGAGGGCGGCGGCGGAATCATGGTAATAGGCACTGACACCAAGTATGTTCATTTGTATTGCTTCGTATAGTGATTCTTATCTTTACGTGTCTGGTGCGGCTGCCAGCCGGTCTGGCCCGCGTCAGGAAAGGCCCGATTGAGCGGATCCTTGCCGCGCATGAGAAGCATCAGGCGTCCCGGCACGAAGACCAGGGCAAAAAAGGGAACCAGGAGCACCCAGGTCAAGACCAACCCCACCAGTCGCCCAAAGGCCTGGAATCCGCGTTCTACCGCGAGAAACAGTTTAGAGGCAAAACAGCCGCTTAAAATCACGAAGGCCGCCACGCAAGAGACTGTAATAGCGGCGTGACGGTATTTAAGCGATAATAGGGCCGCAATCGCGGTCATCACGGCCGCCTGGATGATGGCGCGGCGATGACAGGAGGGCGGGGGCGGGGGCGGGGCGAGTTGTGCGGTCCATGGCCATACGACTTGTGACACGCGCGGCTGTTTGAATACGTCCATGCTTGCTCCCTGCCCACCTGATGAGCGGTCTTTATCCCATAACCTGCGCCCAAATGTCAACGCATAGGCGCGCACGCCCCCCGGCCGGGTGCCGCTTAGGCTGCAATAAATATCTGGCACGCCCTGTCTGCCTACACTAGATTCATAGACGAATCAATCCATTCCACATCGCTATGAGCAGTAAGAAAACACCCCTCGTTGACGCGGCCGATATCTTTGCGGGCCGCGTCCTCATCACGGTCCCGCACATGGACGATGCCGTCCTGGGCTGCGGTGGTACTCTCTTGCAGATCGAGGACAAGCGTGACATCCATGTGGTGTATTGCACCCGCGGGGACTGCCCCGGCTTTGACCGGGCACAGGAGGCCCGCGACGCGCTGAATGCGGCGGGTATACCCAAGGAGAACATCACATTTTTGACCTTTCCAGACTGGCACCTTAAGGCGCATCGCCCCGCCCTGCAGGCGGCCCTGAGCGCGCTCATCACCTCGATCGCCCCGACACGGGTCCTGACGCCCTTCCGTTTTGATCGTCACCCGGATCACATTACGCTCGGAAACGTGGTGCGCGCCCTCGCGGCGGCGTCGGCCGTGCCGATTGAGGTCGTGGAGTACTTCGTCTACTTCACCTGGCGTCTGCTGCCTGAGGGGGATGTGCGGCGCCACATCTCGCCGAACTACATTGTCCAAGTCGACACTACCGCGCAAGCCGGGCCGAAGCGGGCCCTCCTGGCCCACTTCAAGAGCCAGACGGAGGCCCCCGCACCGGGGCAGCTCCGCCCCGCCCTGACGGAAGACTACCTGGACCTGCTTTGCGCAGATCGGGAATCGTTTGTGCGCCACGCCGAGAAGACACCCAGTCGGGCCCTGTTCACGCTCCCGTTCCCGCTTATTCGTCTGGTCCACTGGCTCGAACCAACGTTGAAGGTCTGGAAAGAGAAGATCAAAACCGCCCGGGGAGGTGGGGGGAGTATGTGAGTATGTGGGTGCGTGAGAGGCTCCCCCTTTTGTCAAACGCGCGCACACCGAACCACTCAATCACATACAGATCCATTCACAAAGTCGTAACGAGATCCCCAAATTGGGGTAGCAGCAGGAATCGGGTGCATCTGCGATTTGGTGCAGGGCACTGGATCCGAAGGGCTCGCCATTCGTCATAATCGTAATCCTACTCATAATCGTACTCGGATTACGATTACGAGCAGGATTACGATTATGCTGAACACACGCACAATGAATCGTAGATGCGCCCTGTGTCATCTTCCCGCTGAGGTGTGTGTTTTCAGCGAATGATCGGTCCACGATCCTCCTACCGCCTACGTCAGGTGGAACAACCGTAGCGTCCGCCTGAAATCATGGGGTAGGGGTGCCTTGGCCCGAATCATCTCACCACTGATCGGACTCTTAAGCTGCAGCTCATAGGCGTGCAGCATCTGTCGTCCCACCTTCACCAGCTTTTCGGACTGCTTGGAGCGTGAGCCATATTGCCGGTCGCCGATCACTGCGTGGCCGATCCCGGACATATGCTTGCGAATCTGGTGGGTGCGGCCCGTCTCCGTTCGCACGGTCACATGGGTCGCCTCGCGGTTGGTATCCAGCACCCTCACATGCGAGATAGCATGCTCGCCACCGATCGGGGCCTTGAGGGTCTGCTCCTTCAGTTGGAGGGTTCCGAAGACCAGCGCACGGTAGCTCTTCTTGAGCTTATGCCGTTTGAAGAGCAGCATCGCGGCCGCCAGTGCCTCGGCATGCCGCGCCAGCAGGAGGCATCCGGTAGTGTCCTTGTCAATCCGATGCGCGCAGCGCGGCCAATTCGCTCCCGCCTCGCGCTGCAAGCGCTCCTCCAGGCTGCGGGGCCCGCTGGAGAGTGTGGCGGCGGGCTTGTTGACTATGATATAGTCGTCGTCCTCATACAGCGTCGCAATGGTGCTTTCAGCGGGCTTCGAATCATGCGGGACAATCTCAACCAGGTCCGACACATTCAGGGCATGCCGCGCCATCCAGATCCGTTTGCGATTCACAAAGACATGCCTCGCATTGAGGAGGCCCTTGGCCGCCTTATTTGAGATCCCAAGGCGCTGCGCCAGAAAATCCAGGAGCTTTACCCCCTTCTCCTTGGCCGATACCGTATACTGTTCTGCATCCATCTCCGTACCCTAGCACGGCCCGGCGCCCCTGTATACGCGGATCGCAGGATGGACGACTACATCAGACCGCTAGCGGTCACCCCGCGTGTATGGGGCACCCTCTCGCCCTCCCGCTGGGTGTGATTGAGATTGGTGGAAGAGCACTGAAGGAAATATCAGAAATGGATAAGAAACCGCTTGCGAGCGGCTTTTTTTTGTGGTTGAATGTATGTCTTGTGAAAGGAGACAGACTATGGCAAGATCAGCGAAGCAGATT
>JABMPJ010000062.1 GCA_013203785.1 Lentisphaerota bacterium | reverse complement strand
GTCGCCAGGCGCTGCAAGCAGGCTGGTATGCATTGGAGATTCCACAACGCCACCAGAATCTGCGCCATACTTGCCGCTCTCAGATCATCCTCTTTCGCGGTCTGATCAGACCCAACACCCACGAAACTCAATCACACCCAGTCGTCGCCCTTTGTTGATAATCGCCGGCCATCAGGTACTGGCGCTTCCGGGTTTGTGTGGGCTCTTCTATTGATGATTGCGCTATGACTGGCAACGAGCAGGGATCGTTTGAAGCCGTTCGGTTAAGGGTATCCGAGTAGGTGTGTGGGTTAAGAGGGCGGTTACGTGTTCGCGAAAGTGTTCCATAGGAGGGCCAGTATCAGGTCTCCGCAAGCCATGCGTTGCGTAGGTAGTCGATGTAGCGCGTCATCATGGGTTGAGGGATGTTAGCCGGAAGATGGTTTCCACAGGCCCACACCAGTCCTTTGCAGCGCGCAGCGAGCTCCATTGTACGGTCCATGGTGGCCTTGACCTGATCCCATGAGCCGAAGGTCATGTCCCGGCAGTCCACCGCACTTCCGACCAGACAATGGGTCTGTCCGAAATTCTCTACGACCCAGCCGAAGTCATTGACCGGCTCAAAGATGAAGCCGTCGGCGCCAGCCTCGGCCACGTCACCCATGAACATATCGAACCGTGCATCGGAGCAGAAGAGCACCTTCTTACCCGCCTCTTTGAGTGGCTTCCACAGTGCGGCGTAGCGCGGGATGATCACGTTGCGGTAGAATTCAGGATGCATGAAGGGGCCCTCGCTCCACACGAAGTCGTCGTGCTGAATGATGACTTCCACGTCTGTGCTGGCCCAGGCGTCCATGTGGAATTTTGTGAAATTGAAGAAGCCGTCCAGTACGGTCTCGAACTTATCCGGCTCCGAGGCCGCTACGAGCAACATGTCCCATCCGAACGCCGCGATGGCACCTGACACGATGCTCCTGTAGTAGCCGCCAGTAACGAGCTGATCGGGGCGGGTCTCGCGATGCGTATCCACCTGTTTCTGGTAGTCCGCAACCTGTTCCTCCATGTCCGGGAGGCCGTACTCGGCCACCGGATCAAAAGCCCATACCTCCTCCGGCTCCGTGAAGGGGCAGACAGCGGGGGCGGTCTGGTCTGAGCCGTCGGCCGCATACGTGGCATGCCCCATCTCGGTGGTTCGACCACGTGACGCCCACTGTGAGTGCAGTCCATCATTGACGGACCAGCAGAAGTCGATGCACCAGTGTTGGTCGAGGGCCTCAGATGCCTCAGGCGTTCCTGGCTCCTGTCCGGTTAGCGCTCGAATGTAGTCCGAGTGGTAGCCGAGACTGTACTCGGTGTGCGCTGGGCGCACGGTTGGCAGCAGGTTGACGGTGTCAATGGCCAGTTGTCGGTTCATTCCTGTTCCTCTCTCTATGTGGCGTCTGCGCGGCCTGCGTCGTATGACCGAAAGCCCCGTACCATGAAGCCCATCTGATTCTCTTTGCGTGCCTCCACCTCGCCGCGATTGCTCGCGCTGGTGCCGGAGAGCACGACATAGTCATCCGCGGCACGGTAGCGGTGTATGAAAACAGGACGCGCGACATCAGAGTAATTGGGTTTACTGCCGTGGATCGTTTTGACATGAAAGAAGATGGCATCACCGGCCTCACCTTCGATCGGCACGGCGGCCTCCCATGGCCACTGCTTGAGATCCAGTCCGAGGTGCGACTCCGTATCCACATGGTTCAGGACGCCCAGTTTGTGACTGCCGGGTACCACATGCAGGGCCCCGCGCTCGATGTTCGTATCAACGGCGTAGGTCAGAACTGCCAT
Source organism: Lentisphaerota bacterium (assembly GCA_013203785.1). Taxonomy (GTDB): domain Bacteria; phylum Verrucomicrobiota; class Kiritimatiellia; order UBA8416; family JABMPJ01; genus JABMPJ01. The sequence goes on along the minus strand of JABMPJ010000062.1, from coordinate 9,193 downwards.
GGGTCCTTCGTAGCGGTGCTCAAAATAGGCGGCGTCCTGGTGCAGCATCTTCGGGTGTCCGCCAGCAGGCTCCTTGCATAGGCACTGGCCAGACATAAACAGTTCCACATCGGGCCCAAGGACGGCTTCCGCGATGTCGAGGAGCGCGCCATCCATGGCCGACTGGAAGAGTGCGGCACTCGTATTGTAGCGGCATGATGTCACCATCACCTGCTTGTCACGCACAAAGCCTTTGGGGGCAGGGAGGAAGAGTGTCCCGTCCGGTGTGTACCAGCCTTCCTCGGCCTTGACCGCCTTGTCGAGGAGTGCAATGGCCTCCTCCATACGAGCCATGATGTCGCGGCGGATATCCGGCGCGTAGGCCTTCATCAATCCTCGTATCACAAGGCAGCCCTGTTCTTTGTAGATGGCCGCCGCCTGTTGTGGGTCGAGCCCCTCAGCGGCGAGCTCGATATCTTTGATTGAGACTGTCTCAGTTGTCATGGTCAATGATCCTTCGTGCTGTGTGTGAGGTTCGCGTCGTGATTCAGGTAATATGATGCAAAAAGACGGTTCTGGACACTATAGCCAAAAGCGTCTAGTTTGTATCTAAAACCGTGACAACTCCTATTCATGACCGTTTTGGCCCGGACCGATCATTTGATCGGATTGGGGTGCGCCTGCTAAAGGTAGATCTGATTACCATTGCGCGGGAGTGGGACAGTGCCGACGTGCGCGGCACTTTCTGGAGATTGTATCTAAACACGCGGAATGGTGCTCACGTGACGGCGAATGGTGCCATTTTTGCCATTGAGCCTGGCTGCCTCAACATCATTCCTCCATGGGTCAGGTTTTCTTGCCACTGCGACAGGCCGGTGGAGCATTTCTATATTCATGCGGATATTATCGGTGTGCCGGGCATGCTGGTTCGCGAGACCCTGCCCGGGCCGTTTCGGCTCAGCGCCGATTCCGCATTGCAGCACCAGTTCGCGGGGCTGCGCCAGTGCCTGCGCGATAGCGGCCATCTGGACCTGCCGGGTCGGCTCAATCTGAAGGGGGCAGTGGCATGCGCGCTGGCGGAGATGATCGAGTCGCTACCCGCCCCCGGTCGTGAAGCGTGGGAACGGTTGCTACATGATCCGTTGGTCGTGGCGCCGGCTCTGGAGCTGATGGCACGTCGCCTTGCGTCGCCTCCCGACAATGGTGAGCTGGCTGCTGCCTGTCACCTCAGTCCTGACCATTTTGCGCGCCGATTCCGCACCCTCGTGGGTCAGACGCCTCATCAATACGTCCTGGAGCAGCGGCTCAGTCGAGCGGCCCAGCTGCTGGTCTTCACGACGCAAAGCATTGAGGCTATCGCCGAGGAAACGGGCTTCACGAATCGTTACCATTTCACGCGTGTCTTCACATCGCACCTCGGCGTTCCGCCGGCGACGTATCGACGTACGACGCGGGTCTGATGCTGCGGTCGGCGAGTGCGCCGGAATGGAAGTGAATCTAATGCATTCGAGTTGAGTTCCGTTCATTGGGTAGAGACCTGCTGGTTCACCAAACGAGGAGGGCATCATGATACCCAATGAGTATGAGGCGTTGCGTGCGTTGATGGCCCGGCATGGATTGATGTCGCTCTTCAGGCGGGCATCGCCGCGACAGCGGATAGCGCGCGTGGTGGCTGGGCTACGGGCGGAGAGAGGCAGCGGCGAGAACAAGCATGCGCGGCTGCAGGTGGTGCGGTTGTCGGCGCCACTGGGTGCGGTGATGGTCCCGATCCTGGGGGTATTGCTGCTCTCACTGCTCGCCAAGGCGCGACCCGACCCGGTGCATGTCGGTATCATCGAGATGGTTGAGGAGGAGGTCCCACTTCCTCTCGATCCCACGATCGTTTTGACGTTGGATCCCATTCGTCCGCCGGAACCATTGCCACTCGATGCGATGTTGGATGCCGATGTGGTGACCGAACCGCCTGAGCCGGTCAAAACGAAGGTACTGGAATCGCCCGTAGAGTTGGTCGATCTCTTCAGTGCGGCGCCGGCGAGGAGTCCGATGGCCTTCTCTGGTGTGTTGGAGAACAGGGATGCTGGGAAACGTGCAGCGGCGATGCTGAAGTTTAAGGCGCCGGGTATCACGGAAGGCGCGGTGCTGCGAGCGCTGCGCTGGCTTAAAGAGGAGCAGCTTCCGGATGGATCGTGGGCCAAGACAAAGCCGGCCATGACGGGCCTGGCGCTACTCACCTTTCTGGCGCACGGCGAGACACCGGCATCCGAGGAGTTTGGTGAGACCGTGATGCGTGCCATTCAGTGGCTGGTGGAGAACCAGGAGGCGAATGGGATGTTCAAGGGGCGGGACGGTCACAACTACAGCCACCCGATTGCCACGTATGCGTTGTGCGAGGCGTTCGCATTAACGCGGGTGCCCATGGTGCAAGAGGCGGCAGAGCGGGCGCTCGCGATTGTGATTGAGGGGCAGCACGCTAGCGGGGGGTGGGACTACAACTGCAAGCAGTCGATGCGAGACGATACATCGTATATGGGCTGGTGTGTGCAGGCATTGAAGGCGGCGAAGGAGGGCGGGCTGCACCATCCGGATTTGAGGCGGGCGATGAGCCAGGCGGTCGAGGGATTCAGGAAGAACGCACACCCGCAGGGCGGGTTCGGCTACACCTCGCCGGGACAGGGCGGCCTGACGGGGGTAGGGGTTGCGTGCATGCAGCTGCTGGGTGCGGCGAAGGAACCTGAAGCGAGGCGTGGTTTGGCCTATCTGGCTCAGGAGGCGACGTTTAGCTGGCGGGAGCCATGGGGCGGGTCGCCGATGTATTACTGGTACTACGCGACGCAAGCCCACTTCTTTGCGGGGGGCAGTGCGTGGTCCCAGTGGAACGCGCGGTTCCCGCAGGAGTTAGTACGGGCCCAGACCATACTGAGGGGGGCCTCTCCGAATGAGCCCGATATGGGGTATTGGGATTCGCCGGGCACACATGAGCACAGTGATGGGCGGGTACAGGACACCTGTCTGTCAACGCTGCAGCTGGAGGTCTACTACCGCTATCTTCGGACGCTGAGACCGCCGGACGAGTCTGACGAGGTGGAGCGTCTGGCGACGGGTCCGGATGTGATACGTGTTGAGGTGGTGATCTAGGCGGTCAGCCAAACGGCTCGCCGAAGTCTCGGATTTGCGATCGAGAGAGTGCGAATAGGATTGGCGAGGATCAGTGTGCGGCGTAGGGTTTCCAGATTGCTAATCGAATTATCCACAGGGAGAGAGTGATGGCGGCTAAGCAGGTGGCGGCAACGGGGCCGGATACGGCGTGGTTTCAACGGGATCGTTTCGGGATGTTTATTCATTGGGGCCTTTATGCTCTGGCCGCACGGCATGAATGGATGAAGCACCGTGAGAAGGTCGACAACGCGACCTACGAGAAATATTTCAAGCATTTTGATCCGGACCTGTATGACCCCCGCGACTGGGCGCGACTGGCCAAACAGGCAGGCATGAAATATTTCGTGATTACGACCAAGCACCACGAGGGGTTCACCCTGTGGGATTCGGCCTATACGGACTACAAGGCCACCAATACGCCCTATGGCAAGGATCTGCTGACGCCGATGGTGGACGCCTTTCGTGAAGAGGGGCTGCGGGTCGGTTTTTATCACAGTTTGATCGACTGGCATCACGCCAAGTTCGGTATCGATCGCATCCACCCCCAGCGCGATGACGCCGCGGCGCGCAAGGCGGACCAGCCGAATATCAAGGAGTATGCCGAGTATCTCCACAACCAGACGCGCGAGCTATTGACGCAGTTCGGCCAGATCGATTTGCTGTGGTACGATTTTTCGTACCCAGGCAAGGATGGTAAGGGTCACAAGGATTGGCAGTCGCGTAAGCTGCTCAACACGATCCGAAAACTGATGCCCAACATCATGGTCAACAACCGGCTGGACCTGCCGGATGCTCCCGACTTCACCACGCCCGAGCAGTACCAGCCCATTGCGACGCCGACGGATGACAAGGGGCGGCCGCTGGTGTGGGAGGGCTGTCAGACACTCTCTGGCTCATGGGGTTACTTCCGTGATGAGTACTCTTGGAAGAGTGTTCCACAACTGCTGGGGATGCTGATTGATGGTGTCAGCAAGGACGGCAACCTATTGCTCAATGTGGGGCCCACCGGACGCGGTGAGATTGACTACCGTGCACGTGAGGCGCTGGAGGGAATGGGTGCGTGGATGCGCTACAATAGTCGTTCTATCTACGACTGCGGTGCGGCACCTAAGTCCATGGCGACCCCACCCGACTGCCGCCTGACCTACAACAAGAAGCTGAAGCGTCTCTACGTCCATGTGATGGCCTGGCCGTTCCGCGATATCCATCTGCCCAAGATGGCCGGCAAGGTCGCGTATGCCCAGCTCCTGCACGACGCGAGCGAGATCTCCTTTACGGAGGCCACGAGCGATATGCCGCACGACAATATGCGGGGCCATGTGCCGCCGGGGACGCTGACACTACAACTTCCGATCGTGAAGCCCAAGATCGAGATTCCGGTGATTGAGGTCTTCCTGAAATAGTTGAACCGCTGTGTGCGAAGCCTATGCCCGAGACAGGCGACATCCTGACTGTGACGCTCAACCCGGCGGTGGACCGCCTGATCAAGATTGATCGGCTGGTGCCCGGCGGGCATGGATGCTGCGAGACGACGCAGCGCACACCCGGTGGCAAGGGCGTGAACGTATCGCGCGTGCTGGCACAGATGGCGATGCCGTCGGTGGCGACAGGATTTCTCGGAGAGGACAACCAGGCCGTGTTTGAGCCCCTCTTCGGCGAGCAGGTCACGGACGCGTTTGTGCGGTTGCCCGGGAGCACGCGTGAGAATATCACGCTGTCGGATCGCTCAACGGGGCAGGAGACGCATTTGCGTGATCGCGGATTGGGTGTGGGTCAGGATGACCTGGCCCGTCTGCGTGAGATCCTGGCGGCGCGCGTTGGGGCCGGGAGCGTCGTGGCCTTCAGTGGCTCGCTGCCGCCTGGGGTCGCACCGGATGCATTTGGCGCACTGGTTGACGAGTCCATCGAGAGGGGGGCGCGCGTGGTGGTGGACAGCTCGGGCGCGGCTCTGCGCGAGATGGTAGGCAAATCGGTCTGGCTGATCAAACCCAACGCTCTGGAGCTGGCTGAGCTGGTGGGCCATGCGCTGCCCTCCCTGGAGGCGCAGCTGGATGCCGCACGGCAGCTAACGGACCACATCTCGATGGTATTGCTAAGTTGCGGTGGGGAGGGGGCCTGTCTGGTTCGCGCTTCGGGGAGTCTGCATGCATCTGTCGCGCTACAGCGGCCGGTGCGCAACAGCGTCGGCTGTGGCGATGCCTTGCTCGCGGGGTTCATCGGGAGATGGCGCGATGGGGGTGCTGAAGAGGCGTTGGCGGACGCGGTGGCGATCGCCAGCGCGAGTGCGGCTCATCCTGTCAGTGCGGTGTTCGATCCCCTGCTGGCCGCCGCGCTGCGGTCTGAAGTGAAGATTCGAGAACTCTAGAAAGCTGAACCATGACCACTGCTTCACCTGATATCCGTGGCGTTATCTTTGATATGGATGGCGTGCTGTGTGACTCCGAAGCGTTCATCTGCATCGCTGCGATTGAGATGTTCCGTCGGCGCTATGGCATTGAGGTGCAACCGAAGGAGTTCTTGCCGTTCGTCGGCACGGGCGAGACGCGCTATCTCGGCGGCGTGGCCGAAGCGCATGGGGTGACGTTGCAGATGCCTGAGGACAAGGTCTTTACCTACGAGATGTACCTTGAGATCATCAAGGGTAAGCTGCCGCCCTTGGGCGGGGTCCTGGATTTTGTGGCGACTTGCCGGAGCAGCGGTATCCGCCTAGCCGTGGCCTCAGCGGCTGATCGCATGAAGGTGGATGGGAACCTCAAGGAGATTGGTCTCCCCGCCACCACATTTGATGCGGTCATCACCGGGAGTGATGTCACGCATCACAAGCCCCATCCGGAGTGTTTCCTGGCCGCGGCCGCGGCCATTGGTATCGCCGCCGAGCACTGCCTGGTGGTCGAAGATGCCCACAATGGCGTGAAGGCCGCCAAGGCGGCAGGGGCGTGGTGCCTGGGTCTCACCACAAGTTTCCCGGCTGAAGCGCTCGTCCAGAGCGGTGCCGATTGGACCGCCTCCGATCTGGCGCATGTGCCGGCGGGGATTGTCTAGGCTGAGGGCATCCGAAAAGGCCTCTGCGCACCGGGAGACTCCACTGTCCAACAGCCAGCACTCAACTCCAATTTCCAAGGGGGATCGTTTACCCCCTCGTCCTCTTACACGTACTCCTACACACAGATCTCCCTTCCTCTTTTTTGGAGATCACAGCTCTCCCTAGGATCAGAGGATTGGGGTCAGCAGATTGCAGGCGTTCTCTATGATCCGGAGTAGGGCGGGACGCGCGCGCCACCGATCCAATTCCAGTTCTCTGCTCAGGCTCACATCCTCCATCACAAAGTGCTTCAGGCGGCTGATGAACTCGTCATCGAAAACGGCGATGTTGGTTTCGTAGTTCAGGCGGAGGCTACGGACATCCAGATTGGCCGTGCCCACAATCGCCACCGCATCGTCGACGATCAGGGCCTTGGCATGGATGAACGGGGGGGGGCGTTCAAAGATCTTCACGCCTGCATTGAGGAGGTCGTCATAGAGCGCTCGGCCAGCCATGCCGGCATAGAGGTGATTGCTCTTGAGGGGCAGCACGAGACGTACCGTGACACCGCGCAGGGCGGCCACGCGAAACGCCCGCAGGATATCCGGCGTGGGTACGAGGTATGGAGTCACAGCAAGAATTTCCCGCCGCGCCGAGCCGATGGCCGCGAAGAATGTGTCGGTCATGACCTCCATCTCCGATGTCGGTCCGGCGTTGATGACGCGTGCGCGTGCGCTGCCTGCGGCCGCGGTCCTGGGAAAATACTCCTCGCGCAGCAATTGCTCTGGGGATTCACCGGTCATAAAGTACCAGTCGCGCAAGAAGGTGTACTGCAGTTCAGAGATCAGTGGGCCTTCAATTTCAAAATGGTAGTCGCGCGCGGGCAGTTGCCCGGGCCGTGTCGTGTTCTCCGCCTGCAGGTTGATGCCACCCATGAAGGCCGTTCGGCCGTCCACCACGAGGAGCTTGCGGTGGTTGCGCAGGTTAATCTGGAATTGGCGCTTCAAGGGATTTGCCATGGTCCACCCGACGACGTGCATATTCGGTATATGCGTGTACTGGGCGATCAGCCCGCCAATCAAGGCATGGGTCGATCCAAACCGGTCAAAAAGAAGTCGCACCACCACGCCGGCCTCTGCCCTTTTCTTGAGCGCTTCCATGAAGAGCCGCCCCGTCGCGTCATTACCGAGAATGAATGTCTGGACATGAATATGGTGAGAGGCGGATTCGATCGCTGCCAGCATCAGGGGAAAGGCCTCATCGCCGGTCACCAGCGGTACAATCCGATTGGCCCCTAGCAGCGGGCATTCGGCCAGGACGGTATCCATCAGTCGGTTGAACTCCTGGGCCGCAGGTGGTAACGGTTCCTGTGCCAGGGCCGCTCGTATCTCCCGCCAGTGCGCGAGAGGCATGGACGGATGCTCGCGGGCCGCTCTTTCCCGGAGGAATCGCCGATTGGATTCGTCCTTGCGCCATCCCTTCGCTGGTACGCGGTCGATGCCGTAGGCCAGGAAGAGTAGCGGTCCGACAACTGGAAACGACCACGCCGTAAAGATCCAGAGAATCGTTGACGTCGCCTCCTTGCGATGTTGCAAACAGTGAAGCACAACGGCACCAAAAGCGCTCAGGTGCGCGACAGACCCCACGGATACCCACGCCCATGGTGAGGTTGTCGCTGCCCCCTCTATGGTGGCAAAAAGTACATTCATGACCGTGGATCCTAGCTGCTCTCGCCCCGTTTGTCACGGCCTACGCCTTCAGCCGAAGCGCGGAGGGTGCCGCGTCGACCGCGCCTGGCTTTGAGGAGGTGGAGGACACCCAGAATGGGGTGGTGGGCCATCATGCGGGGACCGGCATAACGCATGACCGCGGTGATGCGCTCACGCATCTTGGGTGTGTAGCAGTGGATCTCGCAACTGCGGCAGACCGGTTTCTCGTCGCCGAAAGGGCAGTGCGCCACGCGCGCCTCGGCGTAGGTCAGCAGCTCAAGGCACGCCTCACACAGCGAGACTGACTGGTGCTGCTGTTTGCAGTAGAGCCGAATCATGGCTCGCAGCGTCCTGCGTTCTTGTTGGCGCCCCATCGCTTGTCTCCTCACGTCCCGGCTCGCCCGGAGAGTTCGCCCTACCTGATCAAGGGCCGGTGGGGCGAGTTCTCCGGGTGAGCCGTGGTTCTTTGGGAGAGGTTATGCCGCGCATTGGCCCGCCTTGTCAATCTGTCCGTCTGCCCACCCCTAAGAAAGATGAGCATCCTTCTCATTATTCTTGTATTATGCAGTCAGCGAGGCATTATGCTGAATTTTTGGGGGCGTGGTGCCTTTTCTTAAGGAGCAGGTGATGACAGAAGTGGCAAGCTGGGATCCATTGACGGAGTGGAAAGATGCGAAGGTCAACTGGGTCAAGGTGGACATCAGCCCGGAGGATTTGCGTCGCTTTACGAAACGCAGCAACTTCAAGGGCCTTTGCATGGCGATCGGCAATTTGCTCCTGCTGTCCCTCACGGGCGGGCTGGCCTACTACGCCTTCAGCCAAGGGCAGTGGATACTGATGGCGTTGGCGCTCTACGTTCACGGCACCTTCTGCTCAATGATGCCGAATGCGATGCATGAATTGAGCCACAACACGGTCTTTGCCAGCCGATGGCTCAATGTTGGCGTGACGTCACTCTACGGCTGGCTCTTCTGGACCTACAATCCCCACTTCTATCGGGCGAGTCATCATAAATTTCACCATCGTTATACGCTGCATCAGGGGACGGATGGCGAAGATACGCCGAATTATGTGGAGCTGTCACCGAAGCTGATCCTCAATCTCTTCTTCAATGTCATCCATATCAAAGCGCTATTCGAAAACGTGGGGCGCCTCTTCACATTGAAACCAACCAGCATGTTATGGCGGGTGTGATTGAGATTGGTGGAAGAGCACTGAAGGAAATATCAGAAATGGATAAGAAACCGCTTGCGAGCGGCTTTTTTTTGTGGTTGAATGTATGTCTTGTGAAAGGAGACAGACTATGGCAAGATCAGCGAAGCAGATT
>JABMPJ010000061.1 GCA_013203785.1 Lentisphaerota bacterium | reverse complement strand
TCCTGTGCCTGGCACCCATTCAAAGTAGCGAAGAGCCGGATATTTCATCAGTAGTCATTGCCCACGAAGCCCTTATCAACAGAGAAGAATCCGTCGTGCCGGCGAGGGCGCATAGGGAAATTCCCCTAGCGAAGTTAAGCCTTTTCCCTTATGGCCGTTCTTGGGCGGGCGCTCTAGACTGTTTTCATTTAGGAGATTATGGCAGGCAGTTCACTGGCGATGGATTTGGTCGAAGCGCACAGAGCAAGCGGTGGGCTTGACTTGGGGCGAGTGGCGCAGTCGGCTCCTTCGGAGAGCGAATTGAACGGGGGATTCAATGAGGGCGGGACATTCCAGAACGCCATCAGATCAGGGCGGTCTAGGAGGCCTATGGTTCAGCGTTGTGCTGTTGGCTCTGGCGGCCTTGCTCTTCATCGCACGCGCTATAGGTCCTGACGAGGACGGAGACGGCATGAGCAATGCCTACGAAAGATTTCTCGGCTTGGATCCCCACAGCCGTGCCTCTTCGGCCGGCTTTGCGCCAGCGCCAGACGGGTCGGAGCGATGACCGCCCAGACCTCAGCCGCAGGGCCATGTGCTGCGAGGCACGTACTGTTGGGGGAGGATGACGTCGAGATGGCCGGATTGCTGCGTCGCGCCCTGACCAATCGGGGGCATCGTGTGACGACGGCCAACTCGGGTCCCGCCGTCCTGGAGGTGGCGCCGAGCCATCATCCGGATGTGGTCGTCCTCAAAAGTCTTCTCACGGGCCTGAACGGAGGCCCGGTCGCGGCGCTACTGCATGCCATGCCAACGACCGCAACGACTCCTGTTGTGGTCTACAGTGAGGTCGGTGCCGGTGGGGTCCCTTTCCCGCTCGCGGGGGCGGACTCACGGTATGTCAGTCGCTATGTAGAGGTGCGCCATAGCACGGACATAGTGGATGCCGTTGAGCATGCGCTATCGTCCCACTAACTGCTGCCGAGCGTTTGCCCCTCCCCATGCTTGACCACTCCATGCGGACTGCTATAATGCCGCGCCATAAGGAGTAAAGGATAGATGTCGCAAGAGAACCCTGCTGTGACCAGAGCCATGGGCGCGGGACTGTTTCAGTTCCGGCACTCCGTGCCATTGCGTCTGCGCCTGCATGAAACCATCAGGCTGCTGGGGAACTTGGATGGGATGACCTGTTTGGATGTCGGATCACCCAACGGCGCGCTGAGTGGACTGCTTCGCAAGCAGGGCGGTAAATGGCACAGCGCCGTTCTCACGGCCGAAGCGGAGTCCTCACTCCATCTCGCCGTTGAGGAGAATGTGCATCGGCTCACCGATCGAACCATGCCCTTCAAGCGCAAGAGTTTCGATGTCGTCGTTATTTTTCAGGGGATGGATGCCTTTCACGCCGACGAGGCTTTCATTGAAGAGTGCCACCGGGTCCTCAAGCCGGACGGCCGCCTGATCGCCAATGTGCATCACGATAAGCCCTATACACTGCTGCGGGGGCTGCGTTCCATGCTGAGGACTATTCGTGAGAGTCCCGGCCTTGACTTCACGGGCTACAGCGAAGCGCAGCTCTTTAGCATCTTGAAGCATGGGTTCGACGTACACAATCTGCGCTCATATTCTCGCTTTTTTGTCGAACTGGTGGATGCCATTGTAACCTTTATCCTGGATGGCATTCCCCCAGATCTGCCTGAATCGCCGCGCAGGATTCGGGTCACCTACATGGTTGCCGGGCCTTTTTACTGGATTGCCAGCCAGCTGGATCTGCTACTGTTTTTTACGCGCGGGCACTACTTGGTGGCGACAGCCAAGCGACGGGCTTGGCGCCCGCGCAACGCGCCCGTGCTGGTGGACGGGCGGTCGATTAGCGAGGCGGTCCTCAGTAAGGCGCTGGATTAGCGCTTTTGGGGGGCTCAGTGCGCTTGACTTTCGGTCAGAACCTGCTATCGTCCGCAGCCTTTTGACCACAACTGAGAACGGGAATATCGCGGAATGAAACGCACATACCAGCCATCTAACCTGAAGCGCAAGCGCAAGATCGGTTTTCGCGCACGCATGGCCACGCCCGGCGGTCGCGCCGTGATTGCAGCACGTCGTCGCAAAGGGCGTGCTAAACTATCGGCCTGAGTATGCGTGATGTCGGCGAAGTCGCAGGAACGCCGCACGCAGACCTGACGCCAATACGGGAGTCCGAGACCGATCAGGGCTTCTCTCGTCAACAGCGTATCGTCCTCAACTCAGACTACCAGAGAGTCTTTGCCCGCAATCGGCGCCGTGCCGGTCGCTACCAGGTGCTCTGGATCGACTCAGGATCGTCCTCCACGCCACGTGTGGGGGTGATCGCCTCGAAGCGTACCTTTCGTCGTGCGGTCGATCGCGCACGCGCCAAGCGGCTGCTGCGGGAGGCCTTCCGCTTGAACCGGGAACGGTTTGATCCGCACACCGACTGTGTGTTGGTGGCCCGGCGAGCGATCATGGATGCGGGACGCCATGCCGTGGAGAGAGAGCTGCTTGAGTTGGCGCGCCACTGCGGTGTGCTTCGCCGATCGGAAGAGGGAGCGTAACAATGAATGAGGCGGTCCGATACCTAGAGGTTGGGGCCCAGAGGGTCGTGCTGCTCTTGCTGCGCGCTTACCAGCTCCTGCTCTCGCCGTTTCTGGGCGGTCGCTGTCGCTTTCACCCTTCCTGCTCACGTTACTGTACCGATGCGGTCCATCGGTTTGGCGTCGTCAAAGGTCTGGGCCTTGGCCTCTACAGGCTGTGCAAATGTCACCCCTTCCATCCGGGTGGGTACGATCCGGTTCCAGAGGCACCATCTTTACAAGGACTAACCGTTCATGAATAAACAAGATATCACTATTGTCGTTCTCCTCTTCCTTGGACTGCTTGGCTGGGGGTACTACCAGCGCCGCCAGGCGCTTCTCAATCCGCCTGCGCCCCCCGCCGCCAGCGCGGCAGCCGTGGCGGGCTCCAATCGGGTCGACCGCGTTGAACCTCGGGTACTGACTGCGGCGTCCGACACAGCACCGACGACGGCGCCAGCGCCCGTCGCAGCGGCAGCTGTGCCTGCCACCGCAAAAGAGCCCGTCCGGCACGAGCGACCCGAGCAAACCCTCTTGCTGACCAATGCGATTACCGGCATCACGGTTTCATCGTGGGGCGGGGGCGTCACACGGGTTGAGCTTTCGGAGTACAAGGCGACCGTTGCGTCAGACAGTGGACCGGTCATTCTCGATCTCTCCAGCCATCCGGCTCTCTCGTTGGTGGGGCTGGCTGGGTTTTCAGTCGATCGTGACTATGAACTGCGCTATGCGCCCGAGGGCAATGCGGTTCTGCTCACATGCTCGAACGCGACCGGCCTGGTTTTGGAACGTCGCCTGGAGTTGGGCGATCATTACCGCCTCAAGATGGTGGATACCTTTATCAACCGGAGTGAGGCTCCCGTGGCCCTTCCGGAGTACGCCTTGGCTCTGGGCCCCATGCAGGCCATACAGACCAAGGCCAGCACGCGCGGGCAGACTTACTTGGGGCTGGATACACTGGAGGACAAGGGCGGGGCATCGGTAGAGACATGGGCCAAGGGCGAGCACTGGTGGAAGAAGACACGCGGTGGTCTGAAGAGTCTTCCTCAACTGTTCGGGGGCTCCAGCGGCGGATGTTCTCGCAACCGCATGCCCATCGATATGATGCCGCTCACCGTCTCGCAGGAGGTCGCAACTCCCCAGACATGGGTGGCTGCCAAGAACAAGTTTTTCGTCCAAATCATGGCACCCGAAGAGCCGGCCACCTCGTGCATGTTGCAGGCCGCGCGCGATCCCGAGGCGGAGCACTTTGCGGTGAATGAGGTCTCGGCGGAGGTGGTCCTCTCGTCCAAGGTTATCGCGCCGGGAGAGACGCTGGAGCGGGGCGTGGCGTACTATGTCGGACCCAAAAAGTTCTCGATTCTCAAAACGCTCGGCGCACGCCAGGACGAGGTCATGCTCTACGCCTGGTGGGGCTGGTTCCGCTGGCTCTGTCGTGTCTTATTGGCGACGCTGAACGGCCTGTATGCCGTCATACCGAACTACGGCGTGGCGATTATTCTGCTGACCGCGATCGTGCGCATCCTCTTCTGGCCCATCACGCACAAGAGCACCCAAAGCATGAAAGAGATGCAGAAGGTGCAGCCCCTGGTCAAAGAGATCCGCGAGAAGTACAAGGACAAGCCGCAGAAGATGAACCAAGAGGTCATGGCGCTCTATAAAGTGCACAAGATCAATCCCATGGCCGGTTGCCTTCCTATCGTGGTCCAGATGCCTGTCTTCATCGCGCTCTTTACGGTCTTGCGCAGTGCGGTGGAACTCCGCTTCGGAAGCTTTCTCTGGATAGCCGACCTGAGTGAGCCGGAAGGGCTGTGGGCCGGGGCCATACCTTTTCCCGCTGGCGGCATCAACATCCTGCCGTTCTTCATGGCTGCGACCATGTTCTGGCAGCAGAAACTGACCCCGTCGGGCGGCGATCCTCAGCAGCAGAAAATGATGCAGTTCATGCCGCTGTTCATGCTGTTCATGTTCTACAGTATGCCATCGGCACTGGTGCTGTACTGGAGTGTCAGTCAGGGGTTCTCCATCGCGCAGATGCTGCACTCAAAGCGGCTCACGGCCAAGGCTGAAGAGGGCAAGTAGGGCGTGCTCAGGTGCTTTCGCGCTTGAGGTCCCGCTCCAACAGGTCCCGCACGCCGTCAAGCGGTGGCTTGCCTTGGTGAACAATGGCGTGGACCTCACGCGTCACCGGCACGTCCACACCCAATGCATCGGCCAGTTCGACCGCGGTTGCGCAGTTCCACACGCCTTCAACGGCTTGTTTGAAGCCATCCATGATCTCATCAATCGGCTCACCACGGCCAATCCGCTCTCCCACGCCGCGGTTGCGGCTATGTTGGCTGGTGCAGGTCACAATGAGGTCGCCCATGCCGCTCAGGCCGGAAAACGTGGCTGGATTGGCTCCCATGGCGCTGCCCAGGCGCGTCATCTCGGCTAGACCGCGTGTGATCAGCGCTGCGCGTGTGTTGTCGCCAAATCCAAGTCCATCAGCCATTCCAACGCCGAGTGCGATGACGTTCTTTAGTGCTCCGCCCAACTCGACGCCGACCACGTCATCGGCCGAATAGACGCGGAAGAGCGGTGCGGCAAAGACCTGCTGCAGCTCGACGCTGAGCGCATGCTCTTTAGAGGCCATCACGACAGCGGTAGGAATGCCCCGCGCCACCTCCTCAGCATGACTGGGGCCAGAGAGCGCTGCCACGTGGGGGGTCTCCAAAACCGATTGCGCCACCACGCTCATGCGTTCGTGTGTCTGCTTGTCGAGTCCCTTGGCCACACTGACAAAATGGCAGTCGGCGCCAAAAAGGCCCTTGAAGGACTCCAGCACGGGTCGAAAATAGCGTGTCGGCATGGCCAGTACCGCTATATCGCAGTCGCGCGCGGCTGCAGATCGGTCGGCGGTCCACTCCAACGTGTCCGGGAGCGCGATGCCGGGCAGGTAGGTTTGGTTCTCGCGGCGGTCGCGGATCGGGGCCACACCCTCCTCGAAGGGGCCCCACACTGTGACCTCATGACCGTTCCCCTCGAGGACGAGTGCCAGGGCGGTGCCCCAGCCGCCATCCCCGATGACCGAAATACGTCTGCTCATGAGGTGCCCTTGCTCTTCTTTTTGAAGTTAAACCGGCTCTCCCGGCCAGCAATGAGTCGCCCAATATTAGCATGATGGCGACCGATCACCAGCAGGGCCAAAAGCGTCAGGGCGACGGGTATCAGCAGCCCGCCGGATGCCTGCGATGGCCGCATGATCCAAGCGGCCACAGCGATGGCCATGGCGGCAATCATTGAGGCCAGCGAGACGTAGCGCAGCGTGAGGAAGGTGATGATCCACGTGATGATCCCGATGGCCACCGCGGCCGGACAGATCCCAATCAAAGCGCCCGCGCTCGTGGCGACCCCTTTGCCACCCTTGAAACGAAGAAAGATAGGCCAGTTGTGACCCACAATGGCCGCCACACCGCATAGCACGCTGAGGAGAGTCGATGAGCCGCCAAATCCGCTCTGCGTCGCGAGCGGGGAAAAAAGCAGGGCAGGGATGAGCCCTTTCAGGAAGTCACACACAAACGTCAGAATGCCCCACGACTTTCCGACGGAGCGAAAGACGTTGGTGGCCCCGATGTTTCCGCTGCCCACGGAGCGTATGTCGATCCCGCGTGTGCGAGCCACCACAAAACCAAAAGGAATGGATCCGAGGAGATAGGCGATGACGATGGCCGCTATCGTGATGAGCAGATCGGTCACGAGTCCTCGTCGGGGTCCGACGGAAGCCCCACCTCATACTCATGGTAGTCCATAAGTTCGTCGATATCGGCCATGTTGTCTGGGCGCAAGCGAACGAGCCAACCAGCGCCATAGGGGTCGTCGTTAATGAGCTCCGGCTTGTGGTGCAGCGTGTGGTTGACAGCCGTGATGGTGCAGGCCAAGGGCGCATGCAGGTCAATCGCCCCTTCAAGCGACTCCAGCGTCATGAAATCCTCACCCTCTTCGTAGTGATGATCATCCGGCTCGGGAAGCTCAACATGGATGATGTCACCCAGATGGAGCGGCACGTAATCGCTCGCGCCCAGGATGAGTTCGTCTCCATCCACTCGCACCCACTCGTGAGTAGCGGCAAACCATGCATCTGCGGGTTCTGTCATATCCATAGTCTCCCCAAGCGAGTCAAGAGTCTCTTCCGTCACCGCCCTTTTTGCATCATCACTGGGTGCGGTCAAGCTGCATTTTGTGAGAAAATGTTTGACGCCCCAATCTCGCGGGAATCAGTGGCCGCGCAGCGGAATGAAATCCGCGATCGCGGCCAGCGGGCGCACGCCGGAATTATCCATTCCCATCAGGGCATTGTGCGCATCCGCAATCAGTTGTGTGACCCGTTGTCGGGCCTCGGCCGGTGTGTAGATGCTGAGGCAGGTGGCCTCGGTCGGTGCACTCCCGGCTATGGGGGCATCCAGAAGGTCGTCCGTGATCTGGAAGGCGAGACCCAGCTGAACGGCGTAGCGCGTCAGGGCCTCAACCTGCTCTGGGGTTGCGTTGGCGGCCATGGCTCCCATACGTAGGGCGGCGCGAAAAAGGTCAGCGGTCTTGTGCAGATGAATGAAGGCAATCTGGTCGGCCGTGGGCGCGGCGGTGCCCAGATCCAGGTCGGCTACCTGTCCTCCCACGACGCCATGGCTCCCGGCTGCGACCGCCAGCTCGCGCACCAGATCCGCCACACTCCAACGCGACAACTCCGTCACCATCGTCAGCCATTCAAACGCAAGGGCCTGTAGTGCGTCACCGGCCAGTACGGCCGTGCTCTCGCCGAAGGCGATGTGGACCGTCGGTTGGCCGCGCCGTTCGCTGTCATCATCCATGCAGGGTAAATCATCATGGATCAACGTGTAGGTGTGCAGTACTTCGACGGCACACCCACATCGCAAACCCCGCTCTTCCTTCGCGCCGCAGGCCGCGGCGGCAGCCATACTTAGAATGGGCCGCAATCGCTTGCCCCCGGTAAACACGGCATAGCGCATAGCGCGGTGCAGCAGCGTCGGCTCATCCGCCTCGGCGGGCAGCCACCCGTCGAGGGCCGATTCGACCCGTTGACGCTGCGTCGCGAGATAGAGGTCCCGATCAAACATGGAGGCAGAATGCCTGATCCTGCATCGCTAGACAAGGCGATGTTGCCGGGATGGACGCGAAGGCGTCACGGTCTGGCTTTGGCTTGAACTACCCGCGCGCAGCAGATAACATTTTCGACGCATGTTCAAGCGACTTTCAGCCACTGTTCCCATTGCTCTTGTCGTGGCGGCTATGGCGATGCGGGCCGTCGGGGCCTGGTGGCTGGCGCTCGGCCGGAGCGCCGATCATAACGCGGCAGCCCTCCTGGCACATCATATGGCAGAAGGTACCGCCTTGACCCTTTTCGCTCATGGGCCCTCCGGTATGGGCACGTTTGAGCCCGCCGTGGGTGCGCTGGCCTGTCGACTGTTGGGCCCCTCTGGTTTTGCTATCAATCTGGGGACGGCCCTGTTGGGCGCTCTGCTGATGCCGGTCATCTATCTGTGGGGGCGGGCCGCAGGTGGAAAACGTGCCGGCTGTGCCGCGCTCCTGTGGGTCGTTGTGGGGCCGCCCGTCTTCTTCCGCTATCTGGCTTGGAGCTGCGGTGGCTATGCCGCCATGCTCGTGTTCGCCACCACGACGCTCTGGCTGACGACCCATATCGCGAGCCGGATGCAGATGGGTCTTCGCGTTAGCCGCTGGACCTTTCTCTGGCTGGGACTGATCGCCGGTTTGGGATGGTGGACCACGCCGCTGGTCGTAGGGTGTTACGCCGCAGCGGTCCTGGTCTGGGTCACCGCATTGGGGCGGCGCAGTCTCTCGTGCCGTCTGATCTATCTACTGCTAGGGTTCGTCCTGACCAGCGCCCCCCGCTGGATTCCGCATGTCACGGAGGTCGGGGCCGCCCTGACCGGGTTCTGGACCTTCGACCGTGGGCCGATGCTTCCGGCCCTGAAGGCCATTATGGTCGAACGACTACCGGATCTGATGGGTCTATGGCATGAGCGGGTCGTGCGGGCGGCCGGATGGATCACGACGGCGACTTTGCTGGTGCTGGCTATCGTGATTATGGTGCGCCGCTGGCGCTGTGCGGGGCTGCGCGGGAACGCGCTCTTCATCTTTTCCGCGCTGGCAGGAATCCTCCTTCACCTCGTGGCCATCGCTCTTGGGCCCTTTGCGAGTAGCCCGCTGACCTGCTATCTGCTGCCGCTGGTACCCCTCCTGGCTCTGTTGCTGGGAGTGGCGACCGAGAGCATGGGGCGTCATCTGGCCTGGGGCATGGGCTGGCTGCCGCTGCTCTTCCTGATCTCACCGCACGTGGCACAGTTGCCGGTCTACCGCGACTGGCGCGCGGGTGACGGGGCCTACACCGGGCGCGTCCGCTCCCTTCAGTCGGAACTGGTCGCAGAAGGTATCGCGGGGGTCTACAGCGACTACGCTGACGCGCGTGGCGGATATGGTCTCAATTTTATGACGGGGGAGGCGGTCTGTTTCGTGGACCCAGAGCACGATTACGACGGGCCCTATCACGACCGTATGGAGCGTGCCAGTCAGGTCGGTGTATTGAACGACTACGGGCGTGTAACCGATCTCCTCACGAGCACGCAGGGAAAGGGCCGTTACCGCGAGGTTGCGGGGTTTGGGCTGCACGACCGCTTTGTGCCGCCGCCCGCGCAGGTTGAAATTGCCCCGATCCACTGGGTCAGTGCGATCGATGCGACTGGCGCTGACTGCCTGGCAGCCTTGTCGGATGGCCGCTTGGCCTCCACGGCGGCGCCCGGCGGCGATTCGACCGGTGAGTTGACTCTCACCTTCACGCTGGATGCGCCGCTGTCGGTCTCCGGGTTTCGTCTGCGTATGGGGGAGGGGGCCTATCCGGCCGCATGGCAGATCCAGGGCGCGGCGGTGGGTAAACCATGGCGAGACCTGGTGCCGCGGCAGCGTGTGACCACCTATTTCTGGTCGGGCACGCGGCCCTATTTCGGAGGGTACGGTTATCGTGTGGAGGGACAGTTTACGGCGAGCGAGGTGACCCGCCTACGCTTGGTCCTCTATGCGCCGCAGGAGGGAGAGGTGGGGGCGATTGCTGAAGTGCAGTGGTTGGGACCGTCCGCCCCGCGCGCTACAACGCCTGCCGATGTTTCGGCACTGCGGGAGGTGTTGCAGCAGCGCGACGTCCGCCATCTCTATGCCGATCGCTGGTTGGCCGGCCAACTGGAACCCCTTTCCGAAGAGCGGGTGGACAGGGCGATGGAGAGCGAGCCGCTGCGGCTGTATGCCTGGTCGGCCATGGTCGTTGGCCTTGACAGCGCACGGCTCTGCCGCGCGGTGCTTGCGCGGGCAGAGATCAGCGTGCGCGAAACGCGAGTGGGGCCATGGATCCTATTTGACGTGGCACCGGGTGCATGGGAGCACAGCTACGCCCACGGTCGTGGGTTGGTGTGGGCCGGATACAGCTGTCTGGCGCGCTGACGACTGCTCAAGGGATCAGGGCAAAAAAAATAGCCAGTCCGGGACGCGAGCGTCCGGACTGGCTCCAAGAATGTGCTAGACAGTCTTGACGTCCTTGGCGCAGGGGCCCTTGCGACCCTCTCCCACCTCAAACTGCACGCGGTCACCTTCCTGGAGGATCGCGCCGCTCACATCGTTCTGGTGAACGAACACATCGGTTCCACCCTCTTGCTCGATGAACCCGTAGCCCTTTTCAGAGCTGAACCATTTTACTGTACCTTGTGGCATCCTGCTTCTCCTTTGTCTCTTCAGTTACTGCGAGCTTTCGCCCATTGGTTTTCTGCTCTGAACGGATGTGCTGAAGAGACAAAGCCGTTTCCGATCAGACCGGTGTTGTGAGGTCTTCAATGGCAGGGAAAACTAAGACAGGTCTAAGAATTGCTAACCGAGGAGAAGATCAAACCGGATGTATTTCGAGGAAGGGTACTCCCCTCACAGAGAGAACGCAACGTCCATTTATAGCTATTTTTCCAGTTTCAGCGGCAAATGGCCGCCGAAGACAAACACCGCAGGGTCAACACCGCAGAGCCACACAGTAATGAATGATCCCGTTGAAAGACCTCGATTTCGAACGGTCGGAAACATGCCGACCCCCCAAAAAAAGTCTTAAAGCCAAGCCGTCAGGGTCACACCAAAGCCGTCAGAAGCCGTCAGGGTCACACCGTAATAAATAATGTTTGCTGGCTAGCAATGCTCCAAAGATTCCCTCTCCAAAGCGGTCTCACACGAATCTGCGAGGTTTCTCAGGCGGCGATCCCCGGCGACCATGTGACGATAGCGCGAGAGTAGTGGGGTCACCGTCGGGCCACTTGATACGCCCAGCAGATGCGCGTCCCCTTGAACCGGCTTGGCCTTGTAGCAACCGTCAAACAGATGGCCGTGCCGGCTGTGCCGCAGATTGAAGTAGACCGTGTAGGATGTAAGGAGGGACTGCATGAATGCCGAACAGTTCGCCTGTGGTCTTTCGACAGCCAGGTGGTTCGCCATCATTACATAGTGGTGCAAGCGCACACCGTACAGTTCCACACGCTTCCCAAGCGAGTCGAGAAAGCGCCAGCGGTCAGAGTCATCGCGAAACAGCTCCCGATCACCCTCCTGCCACGAGCCCACCAGCCTACCCGTGATGTGGTAGATGGCGCCTTCGTATTCTACTCTCAGCTTCCGAGGCATGGCGTGACACTATATCCACCCCGCGACACGTCAAACCTTATTTATTACGGTCTGACCCCGACCGCGCCGACCGCGCCGACCCCGACCGCGCCGACCGCGCGGCTGACCCCGACCGCGGGGCGACTTTACGTGTCATGGTGCGAGGGCGGCGGTCGCCGGTGGCCACGGTGTCCGTGTTGGTCAGGGCGGTGTAACCGTACTCGGTCAGGTCGGCCACGGCGTCGGACCCGTTGCGCCAGCCGAAGGGGTTGACATTTGGCCCTGCAGCCCTCACACTCCGCACACCTTAATGCCATTCCGATATTCCTGCAGGAGTGAAGGTCGGTGGCGTATCTCACAACCCCAGATCCTGCAAGGTATCCAACATGACATTTGAAGAATTAGGACTCTCCCCGGCCATCCTCCAGGCGATCGAGCGTATGGGCTATACGGAGCCGACCCCGGTGCAGGCTGAAGTTATTCCCCGCCTGCTTGCAAACCGGGGCGACCTGGTGGCGCTGGCCCAGACCGGTACAGGGAAGACCGCCGCCTTTGGTCTGCCCATTCTGACCATGCTGGATCACGCCAAGCGTGCGCCTCAAGCACTCGTGCTCTGTCCAACCCGCGAGCTCTGCGTCCAGATCACGCGCGACATGGAGGCCTTTGCGGCTTGCTCGCCCGCCATCAGCATGGTGGCGGTCTACGGGGGCACGCCGATTCCACCCCAGTTGGCCGCCCTCGCGCGTGGGGTCCAGATCATCGTGGCTACGCCGGGACGCCTGCTCGATATCCTGCGCCGCAAGCGGGCCGACCTGCGCGGCGTCGAACGCGTGATCCTGGATGAGGCAGACGAAATGCTCAGCATGGGGTTTCAGGAGGACCTCGAAGCCATTTTGGCCGAAGTCCCCGACACCGCCCATACGCTACTCTTCTCGGCCACGATGCCGCAGCGGGTTTCGTCAATCTCGCGCAACTACATGAAGGATCCCGAGGAGATCACAATTGGCCAGCGCAATGCCGGTGCCGAGAACGTGACGCACGAATGTTACGTGGTGCATCAGTGTGACCGCTATCGCGCCCTCAAGCGGATCGCCGATATCTATCCCGGTATGTATGCCATCGTCTTCTGTCGGACCCGCCAGGATACGCAGGGCATTGCGGACTGGCTGATCCGCGACGGATACAACGTGGATGCGTTGCACGGCGATCTCACCCAGGCCCAGCGCGACCGCGTCATGGAGAAATTCCGTTCCAAGGCCCTGCAGATTTTAGTGGCCACCGATGTGGCGGCACGCGGCCTGGATGTCAACGACTTGACGCACGTCATCAACTACAACTTGCCGGATGATCTGGGCAGCTACACCCACCGCAGCGGTCGGACCGGCCGGGCGGGCAAGAGCGGCACCTCTGTGGTTATTATCAACATGCGCGAGAAGGGCAAGGTGCGCAGTATTGAGCATATGATCAAGACGACCTTTGTGCATCGTGAGGTGCCCACAGGGGTTGATGTCTGTCGGGCTCAGCTTCTGCGTCTGGTCGAGCGTATGAAGAGCGTTGAGATTCCCAAGGGTCAGCTTGACCCCTTCCTGCCCGACATTCACGCGGCGGTGGCGGGGATGAGTCCGGAGGAGATCGCTACCCGTTTCGTCGCCCTGCAGTTCGGCCAGTTGCTCGATTATTACCGCAAGGCCGAGGATCTGAGTACGACCCCGCCGCCGCGCCCCGCTCGGCAGGAGGCGCGCGGCCGTGAGGATCGGGGTCGACCTGCTCGCAAAGAGCCACGTGGGCGTGAGGATAGACCGCCCCGCCCGCGCCCCGCCCCGCCCCAGGCGTCTCCCCGTCCGTCAGGCCCTCCAGGCGTTCGCCTCTCGATCAATTTGGGTAAAGAGGATGGGTTTAATCCCAAAAAGTTGACCGGCCTGATCGCTCATTCCGGGGCCACAAATGGCCCGGTCGCGCGCATAGAGATTATGAAGAAGAGTGCCTTCTTTGATGTAGCCGCTCAGGATGTCGAGGCCGTCCGGCGCACGCTGGGAACGGCGGGCTACAAGGGGCGCGACGTACGGATTACCACGGTCGGTGAAGCCAAGAGCGAGAAACGCTATAAGACGCCCAAGTACCGCGAGATGGTCCACAAGCATGGGCTGGGTAAGTCGGGCGGGCCAGGGGGCAAGGGCGGCAAACGTCCCGCCCCCCACCGCACGCGTCCTGCCACGGGTGCCTGAGTGGGGATGGCCAGGCTCTCTAGTACCGCCCGCTGTGCGTCCGTCCGCGTCCGCTGCGCTGACCGGAGGCGCGGCCACGAGGGGCGCTGCCGCGGCGACCTCCACCACCGCCAGCCCCGCGCCCGAAATTCTTGGGGGGTGGCATGGAGGATGTGAAGGAGTCCTGGCAATGGAAGGCGTGCTCCATCTCGGCCGGAACGGGTGCGCCCAGCATCCGCTCGATATCGCGCAGGTAGGAGCGGTCTTCGGCACAGCAGAACGAGATCGCGTCGCCATCGGCCCCGGCGCGGGCGGTCCGCCCGATACGGTGCACGTAGGTCTCCGCCTCCATGGGGAGGTCATAGTTGATCACATGCGTGATGTCATCCACATCGATTCCCCTCGCGGCGACATCCGTGGCGACCAGGACCCTGTAGCGGCCCCGCTTGAAGCCATCCAGGGCCTTGGTACGGGCGCCCTGGCTCTTGTTGCCATGGATCGCCGCGCCCTGGATGCCTGCGGCGGATAGCGTCGCCACGACACGGTTGGCCTGGTGCTTCATCTGTGTGAAGATGATGGCCTTGTTGATGGTTCGATCGCCCATAAGGGAGACGAGGAGGGCGTCCTTGTTCTTCTTGCCCACGAAAAGGACCTTCTGCGTGATGCGGTCAACGGTGGGCGTCTCAGAGGCAATGCTGACCCGCACGGGGTCGCGCACCATGCTGAAGGCCAGGTCGGCCATCTTGGGGGGAAGTGTGGCCGAGAAGAAGAGGGTCTGTCTGTTCTTCGGTATCTTTGCCAGCACCCGCTTGATATCGGGCATGAATCCCATATCAAGCATGCGGTCAACCTCATCCAGAATAAAGACCTCGACGCTGTCCAGTCGGATGTGTCCCTGTTGCATCAGGTCCAGCAAGCGACCCGGGGTGGCCACGAGGATATCGACCCCGCGGGTGAGGGCCTTCACCTGATGGAACTGGTTAACGCCACCGAAGATAGTGGTGTGGTTGATGCGCAGAAAACGACCGTAGGTCTGAATGCTATCCCCTATTTGGGCGGCCAGCTCACGTGTCGGCGCCAAGATGAGGGCGCGCGGCGCGCCCTTTTGTGGTCGCCGGGCGTCTGCGACGAGGCGTTGAAGGAGTGGCAGGGCAAACGCGGCGGTCTTGCCTGTGCCGGTCTGGGCGGTGCCCAGTACGTCGCGCTTCTCGAGAAGCGGCGGGATGCACTGCTCCTGAATGGGCGTGGGTGTCACGTAGCCCTCGGCCGCAACGGCGCGCTGTAGCTCGGGTATGAGCTCCTTGAAGACGCCCTCGACCGGCGTGTCCTGTAACGGTGTGGTTGCGTGATCCGTACGGTCAGCCCGCACATGTGTATGTGTGTTCATCATCTCTTCCTGGTCCGGCGTTATATAAATCTCTACCCGCCGGACGCGTGGAAAAGAAGGCATCTGCCCGAGAAGAATCCTCGAGGCGGCTGGGATCGTGTCACAAGCGGGGCGCGAACGCAAGCAGAACAGGGGGCCTGAGCGACTCGGCAGGACTGATTCTTCTGGCTGCGTAAGTCCTTGCAGATAGTGACTACTCCTGCCCCGACACAAAGGAAGGGAAGAGATTCGCGTGTACGAGTATGTGATTGGCGGGACTTTTCCGTACTCGTACACCTACTCGTACACG
>JABMPJ010000060.1 GCA_013203785.1 Lentisphaerota bacterium | reverse complement strand
GCTTTGTCGCGTCCGGAGACCGAAGCATGCCAAAGGGAAAGACCATGTTTTGAGAATCCCGCCAACAAGACTTTGCTTGTCCTAGGCAGCGGAACGTGAGACATTCCCCCGGTTCTCTGTACGGCTCGGATCTAGACGCGATAGGAAGACACAATGAACGTACCGATGCTTGATTTGAAGGCGCAGTATGGCCCTTTGCGGGAGAAGATTCGATCCGCTATGGACGAGGTCTGCGACGCACAGTATTTCATCCTGGGCCCCACCGTAACGGCTTTTGAGGCTGAGACGGCGGCCTATTGCGGCAGCGCTGAGGCCGTCGGTGTTTCGTCGGGCTCTGACGCACTGATCATCTCGCTCATGGCCCTGGGCATCGGACCGGGCGATGCGGTGATCACAACCCCTTTCACTTTTTTCGCCACCGTAGGCGCGATCGAGCGCTGCGGCGCCACGCCCGTCTTCGCTGATATCGATCCGGTGACCTTCAATATCAACCCCTCCGCCATCGCCGAGCTACTGGCCCACTGGCCCGACCGTTTTGCGGGGCTCACGCCGCGCGCGATCATACCGGTGCATCTCTATGGCCAGTGTGCCGATATGGACGCCATTATGGGGCTGGCCAAACAGCATGACCTCGCCGTGATCGAGGACGGCGCCCAGGCGATCGGCTCTGAATACCCATCCGTGGATGGACCCCGCCGGGCCGGTTCCATGGGCACGACCGGATGCTTTAGCTTTTTTCCTTCCAAGAACCTGGGTGGCTTTGGGGATGGCGGGCTGGTCACCACACAGAACGCCGAGCTGGCCGAGAGGCTGCGCCAGATGCGCAACCACGGCATGAACCCGCGCTACTACCACAAGATGGTCGGTGGCAACTTCCGCCTGGATGCCCTGCAGGCCGCCGTGCTTTCTGTTAAGTTGCGCCACCTCGACGACTGGCACGCCGGGCGGCGGAGCAATGCGGCCTACTACACCAGCGCGTTCGCAGACACGCCGGTCGAAACACCGGCGATGGTCTATGCCGACTCGTCGGTTGATCAGCCGCACATTTTCAATCAATTCATCATCCGCGTGCCCAAACGCGATGCGGTCAAGGCGCATCTTGTGGCAGAGGGCATCGGTTGCGATATCTACTATCCGCTCTCTCTTCATCAGCAGGAGTGCTTTGCTGGGCTGGGCTATAGCGCGGGTGATTTTCCGGAGGCGGAGCGAGCTGCGGGCGAAGTGCTTGCCCTGCCGATCTATCCTGAATTGACCGACGACATGCAGGCCCATGTGGTGCAGTCGGTACTGGCAGCAATCTAGAAGAGTCTGAAGATCTGAAACGATGCAATAGAATCAAAGGTCACGAAGCATGGCAAATACCGTACTTGTGGGCGCCCAGTGGGGCGATGAGGGCAAAGGCAAGATTATCGATGTGTTGACCTCTGAGGTGGATGTCGTCGTCCGTTTCCAGGGCGGGAACAATGCCGGACACACGGTCAAAGTTGATGACATGAAATACGTGCTCCACCTGCTCCCCTCTGGCATGTTGCATGAGGGCAAGCAGTGTGTCATCGGCAATGGCGTCGTGATCGACCCCGTTGCTTTGGCTGCGGAAATTGACGAGCTGCGCGAGCAGGGCATCGAGATCGGTGATCGCCTCTTGATCAGTGACCGTGCTCACATTGTCTTTCCTTATCACGGCGCTCTGGACGCTGCGCGCGAAGCGGCACGACGCCCGGATAAGAAGATCGGGACGACCAAGCGCGGCATTGGCCCCGCCTATGGTGACAAGGTATCGCGCGTGGGACTGCGTATTGGCGACTTGTTGGATCCCACCTTCCCACAATTGGTGGCCGAGCGCATGGATGAGGCCAACCGTGTTCTGGTCGCGATGGGTGCCGAGCCCATAGATACGGCCGCCCTTATCGCGTCCACCTCCGAGGCCGCGCGAGTTATCGCCCCTTTCATAGGTGATTCGATCACGTTCCTGAGCGAGGCCGTCGCAGCAGGCCAATCCATCCTCTTCGAGGGGGCCCAGGGCACCATGCTGGATATCGATTTTGGGACCTACCCCTTTGTGACCTCCTCCAATACCACCGCCGGGGGTGCCTGCGCCGGTACAGGCGTTCCTCCCAATCGCATCGACCGCGTACTGGGGGTGATCAAGACCTACACCACGCGTGTAGGTGAAGGGCCGTTTCCGACCGAGTTGCAGGATGAAATCGGGGCGCTCCTGGCCAAGGAGGGTCACGAATTCGGGGCCACAACCGGTCGCCCGCGGCGCTGTGGGTGGTTTGACGCCGTCGTGGCTCGCTATTCAACCATGATTAACGGCTTTGATTTTTGGGCGATGACGAAACTTGATGTGATGGATAAGATCGAGACGATCAAGATCTGTGTGGCCTATGAGTGCGACGGCACGCGCTATGAGACCGTGCCCCACAATATCCGGATTCTACAGCGCTGCACGCCGGTCTATGAAGAGATGCCGGGCTGGCAGACTCCTACCACGGAAGTGACACGCTTCGATGACCTCCCTCAGGCCGCCAAGGACTATGTCAACCGTCTGTGCGAGCTGACCGGTGTGAAACTGGGTATCCTGTCGGTCGGCGCCCAGCGCAAGAGCACCTTACGCGTTGGGATATAATGCATGAGTAGCAAGGAGCCGAAAGCGCAGATTCCCCGGCACGTCGCTATCATTATGGATGGCAACGGGCGCTGGGCCAAGCAGCGCGGACTGCCCCGCCTCAAGGGGCACGAGCAGGGCGCCGAGTCTGTCCGCGCCGCCATTCGGGCATGCCGCGAAGCGGGCGTAAAGTATCTGACCCTCTATGCCTTCAGCGTTGAGAACTGGTCTCGTCCCCGCGCCGAAATTGCCGGGCTCATGCGTCTGCTGCGGACGTTTCTGCGTGATCGCGCCCAAGACCTGCACGACGATCACGTGCGTTTGCGCGTCGCCGGTCGCATTGGCGACCTCCCCGCATCAGTGCGCAAGGAGCTTACTCGAGTGGTTGATGAGACCGCATCGTACAGGGCCGGTACGCTGATTCTGGCTCTCAGCTACGGCGGACGTGCCGAGCTGGTCGACGCCACGCGCGCCATTGTGAACGAGGTCACGGCGGGCACACTGGCGCCGGATGCCATCGATGAAGCCACGATTTCCGCTCACCTCTACCTGCCCGACGTTCCCGATCCCGATCTGCTGATTCGCACGAGCGGTGAGATGCGTCTGAGCAACTTCCTGCTCTGGCAGCTCTCGTACAGTGAACTCTACGTCACGGACGTACTGTGGCCGGACTTCCGTGAAGAGGAATTCAGGATGGCGCTCTCCTCCTATGCCGGACGGCATCGGCGATTTGGCGGGGTGTCATGACACAGGACCCTATTTCGGATAAGCGACGTATCCTGGTGCATCGCATTATGAGCGGTACACTGATCGCGAGCCTCTTGATTCTGGCGGCTAACCATATGCCTGCGATCGGTGGCTGGCTCCTGCTGGTAGCCATTTGTGCCCTGGCACAGCTGGAATTCTATCGTCTGCTCAATTTGCCTGGTATTCCGGTCTTCCGTTGGGTGGGCGTCTGCGTGGGGGCGGCCATGGTCACCGCCACCTATTTCACGATGGGCATGAGTGCTGAGAAGATGTCGGCGGCCCTGACCTGGGAGCACTTCATTCTCTACGGCGGGATGATTCTGGTCTTTTTGCGCCAATTCCCACAGCGCGACAATACTCAGCCGCTCGCCACGGTGGCCTGCACGTTGCTGGGGATTCTTTATGTGCCCTATCTCTTCAACTTCTTCACGCGCCTGCTCTATACATGGGAGTACGGCCCGCAGGACGCACGTGTCGGCGATACCGGACGACAGTTGATTTTTTACCTCGTCCTTGTGGTTAAGAGCACGGATGTGGGAGCCTTTTTTGTGGGATCGGCCATCGGCAAGCACAAACTATTTCCCCGCCTCTCCCCCCGCAAGACGTGGGAGGGCTTCTTTGGCGGTCTGGCATTCGCCCTGATTGCCAGCCTCACTTTTATCCATACCACCCGCGGGAATTTTGGGGTGCTACACGTTCGGCTGCTGGATGGTGTCATCCTGGGGGTCATGCTCTCCCTGGTAGGGACGGCGGGGGATATGTTCGAGTCGCTGCTTAAACGTGCCTCAGGATCAAAAGACTCTGGGGCCGTGGTTCCCGGAATGGGCGGGCTGCTGGATGTGCTCGATAGCCTGCTATTCGGGGCACCTGTCCTCTACTTCTATGCCCGGTTTATTCTCACCTGAAGTTAGGGCTCGGATCGGTCGTTTGAGCCCGCGATACCAGTCGGAGTCAGAGCCCGTTGGCTATATGCTGGTTGACGTGTCGGAAATGGATGCGATTATAGCGGCCGTTTGGTAGGCGCGCCTGTTGCGCACGAGGAGATTGAATGTTAGCTCTGTTTGATAGTCTGTGGATTTTGCCGATTTTGATTCTGCTGTTTGGCGTCACCATCTTTGTGCATGAACTTGGCCATTTTCTGACCGCGCGCTGGCTGGGATTGGTCATCGAGGTCTTTTCCATCGGGTTTGGGCCGTCGATCTGGGAAAAGAAAGTCAACGGGATCCGCTATAAAATCGGCTGCATCCCTTTCGGTGGCTATGTGGCGCTGCCGCAACTCGATCCCACGGGCATGAGTCGTGTGCAGGGCAGTGGTGAGGGTGAGGACGAGGGAGCAGAGCAACCAGCGCCGCTGCCAGCCATTGCGCCATGGCGTAAAATCATTGTCTCCGTGGCCGGTGCGGTGGGGAATATCCTGCTCGCCATTGTAATCGCCTGGATCGTCTTTTGGGTTGGTATTCCGGCCGGTCCCTCCGAGCGCTCGTCCGTGGTGGGGTATGTTGCACCTGATTCGGCGGCGTATGAGAAGGGGTTGCGAATAGGCGATGAAATCTTGGCCGTCAACGGAACCCCCGTGCGTTCATGGGGAAAGGCTAGGGAAGCTTTTGCGCTTGAAAATGAGGTGGCCCTATCCGTCAGGAGCCCCGGTATCGAATCCAGCCGAGACATTCATCTCTCCACCGTAAAGGGGCTCATGGGGATTCATGCGCTGGAGGGGGTGTCGGGATGCGATCTCTGTAAGGTCCACCAAGTGAGCCCCAACATGAGTGCTGAATCGGCGGGGGTGTTGCCCGGTGATCTGATCGTAGAATTCGCTGGTATTCAAGTGTTGAGTCGGGGGCACTTGACCCAACTCGTGGGCGAGTATCAAGGGCAGAGCACCAGTGTGAAGGTGGAGCGTGAAACGGATGACGGTACTAAGATACTGGAGCTGAACGTAACGCCCGCGTTTGATGTGGCCAATAACAAGGCGCGCATCGGTATTGAATTCAACATCATGGCCGTTGAGCGTGATACCATCATTAAGCCCCGCCCCTCCCAGCAATTGCGTGAACATGCGATGGCAATCGTTGGAGTCATCAAGTCGCTGGTGACGCCCAGGAAAGCAAGGGCCGCGTCTCAGGCGGTGGGCGGTCCGGTCGCCATCATGATCTACTACTGGGCCGTAGTGAAGACGAGCATTATGTTGGCGGTCTGGTTTACCGGCTTCCTCAACGTCAACCTCGCCATGCTGAATTTGTTGCCCATCCCGGTGTTGGACGGGGGCCACATTGTCTTCTCGCTGTGGGAGATGATCTTCCGTCGCCCTGTTCCGCCGCGTTTCGTCAACGCGCTGGTCAACGTCTTCGCGATCCTTCTCATCGGGGTTATGATTATGCTGAGTGGTCGTGACCTTGATCGTATGACCGCCGTGGGTCAATGGGTGCGCGGTCTCATGCCCGACAAAGAGGCCGTGCACAACGCGGTGCCGGCTGATGTCGATTCTCTGCCGGAACCGCTAGACGTCCCATAGCCGTCCGAGCTCGTCGTTGATGGCTCGGGCCGTGCGCGGGTTTAGGGGTGCCTTGTCGACGGACAGCCGCGTCTTGGCGTGCGACAAGTGGCCATTGGGTTGTGAGGTGGCGCGGTTTGGTTGCGCCACACGGCTGAAATCACCAACGCTCATCGCTTCCATGTGATGAATACGGGCACACTCGCGAACTTCGTTGTCATCGGAGACCACCGTGAAGCAGTCGCGACGGTCGGCTTGCTCCAATAGCTTCCGAATACGTAGATCTGCCGTTTCACCGCTCTGGCTGTAGATGGCTTTCACGCCGGGGGCCGAGGCCGTGCGCTCGCCGCCGACCACGCTCGAGTCGCCGTCGAACACGACGTAGAATTGGTCGACATCCCGTCGGCGCGCTCTCCACTCGCTACAGTAGCGTAGGAGGGCTATACGCCCCGCCTCCAAACTGCGCTCCATCTGCTGCTTGAATCGTCCCACACGATGGATCACATTGTACCCATCCACCACTATTGTACGACGTTGCACTGGACGATCCACCCCTCAACAGCCCTTGGCTGCTTGCCGCTGGAGCCGTTTCAGAAGAACCGTAGCCGGTCGCCAGATTTTGGAGGGACGCGCTCCGTCGCGTCTGCGGTCGCGACAGAGCGCGACCCTCCAGGAAGATCGGCTACGATATTACTTAAACGGCTCTAACCCTTGTAATTGTTTGGAAAAATATGAAGCCGCTGCACCGCATAGTTCATGACACGGGCGGTGGTCTGCAGGTCGCGCGCCGCCGCTGCCGCGTTGCCACGATGCTTCTTGAGGGCATCGATGATGATCTCGCGCTCGTAGGAGTCCAGCATCTGCTTGAGGCTGGCGCCCTCGCGCGGAATGAGGGCCGTATTGGTCTGGTCGGCCGTCTGTAGCGAGGGGGGGAGACTGTAGCCGTGGATGACTTCGTCCTGACTGGTCAGGACCGAACGTTCTATACAGTTCTCCAACTCGCGCACGTTGCCGGGCCAGTGGTAGGCCATCATCATGTTGATCGCGGCGGTTGAGATCCGCCGGATCTGTTTGCCGTAGGCTTCGTTGTATTTTTGAATGAAGGCGTCGGCCAGCAGAATGATGTCGGAGCGCCGGTTGCGCAGCGGGGGGAGGTGAATGGGGAAGACATTGAGCCGATAGTAGAGGTCCACGCGAAAAGTGCCCTCCCGGATATCCTTCTCAAGGTCACGGCTGGTCGCCGTGACAATCCGTACATTAACAGGAATCGTCTCGTTGCCACCGACTCGCTCGATCGTGCGCTCCTGCAGGGCGCGCAGGAGGCGGACCTGGACGGAGAGGGCAATATCCCCGATTTCGTCCAGAAAGAGCGTGCCCCCGTTGGCCAACTCAAAGCGCCCCTGGCGCTGCTGGGCCGCCCCCGTGAAGGAGCCTTTCTCGTGGCCGAAGAGTTCGCTCTCAATCAGGTTCTCCGGCAAGGCGGCACAGTTGACACACACAAAGGCGTTGTTGCGGCGCGAGCTACTGTAGTGGATCGCGCGTGCAACCAGCTCCTTGCCTGTGCCCGATTCGCCGCGGACGAGCACCGTGGCTGTGCTGTCGGCCACCTGGGCGATCTGTTCGTAGAGCTGGCGCATACTGCTGCAGTTGCCCACCATATTGCTGGGATGATAGCGGTCGCCAAGCTGCTGGCGCAGCTGCCGGTTCTCGGCCATAAGGCTCTCGCGCTCCTCGATCTCCTCGCGAATACGCGATACCCCCTCGGCCAGGATATCGCCCACGATTTTCAAGAAATTGAGATCATGCTCCAGCTCCTCAAACGGTGCGCTGGGTTGATCAATGCTCATGGTCCCGATCACGATGCGTTGATGGATGACCGGTATGCAGAGGAAAGCCGTCTTCTCGGCCTGCCTGGCTCGTGTCCGGTTGAGAAAATTGGGGTCCTCAGAGATATCCGGCACCAGGGCCGGCTCACCGCTCTGCGCCACGCGACCGGTAATGCCCTCACCCAAGCCGTACTGCCCGCGCTCCTGCTCTTCGCGTGACAGCCCGCGCGCCGCCTCCACCACAAAAACATCGCTGTTTGGCCGCCGCAGTGCAAAGGCTGCGCGCTTGACCCCAATCTCCGTATCGAGAATGTCCATAACGTCGTTCAGCAACGACGATACATCATGCTGCAACGCCATACGCTGAGATATCTTATAGAGCACACTGAGCTCTTGCTCGGCACGAGTCCGCTCCGCTTCCCCATCACTCATTGGTCAGACCTCCGCTCACTCTCGCCATTGGATGTGATGCATACATTTTTGTCATACTCGGGGGTCGATAGCAACAGGATTGTTTCTAGATTGATATATATATCATGTTTGTATTATATATGAGTGGTCGTAACTCTTTCGTAATGAAGATATTGTGTATGATAATGGGGTTCTCGTTTGAGCGGGGTGGCACGGTACGTGCAATAGAGCTGCACGGAGAATCGTGTCGATCCGCGGTGGGTTGATTTTGGGGGAGTCGTAGAAAATTGGGGGGATACAATGATGGGTAGGTTGTTCTGGAGAAGTCTTCTGCTCGTGGTGGCGCTGGGTCTGTTTGCGTCCGGCACGGCTATGGCGGAGGAGGTGGAGAGCGCGGGCATTAGTGCCGAGATGTTCACGGTCAACAATACATGGATGATGGTCAGCACGTTCCTGGTCTTCATCATGCATCTCGGATTTGCGACGGTGGAGACTGGCCTGACGCGGCCGAAGAACACCGTCAACATCCTCTGCAAAAATACGGCGATTGTGGCGATTGGTCTGTTGACCTACGTCCTGGTCGGTTTCAACCTGATGTATCCGGGTGATAGCTGGATTGTGGGTAAGGTTTTCGGTTTCGCCGGCTTTGGTATCGGGTTGGCCGAGGGTGTGGATGCCACCATGGCGGGACCCGGTGCGGCGCCCTTCACCTACGGCGGCGGGGGATACACCTACTGGACCGACTTCCTGTTTCAGGGCATGTTTGCAGCGACGGCGGCGACGATTGTCTCCGGGGCCGTGGCGGAGCGAATCAAGTTGGGCCCGTTTCTGATCTTCTCTACGATCTACGTCATGCTGGTCTACCCGTTCGTTGGCTCCTGGAAGTGGGGCGGCGGCTGGTTGGCTGAGCGCGGATTTCATGATTTCGCCGGGTCCACGCTGGTGCACTCGGTTGGTGGCTGGGCCGCTCTGGCGGGCATCATATTACTCGGTCCGCGCTTGGGAAAATTCGTTAACGGACAGACCCGTCCCATCATGGGCCACAACATGCCGCTCCTCGCGATCGGTGTCTTCCTCCTCTGGTTGGGCTGGTTCGGGTTCAACGGTGGCTCGGTGCTGTCGGCTGATCCTGTGGCCGTCTCATATGTCCTGACCACCACATCGCTGGCGGCTGCGGCTGGTATTATCGGTGCCATGATTGTCTCGTGGACCGTGCAGAAAAAGCCGGATATCACCATGATTTTGAACGGCTGCCTGGCCGGATTGGTCGGGATCACCGCCGGTGCTGACGTCGTCTCGATTCGCTCGGCTATTTTGATCGGCCTGATCTGCGGTGCTGTGGCTGTGGTCTCGGTTATTGCTTTCGACCGGATGCGTCTCGATGACCCGGTCGGTGCAACGACCGTCCACCTGGTCTGTGGTATTCTTGGCACGCTCTTTGTCGGCGTGTTTGCCGGAGGAACGGTCGTGGGATCAGGCGCCGATGCCTATACCATCTCGCTGGCGACACAGCTTCTGGGTGTGGTGAGCTACGCGGCAGTCTGCTTCCCGGCCGGTCTCCTGATCTTCGGAGTACTGAAGCTTACGGTCGGCATTCGGGTCAGTGAGGAGGAGGAGTTGAAGGGGCTCGACATCGGCGAGCACGGTATGGAAGCCTACAGTGGGTTCCAGTTCTTCAGCAATATGTAACACCAGTGGGGTGGGCGCAGCGAAGCGTTTTGGGTGCGCCCGCCCAAGGAGAGAGAACCATGAAATTGATTATCGCCTATATCCAGCCCGAGCGGCTGACACCTGTCAAGCAGGCCCTGTACGAAGAAGGAGTCTACAAACTCTCAGTGACGAACGCACTCGGCTGCGGGCAGCAGCGCGGCTATCACGAGTCCTACCGCGGGGTCGATGTGGAGGTGAACCTGCTTAAGAAGGTGCGTCTCGAAATCGCCGTCAACACGGAATTTGTGGACCGCACGATTGAGGCCATTATCAAGGGTGCGCGCACCGGAAACATCGGTGACGGGAAGATCCTTGTTCTCGATCTGGGCGAGTGTATCCGCATCCGCACCGGCGAACGCGGCCACGACGCGATCGGGTAGGGCTCAGGGGCCGTACTGTCTGATATTCGACGTATCGAACTCCAGTCTTGACCATTATTCGATCTGTATGATATTGGTCAAGGCATGAAGCGTGTATACGAATCAATGATCACCGAGCATTTCGAGCGCAATGAGCAGATGCTCTTTCTCTCCGGCGCCCGACAGGTTGGAAAGACAACCACGGCCAAGAGCGTTCTTGGGAATGGTTTGTTCTTCGACTGGGATTTGCAGGGCGACCGAACAGACATCATTGGTGGGCAACGTCATCTTGCCGACCGCATGGGATCGGAGCCTTCTCGGAGAGTGGTCTTTGATGAACTCCATAAGTATGCTGATTGGAAGAACTTCATTAAAGGGCTTTATGATCTGTACACTAAACTCCATTGGCAATTCATCGTCACGGGCAGCGCACGATTGGATACGTACCGCAAGGGCGGAGACAGCCTGTTGGGGCGGTATTTCCATCTTCAGATGTTTCCCCTCTCCGCAGCGGAACTTGTCAGACCCGAGTTTTCCGCCAACGCTATCCATCCCCCAAATAAGATCGATTCAGCAACCTGGGATGCGCTACTGGCATTTGGAGGATTTCCCCAGCCATTGCAGAAGGCCGACAGCCGATTCTTTCGACAATGGACCCGGACTCGACGGGATCGCCTCCTCCAAGAGGATATTCGCACGCTGGGGGGCGCATATGACGTTGCGAAGATCGAGGTTTTGGCGGAACTGATACGCTCGAATGCCGCCACGTCCCTCAACTACACATCCTTTGCACGAATCGTACGTGCATCGGTTGAATCCATTCAGCGCTGGATCGTGCTCCTGCAGCAGCTTGCCTATTGCTTCACACTACGTCCATGGAGCAGAAACATATCCCGAGCCATCGCGAAGGAGCCTAAGATCTATCTTGGTGATTGGTCTGACATCCCCGATACAGGGAGAAGAAACGAAAACTTTGTGGCCTGTGCACTGCTCAAGGCTGTAGCAGGGTGGAACGACACCGGATTGGGCGAGTATTCTCTGCACTATATCCGCACCAAGGAAAAGCGTGAGGTAGATTTCCTCATCGCAAAGGGTGGCGCTCCCTGGGTGCTCATTGAAGTGAAAACTTCGCGGACATCCATTTCGCCACAGCTTGAGTATT
The DNA here is from genome assembly GCA_013203785.1 of Lentisphaerota bacterium. Classification (GTDB taxonomy): domain Bacteria; phylum Verrucomicrobiota; class Kiritimatiellia; order UBA8416; family JABMPJ01; genus JABMPJ01. The sequence continues at coordinate 1,290 of JABMPJ010000060.1, read as the reverse complement.
TCCAAGCAATGACCGGTGCGGAACATGCATTGCAGGTTGTCGTGGACCTCCCTTACCAAGACATCGATTGCTTCACTCTTGGAGTTCCGGCCGTTGTCCCCGCCAGGACGTTACTCTCCCAACTCCTGTGAGGCCGGTTCGTTACGGAACCACATCCGCACGGGCGAGCGCGGCCACGACGCAATCGGGTAGGTCAGAAGCCGTCTTTGGCGATGATGGCCCACTCATCGGTCAGGCCAAGCTTCGGAATCCAGTGATCCAGGATGCTTTCATCGATGAGATCTCCTGAGACCTCCTTCATCCCTCGAATATCGCCGATGTGCTTCTCGGAACCGCCTTCCTTGAAGTACTGTAGTTTGCGAAGTATCACGTATTCAGGTGGTGCAACCCACAATGACTGCTTGTTGCCTATTTCAATCTGACGGCGATTCGTGAAACCCCAGGCGTGCAGGGGGTCCGCTCCAAACAGGTAGATATCGGCCTTGTGACCTGTGTCGTGGTGGATGAGGTTGAAGTGTCCCCTTTGCTTGCGTCGGGCTTCAATAGCCATCACCTCTTCAGGCGGACAATAGAAGTTCGTTAACGGAAACGCTTCGGCAACCAGGCGCGCGTCGCCACTCCTGAGGTGAAGAATGATGTCGATATCATTGGTCAGGCGTGGTTCTCCGTAGATGATACTGGCAACGGACCCGCTGACCATATAGGGAATATCGGCTGTCTCCAGACGTTCTGTGAAGATCAGGAAGAGCTCAATTTGCGGCATATAGGAAAATCTCCCGCACGCGTGCCTCGATTCGTTCATCGGTCCATTCAGGGTGTTGCGCTCGTAGGCCGCGTGCCTTGAGTTGGCGTGCGGCATAGTGAAACTGTCCCGCCAAATCGAGCTTCTTTGCCGGTGACATGGCTCTAAATATCTTTATCTGCTCCGGTGTCATGTCTGCGCTCCCCTGTCTTGAAATCATGCTTGCACCGCCACTCCCAACCGTCAAGCGGGGAATCGGCTGCTGAACGTGGGAGCTGCTGAACGTGGGTGAGAAGAGGGGAGGGTAGCGGTGTTTTGGTGCATAAACCGCCCATTGAACTCACGTCGGAGACTCATTGAAGAAACACATTGCACATAACTTCGCGCAGGCGTATAAGTGTCCAGAGTGAGCGTTGGCTGAGTACAAGTGCTCACAGGAGAGGATCGACACAGACGACCATAGACCAAACTCGACAATTTTGATTTTGCGTTAGCGCAAGATTCGTTCTCTGGAAAACCGCGAATTTTTGATGAAGGAACGAACAGGC